>DATMLO010000176.1:0-6941 GCA_035570495.1 Allostellaceae bacterium | reverse complement strand
CGACAGTGAGTTCTCCAGTGCGTTCTCGGTGATCACCCGCCCCAGCGGCTGACGTTCGGGATGGTAGGTGTCGAGCAGCTTCTCGCCGGCTTGGCCCTTGAGCACCGCCGCCAGCTTCCAGCATAGGTTCTGCACGTCCTGGACACCGGTGTTCATGCCGAATCCGCCGGTTGGCGGCATTTCGTGAGCTGCGTCGCCGGCAAGGAACAGCCGCCTGTCCCGGTAGCGGTCGGCGACGATAGCTGAAGCCTCCCAGGCGCTGACGCCGAGGATGGTGACCGGCAGGTCGGGCTTCCCGACCCCTTGGCGGATCAGCGCGATGCAGCGTTCCGGCGTGAAATCGGCCGGGGTGTAGCCGTATTGGCTGAGGCTGTGGATCAGAAAGCCCCAGCGGTCATGTGCGTTGATCGTCAGGAACGTCGCGCGCAGATCGGGCTGCTCGACAAAATAAAGCGCCGCCGGCCGGTCCAACACCCACTCGCGCAAATCGGCGTTGAACAGGATGTTGACGCTGTCATAGACGCCCTGATTGTCGCTGTGACGCCGCCGGCATCCTGCTCGACCGCGATCATCTCACTGTTGAAGCGGATCTCACCGGGCCTCGCCGCCTCGGCGAAACGGCGCAAGACCGGCTCCAGATCGTCCTGCGCGCAGAGGCAGTTGAGCACCGGCGAGGCGCCGCGATTGGCCGGCGCCATGCGGCCGGGCACACGGCGTTCGATTTCCCGACCGGCAAGGCTTTCGGTCCACACGATGAAGCCGGTGCGCTCGGTCGGCGGCAGCCCGGCCTCGCGGATCGAGGCTTCGAGGCCCATCTGCCGGTACATCTCCATCGTCCGCGCATTGATCCCGCGCGCCTTGGGCAGGATCGCCGTGCCGGGATGGCGCTCGACGAGCAGCGAGCGAACCCCTTGCTGTGACAACAGGATCGAGGCGGTGAGGCCGACCGGACCGCCGCCGACGATAAGAACGGGCACTTCGAGCATCGCGCTTCCACTATGCTGATTAGGGCGCGTCCAGTTAGGGCAAGTGCCGGCACCGCACCAGTGCTAAAGGTGACGACATGCATGTGCTGATTTGCGGTGGCGGCGCGATCGGCTGCTCGATCGCCTATTTCCTCAGCCGCCGCGGGGTCAAGGCGACGGTCGTCGAGAGCACCGGCATCGCCTGTGCCGCGTCGGGCAAGTCGGGCGGGTTTCTCGCGCGCGACTGGTGCCAGGGTACGCCGCTCGACCCGCTCGCCCGCCGCAGCTTTGATCTACATGCCCAGCTCGCGGCGGAGATCGCCGACGATTTGGGTTATCGCCGGCTCGACACCTATGGCGGCTTTGCTAGCCGGCGCGTCTCGCTCGGGCAGCACCGCGGTGCCTATTCGCTCGACTGGTTCGCCGGCGATGTCGCGGTGAGCCAGGTGATCGGCTCCCCTGAGACCACCGCGCAGGTTCACCCCGCGCGCTACACCGAGGCGATGATGCGCGCCGCCGAGGCACACGGCGCTGAGCTGAAGCAGGGGCGGGTGACCGGCCTCATGCGCGACGGCGACAGGGTCACCGGCGTCGAGCTCGAGGACGGCGCGACGATCGCAGCCGATGCCGTGGTCATCGCGATGGGGCCGTGGTCGGTGCTGGCGGCGCGCTGGCTGAAGCTGCCGCCGGTCTTCGGCCTCAAGGGGCACAGCCTGGTGTTCGATACCGGCGACCGCGTGCCGGCGGAGGCGGCGTTCCTCGAATACCAGGAAGAGACCGGCGCGGTGCTGACCCCCGAGCTATTCCCGCGCCCCGACGGCACGACCTATGTCTGCGGCATTTCTGGCGAGGACGTCGTGCCGCTCGATCCGGCGCGTGTAAAACCCGATGGCGGCGCGATCTACCGGCTGGAAGCGATGTGCCGCGCACTGTCGCCGGTGCTCGCCGCGGCGCCGATCCTCGCGCGCCAGGCTTGTTATCGCCCGGTGACCGGCGACGGGCTGCCGCTGATCGGCAAGGCAGCCGACGCCGGGGGCGCCTACATCGCTACCGGGCACAGCGTCTGGGGCATCCTCAACGCACCGGCGACCGGCGAGGCGATGGCCGAGCTGATCGCCGACGGCGCCGCGCGTACGGTCGATCTCGCGCCGTTCGATCCCGGCCGGTTGCGTCCACTCGACCCGGCAAGGCTGCGGGTGAACTAGGCCGGCTTTAGCGGAGGTAGCACCTCGGCTGGGTCGAGCTCCAATTCGTAGAGCCCCATATTGTAGAGGCAGAAATCGGCGGGCGGCGGGTGCAACGGCCCGAGTGCGCCGTCGCGGAACAGCTGCTCAAGCCGCGATGACTTGAAGATGCCGTGCGCGCCACCGAGGGTCAGCGCCATGCGGGTCACTCGGCTCACGGCCTCGCCGACCATGTATTTCGCGCGGTAGAGCGCGGCTTTCGCGTTCTCGGTCAACCCCTCGGTGTCGCATAGCCAAGCCGAGCGATAGGTAATGAGCCGCGCCGCTTCCAGCTCGGCGCTCATCTCGGCGACATGGCGGCGCACGTCGGGCAGATAGGCGAGGGGCTGCGCGTAGCCCTCGGGTTTGCGCGTCGCGACGACGCGTTTCAGCTCGTCATACGCGGCCT
Organism: Allostellaceae bacterium; assembly: GCA_035570495.1. Taxonomy (GTDB): domain Bacteria; phylum Pseudomonadota; class Alphaproteobacteria; order ATCC43930; family CGMCC-115725; genus DATARH01. The sequence goes on along the minus strand of DATMLO010000176.1, from coordinate 4,344 downwards.
GGGCGACGCCGAGATAGACCGGCGTGTACGAACCCCAGAACCAGTGGATGTTGTTGTTGCGCAGCGACGTCATGTCGTCCGAGCGGTAGATGACATCGCGATCCGGTACGAAACAGTCTTCGAGGATCAGCGAGTCGCTGCGCGTCGCTCGCATGCCGAGCACATCCCAATTGGCTTCGACCCGGCGTCCCTCAGCGTCGCGGGACAACAGGAAGGCGATGCCGGCGCGCGGGCCGGCGCCGTCGATCGAGGCGCCGACCATCACCAGATCGGCGGTTTCGAGCATCGAGGCGAACATCTTTCGTCCGGTGACGCGATAGCCACCCTCGACCCGCCGCGCCCGCGTCTTGATCGGGCGGTCGGCGAGCCGCGCCGTGGTGATCGGCTCGGAGAAATTGCCGGCGATAAGTGTCTTATCCTCGACGACGAGCTTGGTGAGGCGCGCCTTTGCCTCGTCGGTCGCCTCGGGGCTCTCGAGGATCGGCATCACGACCGAGGCATGCATGTTGAAGGCGAGCGCCGTCGACGGGCAGCCCTGGGCCAGTGTCTCGTAAGCGACCGTGTGATCGAGGAGGTTGGCCCCGCCGCCGCCGAGTTCCTTGGCGATGGTCAGCGCGAGGAAACCCTCCTCGCGCAGTTTCTCGTAATTTTCCGCCGGGTGGCTGGCGTCGCGGTCATGTGCCGCCGAGCGCGTCGCGAAATCTTCCGCCAACACGCGGCAACGCTGCTGTAGGCGCGCTTGCGCCGGGGTGAGCGCGAAATTCACGGGCGAGACCCTCCTCGCCCGTTACCATGCGCGACGCGTGCCAGCGCCCCAAGAAAAAAGCCGCGGCGTCGCGGTCACTTGGTTTCCGCCACAAAGACCGTGTCCCAAGACGGTCCCGGCGGGTGCTCTTGAAAATATGCGATGCGCGACTCGTACAAGTCGTAGAGCGCCGGCAGATCCGCGCCGGGTAGCTTGATCCCCGACCGTCTGCACCGTCCCAGAACGGCCGTCGCGCTGCTCCAATCCTGATTGCGGTACGAGCGCAGCAAAGCCTCGTGTTGCGCGGCGAGCCGCCGGAACTCCGGCGTCTGCGAGAAGGCGCGATCGCCCACGAGCGCATAGATGCCTTCGGCTTCCAACTTGCCTTTGACGGCAATGTAGTCGAGCTCGATGATCGCCCACTCGCCGAGCGCTTTGCGGGTCTCGTTCCCCATGATGATGTCGGCATGGTAGGTCTTGGTCTGGCCTTCCAGCCGCGAGGCCAAATTGACCGCGTCTCCGATCGCCGTGTAGGCAAAGCGGCGGTTGGAGCCCATGTTGCCGACGACGCAGTCGCCGGTGTTGATGCCGATACCGATCTTGATTTCCGGAACCGTGCCCCCGTGGGCTTCTCGGATGTCTCGGTTGATGCGTTCCAGTTCGCGAACCATGGCGAGGGCGCTTTCGCAGGCGTCGTCGGCATGAGCCGGATTGTCGAGCGGTGCGTTCCAGAACGCCATCACGCAGTCGCCCATGTATTTATCGATCGTGCCCCGTCGTTCCATGATGAGATCGGTCATCGGGCTGAGAAAGCTGTTGTTGATGAGCTGAGTCAGCCCTTGCGGATTGCTCTTGAAGCCTTCGGCGATCGAGGTGAAGCCGCGAATATCGCTAAACAGCACCGTCAGCGCCCGGGTCTCACCACCGAGGTGCAGCCCCTTGGGGTTCCGCGCCAGGCTCTCCACCATGTCGGGAGACAGGTAGTGGCGGAATGCGTCTTCGACCATCCGGCTGTCGGCGTCGAGTATCCGGTACCGGTAGAGCAGCGCCACGCCCGCTGACCCCGTCAACGCGATCAGCGGGTTGACGACCGGCAGCCATAAACCGGAAACAAAGGCCAGCTGTGCGCCGAGGCACCAGCCCACGATCAACGTAAGGCCCAGGGCAGCGGCAAGCCCCATATGCAGATAGGCGGCCATCGCTCCGTTCAGCATCGCCAGTATCAGCACGAGGGCGATGACGACGATCGGCCACAGCCCGGGCGACTCGGCGATGAAATGCTGCTGTAGCATGGTGTCGACGATGGTCGCCAAACGTTCCGTGCCGGGAAGCGGGGTGCTGCCGAACGGCGATGGCTGAGAATCCGGGATGCCGAGGAATGAGGCACCGATCAAGACGATCCGACCTTCGAGCGCCTTTGCCGGGATCTTTCCGTCGAGCAAATCGAGGAACGAATATGTTGGAAGTGTGTGAATCGGACCGCGGTAGTTAATGAGAATGCGCATCGCGCGATCGGTCGGCACATGCAGCGAGCCGATATCGACACCTTCGCCGAGCCCGAGCGCCACCTGGGACCACGGAACCCCCAAGTACGCGGCGGCGACCCTGACGGGCAGCGAGGGAATGAAGTCGCCCTGAAACGGCAGCGCGACGTGGTCGTACCGCGGCACGGTGTCTCGGTCATACGCCAGGCTGACATGGCCCAGCCCAGCGGCGGCCTCGGCCCAGGGCCGTAGCGGCGCCAACACGGAAACTGGCTCTAACGTGAAGACGGGCCGTTCGGTTGTTTTCGCAAAGCGCTGATATCCGGCATCCGAGACAAAATCCGGCGCCTGCTCGGCATTGCCCGTAAAGTAGAAGGCCATCGGCAGGTAGACGTTTCCGGCATTCCGGATGGCGTCGGCAAACTCGGTGTCGGGATCGTCGGTCGCGAGCGTGCGCAGTGTCTGCTGCAGCGACGTGTCATTCTCTGGCAGCGCCGCGGCCGCATCGCCGACGGCCGTGCGTTGGGTTGGCGATAATGTGCGTTCGGCCTGAGCGAACAGCAGATCGAGGACGATTACTTTCGCGCCGGCGTCGTGCAATTTGGTGACTGCCTGCGCGAAGAAGCGGTGACTGAGCGGCCAACCACCGAATTTGTCGACCGCACGGTCATCGATTAGCACGACAGACGCCTCGTCACCCGGTGGCGCGACGCCTCGGAGGCGAAAGCGTAAATCCAGGGTGGCCGTTTCGAGACTACGTAGCGGCAGCCAATTGGTGAAATCCAGCAATGCGAGCAAAGCGGCGGCGGTCGCCGCGGCCACCAGGATCTCCCGGATCCCCTTTGAGAGGGTCAAGCGCCACCCCCAGCTGCGCGAATCATTTTGCCGTAGTTGGGAGCACCGCCGTTCCCGGGGTCATCCGAAGGCAGCTTTCGGGCGCGTTCGGTACGAAAGAATACGGTGCTGTTGCGCAGTTCGCTTTGCAAACTTCGACGTTGTCAAGACAGGACGCCTTGATTGTAACGGACGGGTTCCCCAGGCACTCGCACAGTCCGAGCCGCACATCGGTGCGATCGATAAGCGCGGCGAAATATGCCTGGCTGCGCGGCTGGGGCGCTGTCGGCTGCTGCTTGCCGACGATATCGCTACCGGACATCGGCGGGATCAAGACGGCTCCGCGTCCGTCGGTTGATCCGGCGCCGGAGAACGCCACGGTGCCGTCAAGGACACTTACGTCCGTCAATGTCGTTGCCTGCTGGTATTCGACGAACCAATCCGTCGAGCGCGCTGCCGCGACACCGGTTGCCGTGCTGACCTCAAACGTCGATTGCTGGCTCATTTTGCTGACGACGGCGCGCACGATGCCGCTATCGAGGTTCAATTTGACGTCGCGATGTGCGCCGTCGGTCGTGACGTCGTAGCTCGCGATCGTCATTTTCGAATTGGCGCCCAACGCCAGCACCGAGCCATCGGCCATCTGCAGCTTCAGCTTGGAGTCGGTCGGAATTTCCAACACGTCGCCGGCGTGGACGGCATCTCCCATGCTCAGCTTCACGCGCTTGCCATCGCTGGTGACGTAGCACTCGCCGTTGTAAGTGAGCACCTGTCCCGCGTCGCTCGCCAATGCTGGATGCGACAGCGTCAGCAGCGCAATCAGACAGGCGATGCCCGCACCGACGCGGCAGGCCGCACTCGCTGTCCGGTTGCGGGCTATAGGGCGCGCTTTCGAGAAGCCAATTTGGTGTTGTCGCACTAGGGCGACCCCCCTTCGCCTACGTCTGACAGCCGAGAGTTAACTTTAATCAAGGGAGGGCGGCTGCTCAACCCGGAACCGAAAACCCTTGTTCACGCCCCGCTTTGGCGCGGGTGGCCGCTGTTCAATCCCCGCGAGATTCGACGGCGGCTCTCGGCGCGATTGGGCCAACCGATTGCCCGAGCGCGTGCCGGTTTTCAGCAATTTCAGTTTATCGCCCGGCGCCGCCTTCGCCGGCGAGGATAAAGGGCGCCCAGACGAGGGGATGGGCGAACTCGGGCGGGTTGTTAGGATCGAGCATCGCCAGCTCGGCGCGGTGCAGCGCCTCGGCGCGGCCGATCTCCGGGTTCTTCTGTAATTCC
>DATMLO010000175.1:0-14421 GCA_035570495.1 Allostellaceae bacterium | reverse complement strand
GACGCCGATGCCGCCCCGCGGAAGGATCGGGTCCGACGCCTGGTTGGGCGACAGCTTGTTCAAGATATCGCGCATCTGTTGGGGCATGCCGCTGGCGTTGACCGAGCCTTCGCTTGAGGTCTGCGGCGCTTTTTCCTTACTGAGCCGCAACATGTCGGCGCAGCTTTTCGAGGCTTGGCGGATGCCGACAGCCTCCATGGCAGCGGCGCGCTTCATGGGCTCGGTGGCGTTGGGCGGCAGCGGAATGACGACTTGTACCACGTCATAGACAGTGTCCCCGGCCTGGCTGCCGCCGGTTTCGCCGGTGCGGCGATCGAGCACCAGAAGTAGGTAGTAGCCGCCACCGCTGCGGATCGGCGGCGACAGCTCGCCGGGTTTCAGGTTCGCGACCGCGGCGGCCAGATCGGACGACAGCTGATCCGCGCGCAGCCAGCCGAGATCGCCGCCGACCGCGGCTGTCGCTGATTGCGAAAATTGCTGAGCGATCGCCGAGAACCGCGCGCCCTGCTTCATCTGTTCGGTCAGCTTCTGGGCGAGGGCGCGGACATCGGCATCCTGCGCGGGATTGTCCACGGCGAGGAAGATTTCCGCGATCCGGCTTTGCGGCTCGCCGGAATGCTCTTTGACACGTTTGATCGCGGCGTCGACCTCTTCGTCGGAGATCTCGACCGTCTCGGCCGCCTTGCGTCGCACCAGCTTGGCCCAGACGATCGAGGCCTTGACCTGGTTGAGCAAGGAATTGCGATCGATCCCGTGCGACTTGAGAAACTCGTTGAGCTGACCGGGCTGCATGTTGTTCTGCTTCTCGATCTTGGTCAGCGCGCTGTTGATCTCGTCATCGGTCGCCACGACATTTTGCTTCTTCGCTTCCTGCAGCTCCAGTCGCTCGTCGACCAGCGAGCGGAGGATTTCGGCCTCGATCTTTTTTTGTGCGTCGGGCGAGGCGGGCATGTTGGACGACATCAGCACCATGCGGACACGCGAAACGAGATCGAAGACCGAGATCACCTCGTCGTTGACGACCGCGGCGATGCGCATGTCGGGCGCGCCCGATGGCGGCGGGGCCGTAGCGACCGCCGGCTGTTGCGCCGCAGTGCGGTGCGCCGACTGCGCCGTCGGCATGGCCAGGCACAATACGGCGAGCGTCAAGAGCAGCGCGCCCGAATAACGCAGTGCCGGCATTGCCCCGACCCGTGCTGTCCGAAAATCAAGCATAGTCTACACGCAGCGGGATGGCCTGTCGCCGCGTCGTTTTGCTCGATCGGCATTGGTCAAGCTCAGCTTCCCCCCGAGGCTTGGAACACGTTGCCGCCGATCTCGCCGATATTCTTGAAGACGACGCTGAGCAGCACGGAGTAGCCGGGCGTCACGTCGCCATTGCGGATGCCTGACTGGGACAGCGTGGCGATAAAGCCCATGCATTCGTCCTGGTACAGGGCAGAGAGGCTGGCTTGCAGGCTGGCGCTGTTCGATTGCGGTGTCGCGATCCCGTTCACCAGATTGTCGGAATTGGTGAGATTGAGGGTTTCTAAGCCAACCAGCGACCAGTATTGCGACAGCTTCAGCGTGGCGTTCATGCTGAGCTGCTCGCGCCGGCCGTAGAGGATGGTCTGGCCGCTGCCCGGTATCGTGATGACCTGGCTAGCCTGCTCGGCGGGGATCAGCAGATAATTGGCCCCGACGCGGAAGGCCCCCGGCCCGGCGGCGAAGCCGACTTCCTGGAGGCGGTTGGCGAGCGAGTCCTTGTCGAGGCGGAACCGGTAGATCAGATCGAGCCAGCTGCTCGGCGACAGGGTGACGCGGCCGACGACGTCCGACAGCCGGTCTTCGGCGCCGCTGCCGGGCGGCATGAACGGGTTTGTCTCGGCGCGATAGCTCTGACCGATCAGCATGCGGTAGCTGCCGCCATTGCCGGTGTAGGCGCCAAGATTGAGACCGTAATCGACGCGCTGGCCGGTATCGAGGATGTCGTAACCCTGCAGCCGGTCGGCCCGGAACAGATCGGAATCGCGGAACTCGTATCCGAGGCTATCCTCGTCGGGGATGATGAATCGGTTGCCGCTGTTCGGCCCGGCAAACGTGGCGACTTCCGGTTGTACGAGGAAGGTGTAGTCGGTGCTGCGATGAACCAGCGGATAGTCCCATGTCAGCCCGACCTGCGGGAAGATGCGTCCGGCGGCAAAGTCGGCCGGAGCCGACACCAGCGGCGCCTTACCATTCTGCGAGAAATAGACGCTCGGCAGATCGGGGTTCGACAGGTTGCTCAGTGAATCGACCGAATACGCGTCGCCGCGGACGCTGACCTGGAATTTGTATTCGCCGCCGATCCCGTCACGGAGCGTCCGATCCCATTCGCCGCCCAGTGATAAGCGGCGCGTATCGGTGCCAACCTCTCGGAGGATATTGAGCAGGTTCGCATTGAGGTTGGCCTCGCCACCGATCAAATCGGGCTGGAAGTTCCAATTGCGGTTGATGACCGGCAGAACCATCGGCTGCGTCGACACGCCAAGCCCCGGGGTCAGCGGCTGGAACAGATAGGCGTTGACGTCAAGCGAGCCGTTGGCGGGGAAGCCTTCGAAATAAGCTCGGGTCACCTCGGTGCCCAGCGGCGGCAGCACATAGCTGAAGCGCTGCAGATAGGTCTGGTCCGACACGCGCTGCGCCTGGAATCCGGTGCGGTAGGTGTCGTCGAGGTCGAACTCGCCAAACGCGTTGACGTGCCACCGGAAGGCGTTGGGGGAGGCGTTCGGGTCGTTGACGCCGCCGATCGAGGTACCGACATTGCTGACATTGATGCTCGACAGGTCCTCGATGTAGCCGTTCGAGAACCGCTGGTGATAATCCGCGGCGAGCACCTGCCCGGCCGAACTGGTGAACCGCGGCGTGATGGTCACGTCGGCGCTCGGTCCTAGCGTCAAGAAATAGGGGGTCGCGATGTGGAAGCCGAGCTGGCTCGATCCGCCAAAGGTCGGCATCATGAATCCATCGGCGCGTTTCACCGACGGATCTGGGGTCGACATATACGGCGTATAGAACACCGGGATGCCGTCGACCTCCATTGTCGCGTCACGGAATTCGAGGCGCTGGAGTTCCTTGTCGTCGGTCATCTCGCGCGACTTCAGCTGCCAGGCCGGCGGTGCGGTCGGGTCGTCCTTGCACAGGTCGCATGGGGAATAGACCGCGCGACGCAGGTCGGTGTGATTGCCGTTGAGCCGGCGGGCCGCGTCGGCGGCAAGGCGGGAGCGATCGGCCATTAGCATTCGCACATCGTTGGCGAATACGTCGTTCATGCCGTTGCGTAGTTCCATGTAGTCGGAAAACACGACCGTGCCGTCGGGCGCCATCAGGCTGACATGGCCGGACGCGGTCACCGTGTCGGTGTGCTGATTGTAGGTCACCACATCGGCCAGCAGGATCTGCGTGCCCTGTGCGATCTCGACATGGCCCTTGGCGACCGTCAGCGCGGACTGATCGTCGTATTGCACCTCATCGGCCTGGAAGGTCATCGGTGCGTTCTTCGTATTGCTGTCGACCCCCAAGTTCTCGGCCGAGACCGTGTGGCTCCACCAACAGCACAGCGCAACAACGGCAAGACGGATCATCCGTCTTACCTTGCGCGTGCGTCCGAGTCGGGGGGAGCGGCTCATCGGGCGTCTATAGTTTCCGGCAATCCGTCTCTGATACCGTTGTAGCGATTAGCGATTTTCCAGCAGCAATATCGCCTGTCGGCGTCCGCGTCACCCGTCTTCGAGATGGAGCAGCATCGAAACGCCGAAAATCAGGCTGATGCCGGTCGGCGTCCAGGCCGCCAGCAGCACCGGCAGCTTGGCTGAAAGGCCCAGCGCGAACACGATGTTGGAGACAAAATACAGCATGAAGCCGGCGCCGACCCCGCCGACGATCATCAACGTGGCGCCGCCACGGCGCTGCATTCTGAGGCTGAAGGTCGCCGCCACCAGAACCATCGCGCAGAACAGAAATGGGCGCGCCAGCAAGATATTGAACTGCAGCCGATGGCGCTGCGCCGAGAACCCGGATTGCTCGAGCAGCGAGATAAAACTCGGCAGCGACCAGAACGACATCGTGTCGGGCGAGGCGAGGCTTTCCTCAATCCGGTGCGCGGTGAACTTGGTCGCCAAGCGAAGCTCGGGCACCGGCTCGAACTGGTCGCTCTTCTCCCAGCGCCGGCCGTTCTCGATGATCCAGTAGCCGTTATCGAGCTGCGCCGTTTGCGCTTCGACACGCGACAGGTACTCGTGCCGCATGTCAAAAAAGAACAGAGTCACCTGGCCGAGCAGCAGCTCGGGGGCAACTAGCTTGTCGCCGTGGATCACCACCTGGCCGCCGTTCGGCTCGCTCTGCCGGAGCCATAGCCCCGAGTTCGACAGACTGAGATCGTCGGACGATTGCTTCAGATAGCGGGCGTCGAGCTGTTCGTAGGTCGCCTCCATCTGCGAGGCGGCGGGGTTGAACACCGTGACGGCGATGATGCCGGTGAGCAGGGCGACAAGGACCGCCGGGGTCAGAAACTGCCATACCGAGACGCCGGCGGAGCGGACGACGACCAGCTCGTTGTTACGGGTCAGCCGCCAGAATGACAGCATGGTGCCAAACAGCACGGCGAATGGCATCACCTCTTGCGCGGTATGCGGCAGCTTCAGCGCCGCCATCTCGAGCAGCACCCCCAACGTCACCCCGGTTTTGATCGACCCGCGCCGCAGCAACTCGATGTAATCGATCAAAAAGCTGATGCTGAGCATCGCGCCATAGACGCTGCAAAACCACACGAAGAATTGGCGTGCGATATAGCCGGAGAGGGTCTTGGCGATGAGCACCGGCCCCTGTCTCCTCTCCCCCGCGCGTCGTCAGCGCGTCGCCGGCGCCGGAAACGGCGACCAACGGAAGTTGAACCTTATGCCACGGTGCAGGAGGATTCCAAGACCGACGGCGAACGGCAACAGGTCGACCAAATAGCTGAGCGGAATCGCGGCGGTGAAGCGGCCTTCGAGATTCTTGACCGCGAGATCGATAGTCTGGAAGGCGAGGGCGCAGCCAATCGCGAACAGCACCCGCTTCAACTGGCCGCGCCGGTTGAACTCGCCCGGCAGCAGGCAGGCCAGCGGGATCAGCGCAAAGCTGAAGGCGGTCAAGGGTACCGTCAGGCGTTCGTTGCCTTCGATGAGATAAACGTCGCGGGTGCTGAGGTCGACGTCCGGCGGCGGAAAGAACAGTTCGCCGAGATAGCGTTCCTGGGCCTCGCGGGCACGCGCCTCGGGCGCCTCGCGCATCATGTCGAGATCGAGCACATAGCGCTCGAAGGTCAGCACCGACAGCTTGCCGGTGTTGCGGTCGTATTGCTGGCGATCGCCGTTGATCATGATGATACGCGCGCCGCCGCCGGCATCTGCGAAAGCGCCGCGCTCGGCGAGCAGCGTGACCGGATTATTCGGGTCGCGCTCATCGTCGATCATCAGTCCGATCACTTCGCCCCTGTCGTTGCGCCCGCCAATATAGATCGTCAGCTTGTCGGAGATTGTGGTGAACGACCCTTCCTGCAGCAGGCTGGAGACAAAGCGGTTGCGGATCTCGAACTGAAGGTCCTTGAACTCACGATTCGACGCGGGAAGCAGCCAGATCGACAGCACCATCAGGATGAGCCAACCGACCGCCGCCAACTCCAACACGGGTTTTGCCAGGCTGAATGGGCTCAGTCCGGCGGAGCGCATCACCACCAGCTCGCTTTCGGTGATCAGCCGATTGAAGACAAACAGGACGGCGATGAATGTCCCGATCGGGATAACGATGTCGAGAAACCGCGGCAGGATCAGGATCGCCAGGTAAAGGAACACCTCTGCCGACAAGCCGCGGTTGACGATCAGATCGACGAGCTTCAGCGACTGAGCAAGCCACACCGTAGCCGTCAGCGCGGCCGTCACGAAGAGCATGACGCTGACGCATTGCCGCAGAATGTAGCGGTTCAGTGAGCTGAGGTACTGGCTCACCTCCGGAGGCAACGACGATAACGGAATAACGCGCCCCTTACATCGGCCCCACCGAACGGTGCGACCATACGAGATAATGTGACCGGGCGGAAAGCCCAGTGACGATCACATCTACGGCGATCACATCTGCGACCGCAAAGGTCTTGCGCCCCCCGATGGCGGTGCGACTATCGCGCCCTATGGCGTTATCCGTTCAGCGAGGCGCGCGATGAAGATCAGTTTTGCTGAGTTCGAGCCGCCGCGGACGGGTGCCGTCGTCGTCGGAATTTGGGAGGAGCGAGCTCTCACCGGAGCCGCACGCCAGCTCGACGAGGCGAGCGGCGGCGCGATCACGCGTGCGCTCGCTGCCTCGCCGAGGTTTCGCGGCAAAAAGAGCGAATTGGTGCCGATCGTCGGGCCGGCGAATCTATCGGTGAGCCGGATCGTGCTGGCCGGTCTCGGCAAGCCTGCTGCGGTCGACGCGCGCGGGCTCGAAGATCTCGGCGGCACGCTGCTCGCGCATCTCAACGGCGCCGGTGAGACGACCGCGACCCTCACCATCGATCCCGGCGACGCCGGTAGTTTGGCGCCCGGCGCGGCGGCGGCGCATCTCGCGTTCGGCGCGGCGTTGCGCGTCTACCGTTTCGACAAATACCGCACGACCGAGAAGCCCGATCGCAAGCCCACGCTGTCCTCACTGACCGTTGCCGACCCCAATCCGGCCGCCGCGCGCAAGGCTTATAAGAATTTCGCCGCGGCCGCCGAGGCGGTAGCGTTCACCCGCGACCTCGTCTCCGAGCCGGCCAATGTCATCTACCCCGAGACCTTGGCCAAGCAAGCGGCCGGCCTTTCATCGCTCGGCCTTGAGGTTGAGATCCTCGATGAGGAGCATATGCGCGCGCTTGGTATGGGCGCGCTGCTCGGCGTGGCGCAGGGCAGTGTCCGCCCGCCGCGACTTGTCGTGATGCGCTGGAATGGCGGCAAGGACGGCGCGGCGCCGCTCGCTTTTATCGGCAAGGGCGTGACCTTCGACACCGGTGGCATCTCGATCAAGCCCGCCGCCGGGATGGGCGAGATGAAATGGGACATGGCCGGCTCGGGGGTCGTGATCGGGTTGATGCGCCTGCTCGCGGCGCGCTCGGCCAAGCTCAACGCGGTCGGCGTTGTCGGGCTTGTCGAGAACATGCCGTCGGGCTCGGCGATGCGACCCGGCGACATCGTGACCTCGATGTCCGGCCAGACGATCGAGGTGCTCAACACCGACGCCGAGGGGCGGCTCGTTCTCGCCGATGCGCTGTGGTACTGCCAGGATCGCTTCAAGCCCGCGTTGATGGTCGACCTTGCCACCCTGACCGGCGCGGTGGTTGTGGCGCTCGGTCATGACCATGCCGGGCTCTTCGCGAATGACGACGCGCTCGCCGAGCGGCTGATCGCGGCCGGCAAGGCGGTCGGCGAGAAATTGTGGCGACTGCCGCTCGACGACGCCTACAACAAGCAGATCGACAGCGACGCCGCGGACGTCAAGAACATCGCCGGCGACCGCGCTGCCGGTAGCATCATCGGCGCCCAGTTCGTCCAGCGCTTTGTGAACAAGGTGCCATGGGCGCATCTCGACATCGCCGGTGTCGCCTGGTCGAAAAAGGATGCGCCGACCGTGCCCAAAGGCGCGACGGCGTTTGGCGTGCGGCTGCTCGACCGCTTTGTTGCCGACAATTACGAAGAGGGCTGAGCGTGGCGGAGGTCGGCTTCTACCATCTGCTGTCGACGCCGCTCGAACGCGCGTTGCCGCGGCTCTTGGAGCGCGCGGTCGGGCAGGGGCATCGCGTCGTGATCCAGGCCGGCTCGCCCGAACGCGTCGAGCATTTGAACGCGCTACTGTGGACCCATGACGAGGCCGGGTTCCTGCCGCACGGTTCGGCGCGCGACGGCAACGCCGCGGCGCAGCCAATCTGGCTGACCCATCGAGTCGAGAACCCGAACGGTGCGACGATCCTGTTTCTGATCGATGGGGTCGAGGCCGATGATCTCGAGGGCTTCGCGCGCTGCGTCGACATGTTCGACGGCAACGACCCCGATGCAGTTGTCGCGGCGCGCGGCCGTTGGCGCACCGCGACCGCGGCCGGACACACACTCACCTATTGGCAGCAGACCGAGAAGGGCTGGGAGAAGAAGGCCTAGCGGCCGTGCAGCTTTGGCCCGCTTATCCCCGTACCGGCGGCACGGCCGGGGGAGGTGCGACTGGCGCCGGTGGGGCGCTGGGGACAATGCATCGTCCCGAATAGACGATCTCGCCGCCATTGCCGAATTGCGGACCGGAGGCAGTCCCCGGCTCGGGCACAAAGCGCCGCGTGTCGACGACAAAACCGTTGTCGCACATCGCATGGGCCTTGAGCGCCGCGACGAGCCAGCCTTGGCGGATGCGCTCGGCCTCGCCGTCATCGTTCTCGGTCATCACCGTGCTGGTGCGCGCGCTGTAGAGGAACGAGGTAGGACTCGTGGCGGTGAAGCCTTCGTTCCGGTCGGTGCCGACGCAGCCCGCCAACGACAGCGCGCCCAGCGATGTCAGACAAAGAACCGGAAGCACGCGCATCGACTCGCTCTCCACGCAACTTGACCGATATCTAATCCCCGATTCTAGCCCCAAGGGCAAGCGGCGGCGATGACGCGGGCCGCATTCCAGCGCTATAACCCCGCGCCTCTCACAGCGAGCCGAGTGATCCCATGGTCGCAAGAAAGCGAATGAGCCGCGTCTTGGCGGTGTGTGCCGCGGCGCTCGCAGGGTTCATATCGTTCGCCGCGGCGGCTCAGGATGAATCGAAGCTTTCGTCGACGCCGTCGCGCGAGCCCGCGCCGGAACCGTCGCTGGCGCTGCCGGCGCATGTCGAGACGCATCACACGATCCAGCTCGGGCAGAAGAGTCTCGACTACAAGGCGATCGCCGAAACCATCCCGCTCACCGACGCCAAAGGCGAGAAGACCGCTTCGATCTTCACCATCGCCTATATCGCCGATCCGAAACCCGGGCAGACGCGACCGGTCGTCTTCCTGTTCAATGGTGGGCCGGGCGCCGCCGCGGTCTTCCTGCATCTCGGCGCGGTCGGCCCGCGCATCATTGCGCCGGTGGCGACTGGGGCGGTGCCGAACTCGCCGGTGCAGATCGTCGACAATCCGTCGACGTGGTTGACCTTTGCCGACCTCGTCTTTGTCGATCCGGTCGGCACCGGGTTTAGTCGCGGCGAAGGCAAGGGCGAGGACCCAGCCAAGCAATTCTGGAACGTGAAAGGCGACATCGACTCGCTCGATTCGGTCGTGCGCCTGTGGCTCACCAGGCACGAGCGCTGGCCAAGCCCGGTCTATCTGACCGGCGAAAGCTATGGCGGGTTCCGCGTCGCGGCGATGGCGAAGAGCCTCGAGCGCGATGAAGGCATCACCCCCAGCGGTCTCATCATGATTTCGCCGGCGCTCGACTGGTCGATGCTCAATCCCGGCCCCGGCGATCTGATCGCCGCCGCGGTGATGCTGCCGACCTATGCGTCCTCGGTCGCCGCGCTCGACGGCAACACCAAGTTCGACGCCGCCCCGGTCGAGAAATTCGCGCTAAGCGACTATCTGACGGGCCTCGCCGGTGTGCCGGGCGTGCCGCCGCCGGGCGACCCGTTCATCGCCAAGGTCGCGGCGATGATCGGCCTGCCGGAGGACATCGTGCGGCGCGAACGCGGCTGGGTCGGCAAGGACATGTTTGCGCACGAGCTGCGTCGCAAAGAAGACCAGGTGCTGAGCTCCTATGACGCGACGATCACCCGTGCGTCGCCCAACAACCCATGGGACCAGATCGCCGGCGACCCGGTGCTCGACAATGCGATCGCCGCTTACACGGCGGCGTTCAATGCCTATGCGCCCGAAGGGCTCGGCTACAAGACCCAGCTGCAGTACCGGGTGCTGCCGATGACGATCAGCCGGCAATGGGATTTTGATGGCGTGCGCGAGGGGCAAGATGGGCTCGGCTTCGCGCTATCCGGCTTGCAGACGGCCCTGCTCGACCATCCAGCGACCAAAGTGCTGATAGCCAATGGCCGCTATGACCTTGTGACGCCCTATCTCGCCTCGCGCTGGCTGATCGATCAGCTCAACATCCCGGAAGCGACGCGCAAGGCGATCACCCTCAAGGTCTATGAGGGGGGGCACATGATGTATATGCGGCCGGATTCGCGAACCGCGCTGGCGAATGACGCGGCGACCTTGATCACCGCACCTTAGCGGGCGGCGCGTCGATCGGGTCGGCGGGCGGCGGCGAGCATCCCGTCGAGCGCCGCGTCGAGTGCGTCGGCGGCTTGGGATGTCGTTTCGAGGTGGCGGAGCGCCAACGCCGCCGCCTCGATTGTCGACAATGCGTCGCGTCGCGGCTCGCGCCTGAAGCGCCCGAGCCGCGCCGGACGCGGCGGGTCGAGCACGATGCGGTGCAGCTTGAGGAGCCATGGGTTGCGCCACCACAGCGTCTTCGCCTGGCTCCACGTGCCGTCGAGCAGCACGATGCCCTTCAGCCCGGCGAGGATGGCTTTTGGTTGGGCGATGGGCTCGCCGTGCCGATCGACCAGCATAAACTCGCGTCGCTCCGTCGCCTGATCAGCGCGCGCCGCGCCGAGATGCAGCACCGCCCAGCGCCGCGGTTCGGCCGCTTCGCCGGCCAATCGCGACAGACCGGCCCACGAGAGCCCGATCACCAATTTCGCACGACCCAAGGTCGCGGTGATCAATGGCGCGGTGGACAGCGCTTCGCGCCGTTCCTGCGGGTGTTGCAGGATCAGCACAAAGATGCGGTTGTCGACCGGCTCAGCCATGTCCTGGGTCATGCGTTGGCACTATAGCGGCGGCCGCGCCGATTTTCTTCCTCGCGCCCGACCACAGGCCTATCCTAGGAACAACAATGCGTCCGGGTACCCGTCAACTCCTGATCTCTCTGATCGTCGCTTGCGCGATGTTCATGCAGAACATGGATTCGACGGTCATCGCCACCGCGCTGCCGGTGATCGCCAAATCGCTTGGCGAAAGCCCGCTACGCCTCAACGTGGCGATCACCTGCTACCTGCTGAGCCTCGCCGTGTTTGTGCCGATCAGCGGATGGACCGCCGACCGGCTCGGTGCGCGGCGCGTGTTTAGCGCGGCGATCGTCGTGTTCGTGCTGGGCTCGATCGGCTGCGGCCTCTCCCAATCGCTGCCGATGCTCGTCATCTCGCGCATCGTGCAGGGGA
Organism: Allostellaceae bacterium; assembly: GCA_035570495.1. GTDB lineage: Bacteria > Pseudomonadota > Alphaproteobacteria > ATCC43930 > CGMCC-115725 > DATARH01. Next base: position 3,191 of record DATMLO010000175.1, on the reverse strand, counting down.
TGGGCGGCGCGATGATGGTGCCGGTCGGGCGGCTGGTATTGCTGAAGACGGTGCCGCGCTCCGAGATCGTACGGGCGATGTCGTATGTCAGCCTGCCGGCGATGCTCGGGCCGGTGACCGGGCCGCCGCTCGGCGGGTTTATCGCGACCTACGGGTCGTGGCGCTGGATTTTCTTTATCAACATCCCGATCGGCATCCTGGGGCTCGTGCTCATCAACCTCTTCATCGAGGATTTCCGCGAAACCGGCGCGCGCCCGTTCGACATTCGTGGCTTTGTGCTGACCGGTATCGGATTGGCGAGCCTGGCCTTTGGCTTCGAGACAATCGGACGCGGCGCCGTGCCGACCGTGGTGACGGTCGGGCTCTTGATCGTCGGCGCGATCTGCACGTTCTTCTATTTCCGCCACGCGCACCGTGCCGAGCATCCGGTCATCGATCTGGCGCTTTTGCGCATCCCGACCTATGCCGCCGCGACCGCCGGCGGGTTCCTCTTCCGTATGGGGATGGGGGCGCTGCCGTTTTTACTTCCGCTGATGCTGCAGGTCGGCTTTGGCTTGTCGGCGCTCAATTCAGGGCTCTTGACCTTCGCCAGCGCGGCCGGCGCGATGACGATGAAGATCGGCGTGCAGACAATCATCCGCACCTTTGGCTTTCGCAATGTCATGGTCGGCAACGCGGTGATCAGCGCGGCATTTCTTGGGTCATACTCGCTGTTCCAGCCGTCGACGCCGCATGTCGTGATTTTCGTGGCGTTGCTGGCGGGCGGCTTTTTCCGCTCGCTGCAGATGACCAGCATCAACTCGCTCGGCTATGCCGACGTGCCGGCGGCGATGCTGAGCCGCGCGACGAGCCTCACCAGCATGTGCCAGCAATTGTCGCAGGCGGTCGGGGTAGGGACGGGTGCGCTGCTGCTCTTCGTCTTTATCGCGATGCGCGGCGAGCATCAGCCAACTCCGCTCGACTTCTCGCTCGCCTTTCTCGCCGTCGCCGCCATCGGCATGCTGTCCGTGCCGTTTTTCCTCAAGATGTCGCCCGATGCCGGGGCCGAGGTCAGCGGCCGCGGCAAGCTCGCCAGCTCGTGAGGCTGTTCGCGTGGAACATTCGCCAAGGCGGCGGAACGCGCCTTTCGGCGATCGGCGAAGCGATCGCGCGGCATGAGGCCGATGTCCTGGTCATCTCGGAATATCGCGGCGGCGACGCGGGGTTGAGGCTGCGCGAGGCGCTCGAGCGGCTCGGCTACCCATACATGACCTCGCCGCGGCCGCCGCCCGGGAAGAGCGGTGTGCTGATCGCCACGCGGCGGCGTTTTCGCGCGCATGCGCCGCTCGACGCGGCCCTGCCCGAACCGTATCGGCTGGTGCATGTCGAGATCGGCAAGCTGTCGCTGTGCGGCGTCTATATGCCGAACTTGCTGGCGAAGGTGCCGTATTGGGAGGCCGTGATGGCTGGCCTCGCGGCGCGGATCGATGGCCATACATTGGCGATTGGCGACTTCAACACCTGCCGCGCCTATGTCGACGAGCCAGGGGCGATTGATCGCTGCGCCTATTTCATGGATCGGGTCGCCGAGCTGGGTTTCTGCGACTTATGGCGGCACCGCTATCCCGAGGGCCGGGAGTTTTCGTGGTACAGCCATCGCGGCAACGGGTTCCGGATCGACCACGCGTTCCTGTCGCCCGCGCTGGCGAAACGCGCGAAAGCGATCCGATATTCGCATGACGAGCGGCTCAGCGGCCTTTCAGACCATTCGCCACTGATCTTGGATTTGCGCGCTTAATCTTCGCGCGGCTTGTTGAGCACTTCCGGCGGGATGTCCTTGCGCCAGTCGCGGCCGGTATCCCAGCCCCAGGAGCGGATCGCGTTGCGCTCCTTGATCATCGCTTCGATGTCGGCATCGATCTCGGCAATCGACCGGTCGCCATTCGCCTTCTCGAGATAGAGCGCGTAAAGCCGGTCCCAGATGACGGTCAGCCGATCGTTCTGCTCGGGTGTGAACGGGGGAAAGAACGGCTCGGCCATGTCGATTCCGTCTCGCGGACGTGACGTAGGTGGCGGCAGCCTAGCCGTGAGATGGTTAGCAGCCTCTTAAGAACACAGGCTATTCGCCATCCGCCGCGATCGTCTCGCGCGCCGCGCCGAGCTGGCGACGGATCAGCCGCGCGTAGAGCCCGTTGCGAGCGAGAAGCTCGGCATGGCTGCCGGTCTCGACGATATGGCCGCGGTCGAGCACGACCAGGAAATCGGCGTTGCGCACCGTCGAAAGCCGGTGGGCAATGACGATCGTCGTCCGCTCGCGCATCAGCACATCGAGCGCGGTGCGCACCTGCGCCTCGCTCACCGCGTCGAGATGTGAGGTCGCCTCGTCGAGCACCAGGGTCGGCGCGTTCTTCAGGAAGGCGCGGGCGATCGCGACGCGCTGGCGCTGGCCGCCCGATAGTTGCACGCCGCGCTCGCCAACCCGTGTGTCGAGCCCTTCCGGCAGCGACATGATGAATTCGGCGAGTGCCGCCTGGTCGAGCGCGGCGTAGATCGCCTTCTCGTCGGCGTCTGGGCGGGCGAGGGCGACATTCGCGCGCAGCGTGTCGTTGAAGAGATAGGTGTCCTGCGACACCAGCGACACCCGGCCGCGCAGATGGTCGAGCACGAAATCCTTCAGGTCGACGCCGTCGATCAGGATGCGCCCGGCGCTCGGGTCCCAGAAGCGCAAAAGCAGATTGGCGAGCGTCGTCTTGCCAGCGCCAGACGGGCCGACAATCGCCACGGTCGCGCCGGCTGGGATGTCGACCGACGCGCTCTCGAGCGCCGGACGCCGCGCGCTGGGGTAGGCAAAGCTGGCGCCCTCGAAGCGGATCGCCGAACCGCCGACCGGCGCGGGCGGCATCTCGACGCCGTCGACCACCGACGGCTCCTCGTGATGTACGGTAAAGAGCCGCCGGGTCGACGCGATCGTGTCGGCAAGCTGACGACTTACCTGGGCGATCTCGGAAATCGGCAGGAAGGACGACAGCGACAGCAGGATCAGCAGCGGCAGTGTCGTCGCGGCGAGCTGCTGATTGGCGACGAGGAACGCGCCGACCACCGCTACCGACAGACCGCCCAGCCCGGTGCAGATTTCCAGCTGAGCGGTCTGCACTGACAGATCGCCGAGCAATTCGAGGCGCACGGTCTGATAGTCCTGCACCGCGTCCATA
>DATMLO010000174.1:0-5728 GCA_035570495.1 Allostellaceae bacterium | reverse complement strand
AGCAAATGCGCGAACAGCGTGTGCGTCGTCCCGTAAAGCTGCGGCACCGAGACGATATTGGCGCCGGCCGACGCGAGATTGAGGATCGCGTAGTGCAGCGCCGCCTGGCCCGAGGCGACGCACAGCGCCCCGGCGCCGCCTTCGAGCGCCGCCACCCGCCTGTCGAGCACGTCCACCGTGGGGTTGTTGATCCGGCTGTAGCGGAACCCCTCGGCCTCCAGGTTGAACAGCGCCGCGCCATGTTCCGCGCTGTCAAACTCATAGGCCGCGGTCTGGTAGATCGGCACCGCGACCGACTTGGTCGCCGGGTCTCCGTCATAACCCCCATGAACCGCTACCGTTTCTGGGCGCACTGATCAAACCTTCCGCTAGCACTTAAACAACGCGCATCCTGCCATTATCCCGTGAATTTTGCGTTGCCCGCGTCAAACGCCGCACCGCGCCGCATGAAGACGGGGGCTCTCGGCTGCCGCCGGGTGACCGCGGCGACCAGCGCCAACCTGGGCACCGCGCTCACGAGCAGGTCGCGGAACAAGGTCCATAGCGGCAGAACACGGTCGTCCGCCGGCAGGTGACGGCTCAGCTGGCCGTGGCCAGCGCCATCGTCGCTGTCGAAGCGGATATGCTCCTCGAGAAAAAAGCGAAAGGCGCGCTGACCCGCGCCGTACCAATGCGGCGCGCGGAGCATCGCGCCGAAGACGCTGCTGAGACCGCCATCCTCGTAGCTGGCGATGCTCGCGGCGCGCGCCGCGGGGTCGAGCGCGCGGGTCTTTTGCAGATAGGCGAGGCCGGCCGCGATCAAGCGCCGGTCGCGGCCCGCCGGATGCAGCTCGAGAACCCGCCGCATGAATTCATCATGGTTCATCCGCTCGCCGGCCGCGGCGATCCCCGGCCAGGGCGAAAGATTGTCGGTGTCGCATTCGCCTTCCCACAGTTCGGCAAGCTTCTCGTCGTCGGGATGGCGGTCGCGCGCGACTTCGAGACTCTCGCGGAACTGCACCGAGAAGAAGTAGTACGCCGTCGCGACGCGCATCACTTCGTCACTATTGAGTTCGTCCCATTTCATGCGGCAAATGCCGTCGATCACGGAATGAAAGACGAAGCGTGGGTGGGCATCCGCCTGCGGCCGAAATGCGACAACCGTCAATGCACTCATTTTTTCCTCGCGATCCGTCAGTCATGGCATGGTTAAATATTTGTGAATATTTCTCGTGATCTGTGTCGATCTCGAAAATGCTGCATAAAATTGCGACAATATTCTCCGAGTGGCAAATACAAAGGTCGTTAAAAATTTATCTAATTTTGAAGCGATGTCCACCAAACGAGTCTAACGCCTGCGATGCCGGCAAAATCCAATGGAACCGTTGAGTTCGCTTCCCGGCGGGATCAGGCTGCGACCCGAACACGCCGAACGGGAGGAGGAGACTGTCGGGCATTCGCTGGGCGGCGGCATCGCTGCCGGTGCACATCCTCGACAATGCGGGCCACCTGCCGCACATGGAAAAATCCGCAGAGGTGAACCGACTGATCGCCCGTATCGTACAACGGTAGAACGCGCGCCATCCGGCGCAGTGCCTGCAGCGGAGCGGCGGCATGTTGGAACTCATCGCGATCGTCGGCGGCTTTTTTCTTTTGTTCTATCTGCCTTACGAGGCAAACAAGGTACGCAACGGCTGGGTGCGCAAGCGCTTCAAGGGCGCGCCTGAGGATTTCCCGGCGGCCTACGCGAAGGCGCTCAAGTCATTCATGATCACTGGGATCATCCTCGGCTGCGCCGGCCTGGTGCTGGCGCCGCTCGCCCCGGAACAGGGCGAATGGGTCTTCAAACTGCTTGGAGCCGCGATCTGGTTTGGCGTCGCCGGCGTCGCGTTCAACCAGCGCAGTAAGTTCCCGCCCGCCCAGCCCGCGTAACCGCCGCTTCACCAATCCCGGCGATAGTGGCAAGCGCGGCCGGTTCGTATTAAAAGAGCGCCCGCGACAAACCGGCGCGGTTGGTCACTGCTGAGGCAGCGCCGGTTGTTGTCCGGACATCGTAGCGGGAGAAGAGCGGTGCGCGTCGCGACGGTCGAACGCAACACCAAGGAAACGCGGATCAAGGGCCGCGTCGATCTCGACGGCACCGGCGCGAGCGACATCGCGACCGGTATCGGTTTTCTCGACCATATGCTCGAGCAGCTGGCCCGCCACAGCCTGTGTGACATCAGCCTCAAGGCCAAAGGCGACCTGCACATCGATTTCCATCACACGACCGAAGACACCGGCTATGTGATCGGCGGCGCCGTGGCGAAGGCCCTGGGCGACCGCGCCGGCATCCAGCGCTGGGGCAGCGCGATGATCCCGATGGACGAGACGCTGACCCGGGTCAGCCTCGACTGCTCGAACCGGCCCTATCTGGTGTGGAAGGTCAATTTGTCGAAGCCCAAGCTCGGCGAAATGGATACCGAGCTGTTCAAGGAATGGTTCCAGGCGTTTGCGCAGTCGGCCGGGATGACGCTGCACGTCGAGAACCTCTACGGCGAGAACAATCACCATATTGTCGAGTCATGCTTCAAAGGATTGGCGCGCGCCTTGCGTCAGGCGGTCGAGATCGATCCGCGCCGCGCCGGCGCGGTGCCGTCGACCAAAGGGACGCTGAGCGCCTGAGGGGCATGTTCCGATGTTGACCGCGATCATCGATTACGGCTCGGGCAATCTCCGTTCCGCGGCCAAGGCGTTCGAGCGCGCCGCCGGCGAGATGGGCGGCGACGAGAAAATCGTCGTCACCAGCGATCCCGACGAGGCGGCGCATGCCGACCGCATCGTGCTGCCCGGCCAGGGCGCGTTTGCCGATTGCCGGCGCGGACTAGCCGGGGTGCCGGGGCTCGAGGCGGCGATCGACGAGGCGGTGACGGGGCGCGGCCGCCCGTTTTTCGGGATATGCGTCGGCATGCAGCTGATGGCCGATCGCGGGCTGGAGTTCGAGGTGGTCGACGGGCTCGGCTGGGTTGGCGGCGAGGTCGTCGCGATCGAGCCGGCCGACCCATCGTTCAAAATCCCGCATATGGGCTGGAACGAGCTGGCCATCGAACGCCCGCACCCGGTCTTCGACGGTGTCGGCGACGGCACCCATACCTATTTCGTCCATAGTTTTCATTTTGCCGTCAGCGACCGGACAGATCTTGTCGCGACTGCCGATTATGCCCAGGCGCTGACCGCGGCGGTCGGGCGCGACAACATGGTGGGCACGCAATTCCACCCCGAGAAAAGTCAGGCGGCCGGCCTGCGGCTGATCGCCAACTTCCTGCGTTGGCGCCCCTAGGGGACGTGACATGAGCGATGCAAGGATAAAGGCCAAGGTGACGATCGAGCGGCTGACCCAGTGCTTGGGTACCGATCTCGACGATCTCTGCGAGGCCACCGAGCAAGCGATCAACGAGGGCGGCGGGTTCGGCTGGCTGAAGCCGCCGCCGCGCCAGGTGCTCGAAAATTACTGGAAGGGCGTTCTGCTGATCCCCGATCGCCGGCTTGTCGTCGGCCGGCTCGACGGGACGATCGCCGGGTCGGCGCAGCTCTCGAAAGCGCCGCGCAACAACGAGGCGCAGCGGTTTTCCGGCACGCTGACCAGCGCCTTTGTCGCGCCCTGGGCGCGGGGCCACGGCCTGGCGCGCGGCATCGTGATCGAGATCGAGCGGCTGGCGCGCGAGGATCTGGGTCTCGTCGTCCTCAACCTCGACTTGCGCGCCACCCAGCGCGCCGCGATCAGCCTCTACGAGGGGCTGAACTATGTCCGCTGGGGCACCCATCCTGACTATGCCTGGGTCGACGGCAACGCCGTGCCCGGCCACTACTACTACAAGCGGCTCGACGAGCAGGGCTCGTGATCCTGTTCCCGGCGATCGACCTGAAGGAGGGCGCCTGCGTCCGCCTGGTGCGTGGCGATATGGCGAGCGCGACCGTGTTCAACAACGACCCGGCGGCGCAAGCCCGCGCCTTCGCCGCGCTCGGTTTCTCGTGGCTCCATGTCGTCGATCTCGACGGCGCTTTTGCCGGCGCCTCGGTCAATGGCGAGGCGGTGCGCGCGATCCGCAAGGCTGTTCCGCAGATCAAGATCGAGCTGGGCGGCGGTATCCGCGACCGCGATGCGATCGACGCCTGGCTCGATCTCGGCATCGACCGGGTCGTGCTTGGCACCGCGGCGCTGCGCGATCCGTCGCTGGTGCGCATGGCCGCCAAGGATCATCCCGGCCGTATCGTCGTCGGCATTGACGGACGCGATGGCAAGGTCGCGGTCGAAGGCTGGGCCGAGACGAGCGAGATCGGCGTCGTCGAACTCGGAAAGCGCTTTGCCGGCGCCGGGGTCGCGGCGATCGTCGCCACCGACATTTCGCGCGACGGCGTGATGACCGGCATCGATGCCGACGCGATCGCCGATTTCGCCCGCCAAGTCGAGATCCCGGTCGTCGCCTCGGGCGGCGTTTCCACGCTCCGCGATGTCACGGCGCTAAAGGCGCACGAAAAAGACGGCATCGCCGGCGCGATCATCGGCCGCGCGCTCTATGATGGCGGTCTCGATGCGCGGGAAGCGCTGAGGATCGCCGCATGCTGAAGATGCGCGTCATCCCCTGTCTCGACGTCAAGGACGGCCGCGTCGTCAAGGGCGTCAACTTTGTCGACCTGACCGATGCCGGCGATCCCGTCGAGCAGGCCAAGATTTATGACCGGGAGGGCGCCGACGAGCTGTGCTTTCTCGACATCACCGCGAGCCACGAAAACCGCGACACGATCTATGACGTCGTGCGGCGCACCGCCCAGCACTGCTTTATGCCGCTGACCGTCGGCGGCGGGGTGCGCTCGGTCGAGGACATCAGGAAGCTGCTGCTCGCCGGCACCGACAAGGTGTCGATCAACACCGCCGCCGTCGCGCGGCCGGAATTCGTCCGCGAGGCGGCGCAGAAATTCGGCAGCCAGTGCATCGTCTGCGCGATCGACGCGAAACAGACCGGCCCCGGCAAATGGGGCGTCTTCACCCATGGCGGGCGCAATCCCACCGGCCTCGACGCGGTCGAGTGGGCCTGCCGCCTCGCCGATTATGGGGCCGGAGAAATCCTGCTGACCTCGATGGACCGCGACGGCACCAAATCGGGCTTTGACATCGCGCTGACCCGGGCGGTCGCCGACGCGGTGCGTGTGCCGGTGATTGCGTCGGGTGGGGTCGGCACGTTGGATCACATGGTCGAAGGCATTCGCGGCGGCCATGCGACGGCGGTGCTCGCCGCGTCGATCTTCCATTTCGGCACGTTCCGCATCGGCGACGCGAAGGCGCACCTCGCCGGTGCGGGCATCCCGATGCGGCCCTAAGCGTGGTGGACGCGCTCGGCGGGGCGCTGGAGCGTCTGTGGCAGGTTATCGAATCGCACCGGGGCGCCGATCCCGAGACCTCATACACGGCTAAGCTCTTCGCCCGCGGCAACGCCAAGATCGCGCAGAAATTCGGCGAGGAGGCGGTCGAGGCGCTGATCGAAGGCGTGCGTGGCGACCGCGCAGCGCTGGTTGGCGAAAGCGCCGACGTGCTCTATCACCTACTTGTGCTCTGGGCCGCAGCGGGCGTCGCCCCGGTCGACGTAGCGGCCGAACTTGTCCGCCGTGAAGGAAGATCGGGAATCGCGGAGAAAAAGGCGCGCAAACCCTCGAAAAACGCTTGAGGTGTGAAGAGCATCACGTAGGCGCGGAACTCACTCCGATAGAATTC
>DATMLO010000173.1:0-10813 GCA_035570495.1 Allostellaceae bacterium | reverse complement strand
TCTCGCAGGCGCAGCATCTTGGCGTGCCGCTTGTCGATTTCGCGCTGCTGATGCCGTCGGTGATGCTGGTCGTGGCGCTGCCGATCTCGGCGGGCGGCTGGGGGGTGCGCGAAGGGGTGATAGTCGCGGCGTTGGCGCTGGTCGGGGTCGGCACCGCGCCGGCGCTGCTGCTGTCGGTGGAGTTGGGACTGATCGGCACGCTGGTCAGCCTGCCGGGTGGGGTGATCTGGCTGCGCCGTTTGTTTTTGCGCCTCAACCGAGGCCGCAGCGACACTTAGCGCGTGGCGCAACGCTTGCTTCACCATTATATTACCTTTTTAAGCGAGCCATTCGACACATGGAATCGCCCATCCCGCGACATATCAGGCTGACCTCGCACCCGAGCAATTTCGGGCAAGCGGTAGCGCCAGTCCGCTGGGGCGCGGCAAGTGCGGCCGAGCGCGGCCCGGTCGTCGCCAGCCCGGCCGAGCCGCAGCACCGTAACGCGATCGGCTCGTATTCGGGTTCCTACGCGATCTATCGCGCGCTCGCCGTGGCGACCCGCGCGCTGTCACGCGATCATCGCCCCGACCTCACCGATACCGCGCCGGTCGTCGTGGTGCCGCCGCGTCCGCAATGGGCCGAGCCGGCAAAGATCGTCGCGCTCGACCCTTACGGCCATCTCGTCGGCGAGGCGTTCGCCGAGGCGATCGCGCAGGGCATCGACGCGCGGCCGACGATCGCGATCACCCGGGCGCATATCAATCTACCCGAGATCATGCCGCGGCTTCGCAATAGCGGTTTACGGCCCGACGGGCGCGTGCTGCTCGACAGCGGCGAGATCCGTGTCACTAAGGCGGCAATCGATCCGGTCTGGCATCTACCCGGCATCGCCGCGCGCTTTGGCGTGGCCGAAAGCGATCTGCGCCACACGCTGTTCGAGCAGACCGGCGGGATGTTTCCCGAGCTGGTCACTCGTCCCGACCTCGAAATCTTCCTGCCGCCGATCGGCGGTCAGACGATCTACCTGTTTGGCGACGTCGAGCGCATCGCCGATCCCGGCACGGTGATCGCCTGCCGGGTGCATGACGAATGCAACGGCTCGGACGTGTTCGGCTCCGACATCTGCACCTGCCGGCCCTATCTGGTGCACGGTGTCGAGGTCTGTGTCGAGACCGCGCAGCAGGGTGGGGTCGGTATCGTCGTCTATAACCGCAAGGAAGGCCGCGCGCTTGGCGAGGTCACCAAATTCCTCGTTTACAATGCGCGGAAGCGCCAGGCCGGCGGCGACCGCGCGGACACCTATTTCCGCCGTACTGAATGCGTCGCCGGGGTGCAGGACATGCGCTTCCAGGAGCTGATGCCCGACGTGTTTCACTGGCTCGGCGTCACCCGCATCGATCGCTGGGTGTCGATGTCAAACATGAAGCACGGGGCGCTGTCCGAGCAGGGCATCGCGATCGGCGAGCAAGTGGCGATCCCGCCTGACCTGGTGCCGCCAGACGCCTCGGTCGAGATCGCCGCCAAGAAAGCCGCCGGCTATTTTGCGCCCGACGGGAAGCCGAGCGCCCGCGAATTGAAGCGCGCCAAGGGCCGTGGTCTGGACGAGTAGGGTTTGCAAGGACGCGGGAAGCTGATCCAGCCCGATCCCGACCACATCCTGACCGCGGCGGCGGTGCGCGAGCGCTGCTTGCTCGTCTACCAAGCAGCCGAACGCCATGAGGCCCCGCATTTCCGCCTGCACCTCGATAGGCTCGATGAAGCGGCACGGCTGGTGACCGACATCACACGGCAGCGCTATCCCGACTTGCGCGTGCCGTTCCACAGCCGATGGCGGCATTTCACGTTCGGCGGCGTCGACCGCGCGGCGCTTGTCGCTCCTGGCGTGGATCGGGCGGAAACCGCGCGGGCGCGGATCGATCTGGCGATCGTCTCGGTGCTGCTCGACGCCGGTGCGGGCGCGGAGTGGCGCTACCGGGAGGCCGAGACCGGGCAGATTTTCGCGCGTTCCGAGGGACTGGGCGTCGCCAGCTTCCGGGCGATGCAGGCTGGCCTCTTTTCGGCCGACCCGGCGCAGCCGTGGCGGGCCGATGCGACGGCGCTGGCGGCCCTGAGTCCTGATGCGTTGGCCGCGGCGATGCAGCACCGCGATGGTAACGCGCTCGCCGGCTTCGATGGCAGGGTCGCGCTGCTGCGCCGGCTGGGTGAGGTCGCGCGCGACAACCCGGCGGTGTTTGGCCGTCCCGCCCGGCTCGGCAATCTTTATGACCATTGGCGGGCACAGGGGGCCGCGATCCCGGCGTCCGACATCCTGCGCACCCTGCTCGTCGCGCTCGGGCCGATCTGGCCGGGGCGGCCGCTCGGCGATTGCGGGCGGCATCGCGCGGTGTCCGGCGACGGGCTCGTGGCGTTTCACAAGCTGTCGCAATGGCTTGCGTATTCGCTGGTCGAGCCGCTGCAGGATGCCGGCGTCGGCGTCACCGACCTCGATGGCCTGACGGGCCTCGCCGAGTACCGCAATGGCGGCTTGTTTCTCGATCTCGGCATCGTCGAACCGCGCGACCCCTCGCTCGCGACGCGCCTGCTCGATCCGCAAGACGAAGCTGTCGTCGAATGGCGCGCGCTGACCGTGATCCTGCTCGACCGCCTCGCCGAGCGGGTCCGCGCGCTATTGGGCAAGAGCGCGACCGAATTTCCGCTCGCCTGTGTGCTCGAAGGCGGGAGCTGGGAGGCCGGCCGCCGAATCGCCCTTTCGCGCCGCGCCGACGGGTCGCCGCCGCTCACCATCGCCAGCGACGGCACGCTGTTCTAATTTGGCGGTGTCGCGAAACTGCAAAACGATCGTGCGTCCTTCGACCCATCTGCCGGAATAACGCCATGCCCGATCTCCGTATCGTCGATCACCCGCTCGTCCAGCACAAATTGTCGCTGATGCGCGCGCAGGACACGCCGACCGGCGCATTCCGCCAGCTGATGCGCGAGGTGGGGCTGCTGCTCGGCTATGAGGCGACGCGCGATCTGCCGCTCGAGGAGACGGAGATCGAGACCCCGCTCGAAACCGCGCGGCTCCCAGTGCTGGCCGGCAAGAAATTGTGCCTCGTGTCGATCCTGCGCGCCGGCAATGGGCTGCTCGACGGCATCCTTGAGCTGGTGCCGTCGGCGCGGGTCGGCCATATCGGCCTCTACCGCGAGCCGCGCACGCTGCAGGCGGTCGAATATTACCTGAAGCTGCCCGACGATTTGCCGGAACGCGATGTGATCCTTGTCGACCCGATGCTGGCGACCGGTAATTCGGCCGTCGCGGCAATCTCGCGGCTCATCGAGCTGCAGGCGCGGTCGGTGAAGTTCGTGTGTCTCGTCGCGGCGCCTGAGGGGGTCGCGCACGTGCACAGCGTCTTCCCGAATGTGACGATCATGGCGGCGTCGCTCGACCGCTGCCTCGACGAGCACGGCTACATCTTGCCCGGCCTCGGCGACGCCGGCGACCGCCTGTTTGGCACTAAATAGCTCGGGACTAAGTAGCGACGATTTCTTCCTGCCGGTACCCTTGCGCGTAGAGCAGCGCGGTCAGATCCGCGTGGTCGATCCGCCAGCGCGCCGCGGTGGCGACCGCGGGTTTGGCACGAAACGCGACGCCAAACCCCGCCGCCTGCAACATCGGCAGATCGTTGGCGCCGTCGCCGACCGCCAGGGTCGCCTCGAGCCCGATGCCCAGCTCCTTGGCCAGCACCACAAGCGTGTCGTGCTTGGTCGCGGCCGTGACGATCGGGGGGCTGACCGTGCCGGCAAGCTTGCCATCCGCGATGTCGAGGCGGTTGGCGACGACCCGGTCGAAACCGAGATCTGCGGCAATCCGCTCGGCGAACACCGTGAACCCGCCCGATACCAGTGCTGTCGTCACCCCGGCGCGGCGCAAGGTCGCGATCAGCGGCCGCGCGCCTGGCATGATCCGGATGCGCGAAGCGGCATCGTGGAGCACGTTTTCGGACAGGCCGCGCAGCAGCGCGACGCGTTCCGTGAGCGCGGCAACAAAATCGATCTCGCCATTCATTGCGCGCCGGGTGATCTCGGCGACGTGCACCCGAAGACCGAGGAAATCGGCCAGCTCCTCGAGCATCTCGTTCTCGATGATCGTCGACTCGAGATCGGCGACGAGCAGCTTCTTGCGCCGCCCCGCGACGGGCTGGGCGACGATGTCGATCGGCTCACCCACGATCGCCACGCGCGCGGCTTCTTCCGAAGCACCGGAGATGTCGCACGCGCCAGGCGCTAGCCAATCGGCCGTGCCACCCAGCGCGGCAACACAACCCCGCAACGCGCTTTCCGCGCCTGGGGCGGCGATCAGCGTAATGACTTGCTGCATAGTCTTGGTGCGTCCTTCGAGGGCTGCTTCGCAGCCGCCTCAGGATGAGGATGGCTGGTGGATGGCACAAAGAAAATCCCTCATCCTGAGGTGCTTCGCGCAGCGAAGCCTCGAAGGACGCACATGCGTTGAGCCAAGAACCTGTCGTCATCATCATCGCCGGGCCGACCGCGAGCGGCAAATCAGCGTTGGCGCTGGCGCTGGCCGAGCATTATCGCGGCACCGTCATCAATGCCGACGCGCTGCAGGTTTATCGCGATCTCAAAATCCTCACCGCTCGCCCCGGCGCGGCGGAAGAAGCGCGGGCGCCGCACCGGCTTTATGGCTTTCTGGATGCGGCGGAGCGTGGTTCCGCGGCGCGATGGCGCGAGCTGGCGCTGGCTGAGATAACCGCATCGCTCGCCGCCGGTCGGCTGCCGATCCTGGTCGGCGGCACAGGGCTCTATGTGCGTGCGCTGATCGGAGGTCTGGCGGCGGTGCCCGATATTCCGGCCGATATACGCGCGGCGGCGGCGGCGCTCTACGAGCGGCGGGGCGGAGCGGCATTCCGCGAAGAACTCGCGCGTTTCGATCCGGCCTCGGCCGCGCGCTTCCCGCCCGGCGACCGGACGCGGCTCACGCGCGCCTGGGAGGTCGTGCGCGCGACTGGCACGCCGATCGGCGAATGGCAGCGCCGCCCCGCCGCGCCCTTACCCTATCGCTTCGCAACGCTGCTGCTTGCGCCACCACGCGCGGCGCTCTACGCCGCCTGTGACGCGCGCTTCGCGGCGATGATCGACGCCGGCGGTGTCGGTGAAGCAAAGGCGCTGCTGGCGCGCGGTCTCCCACCCGACCTGCCGGCGATGAAGGCCGTGGGGCTTCCCGAGCTGTTCGCCCATCTGCGCGGCGATGCAACCCTGCCCGAAGCGATCGCCGCCGCGCAACAAGCGACGCGGCGCTACGCCAAGCGGCAGATGACCTGGTTCCGCCATCAGCTCGACGCAGACCTGACCTGCGTTGAGCAATATTCGGAAAGTTTTTTGCACTGCTCACGCCATTTTATTGATGGTTTGCTATTGACCCGCCGGGGATAACTGGTACGGTGCACTGCACGCGCCGGCCCTTCGCCGGCGCGTACCGTTCTGTGAACTACGCAACTCAAGGAGCTGGTCATGTCGCCCGAGTCGTTGTGCGGAGCCGATATCGTCATCCGGTCGCTTATCGATCAGGGTGTCGAGGTCGTCTTCGGCTATCCGGGGGGCGCCGTCCTGCCGATTTACGACTCGCTGTTCAAGCAGAACAGCCTGCGCCATGTGCTGGTGCGCCAGGAAGGCGGCGCGGTGCACGCCGCGGAGGGTTACGCGCGCTCGACCGGCAAGGTCGGGGTCGTGCTGGTGACGAGTGGCCCCGGCGCGACCAATGCGGTGACCGGCTTGACCGACGCGCTGATGGACTCGGTGCCGGTGATCTGCCTGACGGGCCAGGTGCCGACGCATCTGATCGGCAACGACGCTTTTCAGGAGGCGGACACCACAGGCATCACCCGGCCGTGCACCAAGCACAATTACCTGGTGCGCGATGTCAGCGACCTCGCGCGCATAATGCACGAGGCGTTCTACATCGCCAAAAGCGGCCGGCCCGGTCCGGTCGTGATCGATTTGCCGAAGGACGTGCTATTCGCGCTCGGCCCTTATTCGGTGCCCGAGCAGATCGAGCACAAGAGCTACCGCCCGCAAACAAAGCCCGATGCGAAGCGGATCGACGAGGCCTTGGCCCTCATCGCCAAGGCCGAGCGTCCGCTGATCTATGGCGGCGGCGGGCTGATCAATTCGGGTCCCGAGGCCTGCGCCCGCTTCGCCGAGTTCGTGCGCCTCGTCGACTCGCCCTGCACCCTGACCCTGATGGGCTTGGGAGCCCTCCCGGCGAGCGACCCTCATTTCCTCGGCATGGTCGGGATGCACGGCACCTACGAAGCCAACAACGCGATGCACGATTGCGACGTGATGATCGCGGTCGGCTCGCGCTTCGACGACCGCGTGACCGGGCGGCTCAACGCCTTCTCGCCGAACTCGAAGAAGATCCACATCGACATCGACCCGTCCTCGATCAACAAGAATGTGCGGGTTGATGTGCCGATTATCGGCGATTGCGGCGAGGCGCTGGCCGCGCTGATCGTGGGCTGGACCAAAGTGGCGCCGAAGCGGCCGCCGGCGGGCCGCCAGAAATGGTGGAAGCAGGTCGAAGCGTGGCGCGCCCGCGACTGTCTGCGCTACGACAAGAGCAAGAAGGACATCATCAAGCCGCAATACGCGCTCGAACGCCTCTATGCGCTGACCCAGGGCCGCGACACCTACATCACCACCGAGGTCGGGCAGCATCAGATGTGGGCGGCGCAGTTTTTCAAGTTCGAACAGCCCTACCATTGGATGACCTCGGGCGGGCTCGGCACGATGGGCTACGGCCTGCCGGCCGCGGTCGGGGTCCAGGTCGCGCACCCGGACGCGCTGGTCATCGACATCGCCGGCGAGGCGTCGATCCTGATGAACATCCAGGAGATGTCGACGATCGCCCAGTACCGGCTGCCGGTGAAGGCGTTCATCCTCAACAACCAGTACATGGGCATGGTGCGCCAGTGGCAGGAGCTGCTGCATGGCGCGCGTTATTCCGAGAGCTACACCGCGGCGCTGCCCGATTTCGTCCAGCTCGCCGAGGCGTTCGGCGCCAAGGGAAGGCGCGTCACCGACCCGGCCAAGCTCGACGACGCGATCCGTTTCATGATCGAGGAGCCGGGCGCGGTGGTGCTCGATGTCGCGGTTGACGAACTCGAGAACTGCTTCCCGATGATCCCGTCCGGCGCGGCGCACAACGAAATGCTGCTCGGCCCGGCCGACAAGGCGGAGAAGCCGGTGTCCGAAGAAGGCATGGTGCTGGTCTAGATGACCGACATCGAACGCCACACCATCGCCGTGCTTGTCGATAACGAGCCGGGTATCCTGGCGCGTGTCGTCGGGCTCTTCTCCGGGCGCGGCTACAACATCGACAGCCTCACCGTCGCCGAGGTCGACAAGAAAAATAATCTCTCTCGGATCACCGTCGTGACCTCGGGCACGCGGATGATCATCGAGCAGATCAAGGCGCAGCTGTCGCGCCTCGTGCCGGTGCGCAAGGTGCATGACCTGACCGATGACGGCCCCTTTGTCGAGCGCGAGATGGCGCTTATCAAGATGGTCGGCAGGGGTGAGCCGCGCATCGAGTCGCTGCGCCTTGCGGACATCTTCCGCGCCCGCGTCGTCGATTCGACGACGGAGAGCTTTGTCTACGAGATCACCGGCTCTGCCGAAAAGCTCGACGCCTTTATCCACCTGATGGAACCGCTAGGCCTCGTCGAGGTGTCGCGCACCGGCGCGGTGGCGATTTCCCGTGGCACCGGAACGTTCTGAGGGAGCGGCGCGTGAGCGGACACGAGGTCGCCACCAGGCTCGACATCCTCTTCGCCGTCCATGACGGCGAAGAATTGCTGGGCGATCTCTATCAGCCGCGCGGCGTCGACAAGGCGCCGGTGTTGATCGCCGCGCATGGCGGCGGCTGGCAGATCGGCGATCGCAAGCTCTATCAGCATTGGGGGCCGTATCTGGCGGCGCGGGGCTACGCGCTGTTCTCGATCGAATATCGGTTGATGAAGCCCGGGCGCGGCACCTGGCCGGGCGCCGCTTACGACGTCAAGGCGGCGGTGCAATATGTTCGCGCCAACGCCGCGAAGCTCGGCGTCGATCCGGATCGGATCGGGGTCATCGGCGACTCTGCCGGCGCGCATCTGACGTCGCTGGTCGCGCTCGCCGGTGAAGAGAAGTTGCTTACGACCGAATATGGCGGTGATCCCCATGCCGGGGTGTCGAGCGCGGTCAAGGCCTGCATCGGCTTTTACGGCGTCTACGACATGGCCGCGCAATGGGAGCACGACCAGATCTACCGGCCGCGTGACCAGATCACCGAGAAATTCCTCGGTGGGCCACCGGCCGCCAGCCGCCGCGTGTTCTTCGACGCTTCGCCGCTCAGCTACGCGACGATCGACAAGAACAGCACCAAGTTTCTGCTGATCTATGGCCGCGAGGACGAGATCGTCGATCCCGTGACGCAATCCGACCGGTTTTTCATCGCGCTGAAGCAGGCGGGGTTTTTCGCCCGCAACGTCGTCATTCCGGAGGCCGGGCATTTCTGGGCGGCAGACCCGGTCGAGGAAGTCGGTGGCTTTGGCGCGCGCACCGCGCCTCGCCTCGTGCGCTTTCTCGAAGCCACGCTTTAGGCCTATTTATCGAGTTCGAAGAGAAGGAGCCTCCCCATGCGCGTTTATTACGATCGCGACGCCGATGTGAACCTGATCAAGGCGAAGAAGGTCGCGGTCATCGGCTATGGCAGCCAGGGCAATGCCCACGCCAACAATCTCCGCGACAGCGGCGTCAAGGATGTCGTCGTCGCGCTGCGGCCGGGTTCGACCTCCGCGGCAAAGGCAGAGGCTGCTGGCATCAAGGTCATGACCCCGGCCGAGGCGGCGAAATGGGCCGATGTCGTCATGGTGCTCGCGCCCGACGAACTGCAGGCAGCGCTCTACAATGGCGACTTGAAGAACAACATGCGCGAGGGCACCGCGATCGCCTTCGCGCACGGGCTCAGCATCCATTTCCGGCTGATCGAGGCGCGCCCCGACATGGATGTGTTCATGATCGCGCCCAAGGGCCCGGGCCATACGGTGCGTTCCGAATATGTGCGTGGCGGCGGCGTCCCCTGCCTTGTCGCGGTCGACCAGGACAAATCTGGTAACGCGCTTGAGATCGCGCTCAGCTACGCTTCGGCGATCGGCGGCGGCCGCTCCGGCGTCATCGAGACGACGTTCAAGGAGGAATGCGAGACCGATCTGTTCGGCGAGCAATCGGTACTGTGCGGCGGCCTCACCAGCCTCATCATCGCCGGCTACGAAACGCTGGTCGAAGCCGGCTACGCGCCAGAGATGGCGTATTTCGAATGCCTGCACGAGGTAAAGCTGATCGTCGACCTCATTTATGAGGGCGGCATCGCCAACATGCGCTACTCGATCTCGAATACCGCCGAGTATGGCGATTACACGCGCGGCTCGCGGGTCATCAGCGACAGCGTCAAGGCCGAGATGAAGCGCATTCTCGCCGATATCCAATCCGGCCGCTTCGCGCGTGACTGGGTGCTCGAAAACAATGCCGGCCAGCCGAGCTTTAAGGCGATGCGCCGCGCCGCCGCCGAGCACGATATCGAAAAAGTCGGCGAGCGGCTGCGCGCGATGATGCCGTGGATCAAGCAGAACGCACTCGTCGACCGCACCAAGAACTGACCTCGACGACTAGGCCATGGCTCGCGCCCGGCCCCGGACACTGCGCGCGCTGCATGTCGCGGCGGAGCTGTACCCGTGGGTGAAGACCGGCGGGCTTGGCGACGTGACGGCGGCGTTGCCGCCGGCGCTGCTCGCCGAGGGGATTGACGTCAGGCTGTGCCTGCCGGCGTTCCCGGCGTTTCTCGACGCGTTCCACCTCACCGATGTGGTGCGGCTGGCGACGCCGTTTGCCGCCGAGCGGGTGCGCGTCGGGCTCGCCACGTTGCCGGGCGGCAAGGTCGCGGCCTATCTGGTCGATCATCCGCCGTTTTATGATCGTGAGGGCGGCCCCTATGGCGGCCCCGACGGCCGCGACTTCGGCGATAATCACCGACGCTTCGCGCTGCTCGCCTGGGTCGCGGCGGCGCTTGGCACCGGCGCCGACCCGAACTGGCGCCCGGATGTCGTGCACGGCCACGACTGGCACGCCGGCCTCGCCCCCGCCTATCTGCGCGCCGAGGCGGAGGCGGGGCGCCACGCGGCGGCCAGCGTCTTTACCGTCCACAACCTCGCCTATACCGGCTGGTTCGCGGTCGGAACGTTCCCGGAATTATCGCTGCCCCCCAGCTTTTACGGGCTCAACGGCGTCGAGTTTTACGGTGGTATCTCGTACATGAAGGCCGGCTTGTTCTATGCCGACCGCCTGACGACCGTCAGCCCCACCTATGCACGCGAAATCCAAACGCCGGAATTTGGCGAGGGGTTTGATGGGCTGTTGCGGACGCGTGCCGCCGCGCTGACCGGCATCCTCAACGGCGTCGATCCGGCGATCTGGGACCCGGCGCATGACGAGGCGTTGCCGCTTGGCTACGACGTTGAGACCGTCGAGGCCGGAAAGGCCGCGGCAAAAGCCGAACTGCGCCGCCGCTTCAATCTGTTCGAGGGCGCCGCGCCGGTATTCGGGGTGGTGAGCCGGCTGACCCCCCAAAAGGGGCTTGACCTGCTGCTCGCCGCGCTTCCCGATCTCGTCGCCGGTGGCGGGCAGCTTGCGCTGCTCGGCAGCGGCGACCGCGATCTCGAAACCGGCTTTGCCGAAGCTGCCCAGGCGCAGCGCGGCACGGTCGGGGTCGAGATCGGCTATGACGAGGCGCTGG
>DATMLO010000172.1:0-10237 GCA_035570495.1 Allostellaceae bacterium | reverse complement strand
GTAGCGCTGCAGCTCGGGCTCTGCCGCCGCCGTCGAGCTTTGCCGCAGAATTTCGGTGGCGCGTGTGTCGGGGTCGATGACGACGATCGCCCCGGGCCCGGTCGCCGACCCTGCGCCGCAGACGATCTTCCCGCCACACAGTTTGATCGACCCGAACTCGCAGAACGGCAGATCGAGCGGCGCGAGCTTGCCGCTGGCGGTGTCGAGCCGGGCGAGCCGCGAGCCAGCGCCTTCGCCATAACTGCAGACGATCTGGCCGGCCGACAGGAACGCGTAGCTCGCCTGACCGAACACCCATTGCGCGCCGCAGAACTCGGCCTCGCGCAGGCAGAGCGAGTGAGCGCCGCCATCGTCATCGCCGCGATAGAGGTTCCACCAGCCGCTGCGGTCGGAGATGAAATGGAGCATCCCGTCCGGCGACCATAGCGGCTGCGCCACGGACTCGGCATCGCCGCCGGCGATCTTGCGCCGCTCGCCCAACCCGCCATCCTCGGCGATCTCCGCGACCCATAATTCGGTGCCGACCCACGGCATGTTCGGGTGGTTCCACTGCAGCCAGGCGAGCCGCTTGCCGTCAGGCGACAGGCGCGGCGCGGCACAAAAATCGCTGCCTTCGACCAGCACCCGGCCGGCCCCGACCGCGCCGAAATTGACCGCGACGATCGTGTTGTCGACCCGCTCGCCCGAATGCGCCTCGCGCACCCCGATCCAGCGCTGCCGCGCCTCGTCGATCACCCCGTCGGCGTAACGATAGCGCGCGCCGTCGCCCGGCGCCGGGGTCAGCGGCTCGGCGGCGGCGCCCGGCGCGAGCCGGTAAAGCCGCTGATCGGCGAAATTGCTGAAATAGGCGATGCCGCGATCCACTGTCACCGCGCCGCCGCCATACTCGTGGACGCGGGTGCGCACATTGAGCGGCGCGGGGGTCACATCCTCGCGCCCGCCATCCTTGGTCCGGCGCACCAGCACGTTGCGCCCGCCTTCGCCGGGCCGGCTTTCTGTCCAGTAGATGTTGTTGCCGTCGACGATGACGCCACCGAGCCCGATCGTCTCGGCGACGATCAGGTCGGAGGTAATCGGCGACTTCCACGCGCCATAGGGTAGGGTTTCACTCATCAGCGTTCCTTCTCTCGTCATTTCCGCGGACGCGGAAATCCAGGGCAGCTGCTTTATCGCTCGGCCTGGGCCCCCGCCTGCGCGGGGCGACGAACTGAAATTATACCTCCTGCGTCACCACACCGGTGCGGATCGCGTCGGCGATCGCGATAAAGCTGTTGGTGACATTGAGGATCGTCTCTGGCGTCACCGGATAGGGGGCGCTTCGGTCGATCGCGTTGGCGAAATGCTCGAGATTGACCCGCACCGAGTCCGGCCCCTGCAATTTGAGCCGGATCGGCTCCGCGCCGCTCTTGCGGATGATGATGTCGTTGCGACTGACCGCCTCGGCCGAGCCGTTGCGCCCGAACGCGTGGATGCGCAGATAGGTCGGGGTCGAGCGTACCGCCGTCAGCGTGCCGCCGACGCCGGAGGCGAATTCGAGCAGCACCGACAGGCTGTCCCACGGGTCGGGGCTGGGCTTCAGCGACAGGAATTGCGTGTGCGTCCGTCGCACCGGCCCGGCGATGCGGACGAGCGTGTCGAGCACATGGATGCCGGTGCCGGTCATCCCGCCCGCCGGGGTTTCCTCAAAGCTTTCGCGCCACGGGGTGAACCCCGCCGCGACCTCGTTCGAGAAATTGCCCTCGACATGGATCAGCGGCCCCAATTCGCCACTCTCGGTGAGCCGGATCACCTCGGCGATCGCCGGGAAATAGCGCTTGTCGGTGCCGATGCCGAGCACCACCCGCGCCTCGCGGCAGGCGTTGACGGCGCGCCGTGCACGGTCCTTGGTCAGTGCCAGCGGCTTTTCGCAGAACACATGCTTGCCGGCGCGCGCGGCGGCGATCACCTCATCGACGTGCTGGGTATGCGGCGTCGCCAGCACCACCGCCGTGACCTTTTTGTCGGCCAGCGCCTCCGCAAGGCTGCTCCCGGCGAGCAGATGCTGCGTCTCGAGAAATTCGCGATGCTGCGCGGGGTCGCGGCTCACCGCCCGGGTGAAGCGGATCTTGTCGCTCTTGCCCTGCACCGCCTCGACCAGGGTCTTGCCCCAGCGGCCGAGCCCGACGATTGCCGCATCGATCATCGCATTTCGTCCTTCAGCGAAGCGTTTCCCGTGCCTAGAGGCTGGCAAGTCGCCCGTCAACATGCGACCTTAGCGCATCGAAATCGGAGACGTTTGATGACCTACCGCTCCATCTCCGTAAACAAGATTGCCGGCGCTCTCGGCGCCGAAATTTCCGGCGTCGATTTGGCGAAGAGCAATCTCGATGACGAGGTGATCGGCGAAATCCGCCAAGCGCTCGTCGATAATTGCGTGATCTTCTTCCGCGACCAGAACCTGACGCCCGACCAGCATCTGGCGTTCGGCCGCCGCTTTGGCGAGCTGCAGGTCCACGACTTTGTCGAGGGCATGGAGGACAACCAGCAGATCCTCGAAGTCCGCAAGGAAGCCGACGAGATGCGGAATTTCGGCGGCGGCTGGCACAGCGATGTCAGCTATCTCGAAAAGCCGGCGCTCGGCTCGGTGCTCTACGCCCGCGAGGTGCCGGCCCACGGCGGCGACACTATGTTTGCGAATCAATATCTTGCCTATGAAACCCTGTCGGACGGTCTGAAGGAAATGCTCGGCCGGATGCGTGCGATGCACAGCGCGCGCAAGTCCTACGGGCTCTACGCGCCGCGCGCCGCCGACGCCGACAAGCGGTCGATGAACATCCGTTTCACCGAGGACGCGCATGGCGAGGTCGACCACCCGGTGGTGCGCACCCATGTCGAGAGCGGCCGCAAATGCCTCTACGTGCATGGCGGCTTCACCACCCGCTTTCAGGACATGACCGAAGAGGAAAGCGCGCCGCTCCTCCACTACCTCTACGGCCACGCGGTGCGGCCCGAGTTCACCTGCCGCTTCCGCTGGGAGAAGGGGTCGATCGCGTTCTGGGACAATCGCTGCGTCCAGCACAACGCGATCAACGACTATCACGGCCAGCGCCGCGTGATGCACCGCGTGACGATCGAGGGCGAGCGGCCGGTTTAGGGAACCCGTCATTGCGAGCGCAGCGAAGCAATCTCCGTCCGCCTTGGCCCCCGGCGGCCGGAGATTGCCGCGTTGCCCTGCAGGCTCCTCGCAATGACGATGTGAGACGGTCATGACCCGTTCCTTCCGCGCCGCCGTGCTGCATGAGCCGCGCACGCCGCTCAAGATCGAGACGATCACCGCCGGCGCGCTGAAGCCCGGCGACGTGCGGGTGCGGATCAAAGCAGCTGGGCTGTGCCACACCGATCTCGAAGTCATCGAGGGCTCGCTGCGCTATCCGATGCCGATCGTGCTCGGCCATGAAGCGGCGGGCATCGTCGAGGAAGTCGGCCCCGGCGCGCAGGGTGTGGCCGTCGGCGACCATGTGATCCTGTCGTGGAACCCGCATTGCGGGCATTGCTTCTACTGCGACCGCGACCTGCCGATCCTCTGCGAGACGTACCTGTCGCATGGCCCCAAGGCGGTCGCTTTCGACGGCGAAAGCCGCATCGCCCTCAACGATGGCGGCGAGCTCAAGCAGCTGATGTTTTTGGGTGCGTTCGGCGAATATTGCGTCGTGCCCTTCGAGCAGGCGATCGTCGTGCCCAAGGAACTGCCGTTCGACCGCGCCTGCCTGATCGGCTGCGGCGTGATGACCGGGGTCGGCGGCGCGCTCAATGTCGCCTCGATCGAATATGGCTCAGTCGCGATGGTGATCGGCTGTGGCGCGGTCGGCTTGTCGGCGGTGCAGGGCGCGCGACTCGCCGGCGCCGGCGAGATCATCGCCGTCGACCTCGACGACGCAAAGCTCGAGCTTGCCGCGAAAATGGGCGCGACGACCCTCGTCAACGCGCGCCGCGAGGACGCCACCGCAATCGCCAAATCGAAGACCGCCGGGCGCGGCGTCGACACCGTGCTCGAAGCCGCCGGCAGCCCCGTCGCCTTCGGCCTCAGCGTCGAGGCGGTGCGGCCGGGCGGCGAGGTGATCTGGCTCGGCAAGACCGACGTGACGGCGGACGTCGCGTTCCGCTGGGGCGCGCTGATGGGCGAAAAGCGCATCCGCCGGTCGAGCTATGGTGGCGCGCGGCCGGCACGCGATTTCCCGATGCTGGCGCGCGCCTATCTCGATGGCCGGCTTTATCTCGACGAGCTGATCACGCGCCGCATCGCGCTCGACGAGATCAACGCCGGCTTCGCCGCGCTCAAGGCCGGCGAGGCGATCCGCAGCGTGGTGATGTTCGACTCTTAAGTCTCGCGGCTTTCGCGCATCGCCGGCAACGGAGCCCGGCCCCGGGCGTTAACCAACCATCCGGAACTGACAAGGCCCGCGCCCTCGAGGCTCGTGCCCGCTAGAGGTGCGAGGATGTATCTTTCGAACGAAAGCCTGCTGGTAATCATTTTTGTCGGCATCGTTGCCGGTTGGCTCGCCGGCAAGATTGTCGACGGCGTCGGGTTCGGCCTGATCGGCGATCTTGTGGTGGGCGTCATCGGCGCGTTTATCGGCGACTGGCTGCTGCCGCGACTCAACATCCATCTCGGCGTCGGGATCCTCTCGGCGATCCTCAACGCGACGATCGGCGCGATCGTCCTGCTGTTGATCGTGCGGGCGCTTGTCCGCCGGCGCGGCTGGGGTGGGGGCTGGGGCAATGGCGGCGGCTGGGGTTGGCGCGGCCGCTGGGGACGCTGGTAGTCCGCGCCGCCTTTACCTACTGCGACGGGCCGCCGCGCAGATTGCCCTGATCGTCGTACGTCCTCAGCTGCAGCGTCGCGAAGATCGCGTCGACATCGGCGAGCTGCGCCGTGCCGCCCGCGGTTGGGCAGATGCTCATATGCACGACCCAGACATAGCCGCCGTGCCACGGCGGTCCGAGCCGCTCGACCGCCAGGCAGCCGCGCGCGCCATCGGTGAAGTATATCGAGCTTTGCGGGGCGCCCTTGACAAAGTTCGTCCATCCGGCGCCGCGCCGGGTCATCTGGTTCATGTCCTTGAAGTCGTCGGGCATGTTGCTGTAGCCCGTCCACACCGTGCAATTCTTCATCTGGTGCCCTGCCGCGGTGACCTTGTAGGGGTCGAAGATCATCACATCCGCTTCGGCTTCGTAGCGCGCGTTCTTGGTCAGCGTCACCTGGCGGGCAATGTCGCAGCGGCCGCCCTGCGACATGGTCATGAAATTCTCGATCTGCGTGCCGGTCTGGCACTTGGCGCCGGGGCCGAAGTCGATGCGGGCGATGTTGCAGGGGATCACCGGCCACTTGTCTTCTTCGACCCGCGTGTTGCCCGAGAAGGGCTGAAACGGGTTGACGTTCTTGATCGGCGCCTGCGCGTTGACGCTCACGTCGGGCAGCGTCTGCGGCTGCTGCTGCGCGGCGGCCGGCAGCACCGCCGAGACGAGCAGCATCGCTGCTGCCATGATCCTTGCTACCATGACAGTCACTCCGGGCAATCGTTTGGGCGGTACCTTACGTGACTCATTCTACCATAGGGCGATCAAATGATCACCACTCTCAGCGCTCTTACGCTGGCAACACGCGACATGGCGGCTTCGGTGCGGTTCTACCGGCTCTGCGGCTTCGAGTTGCTCTATGGCGGCGAAACCGCCGGCTTCACCAGCTTTCGCGCCGGATCGTCATTTCTCAACCTCACCGCGGAGCCCGCCGAGATCGTCAGGTGGGGTCGCGCGATCTTCTACGATGACGATGTCGACGGGCTTTACGCGCGCCTCGTGACCGCCGGTATCCGGCCGCAGGCGCCGCCGCGCGACGCGTCCTGGGGCGAGCGTTTCTTCCATGTCACCGACCCGGATGGTCACGAAATCAGCTTTGCCTGGCCGCTGAACCGCTGACTATTCGACCAGCGTCGGCTTGAGATCGTCCGGGATCAGCTCGCAATACCCAGCCTTGCCGAACCAGCGATAGCGGTTGCGCGCGACCAGGTCATAACCCCAATCGCGCACCGCGCGCGGGATCAGCTCGAAGACCAGACACAGCCGCCACCAGCCGCCGACCACCCGGCACATATGCAGATAGCCGCTCGATTTGCTATAGGGCGCGCCGCCGCTGACCAGCAGGTAGGTCTCGTTCCAGTCGATGCCGTAATGCCCGTAGAGCGCCTTGCCGAGCGGCGATTGCGCCGTGGTCAGACGAAAGCGCCGCTGCTTGTCGTGCCGCATCAGCCAGGCCGCGCCGCCCGAGCACAGCACGCAGACCCCGTCAAAGATGAACAGCGGCCGGTCGTCGGGAAACGCCGGCACCGCCGCGTCCTGCCGGTAGCTGTAAGGCGCCAGGGTCGTCGCGTCAGTCATCGCGCCTCTCCGAAATCACCATCGCCCATAGATACGGCGCCAGGCGATCGAGCGATCCCGTGACCGGGACGCTCACGAAATCAGCTTTGCCTGGCCGTTGAAAGGCTGAATCATAGCGGCACAAGGGAGGAACAAGCCATGCCGCAGCTGAGCTATGTCCCCAGTTACGTCCACGGGGCGAGCGACATTCCGCTGCTCGGCGACACGATCGGCGTGCATTTCGACCGCGTCGTCGAGCGCTTTCCCGACCGTGACGCGCTCGTCGTGCGCCATCAGCACATCAAGTGGAGCTACCGCGAGCTGCAGCGCGAGGTCGATCGCTTTGCTGCCGGGCTTATCGCGCTTGGGCTCAAGCCCGGCGAGCGCATCGGCATCTGGTCGCCCAACAACGCCGAGTGGGTGATCGCCCAGTTCGCCACCGCGAAGGCGGGGCTGATCCTCGTCAACATCAATCCGGCCTACCGTCTCGCCGAGCTGGAATACGCGCTCAACAAATCCGGCTGCGTCGCGCTCGTCACGGCCGCGCGCTTCAAGTCGAGCGACTATCTGCAGATGCTGCGTGACCTCGCGCCCGAGCTGGCGACCGCCGCGCCCGGCAATCTGCACGCCGCCAAGCTGCCCGAGCTGCGTCTGGTGATTACCATTTGGGCGGAGCGTGAGAAGGGGATGATCCCTTTCGATGACGTCGTTGGCCTCGGCGGCGGCGCTGAGCGGCGGCGCCTCGGGTTCCTCGCCGAGTCGCTGCAATTCGACGACGCGATCAACATCCAGTTCACCAGCGGCACCACCGGCTTTCCGAAGGGCGCGACGCTCACCCACCACAACATCCTCAACAACGGCTACTTCACCGGCCTCGCGATGAAGTTCACCGAGGCGGACCGGCTGTGCATCCCGGTGCCGCTCTACCATTGCTTCGGGATGGTGCTCGGCAATCTGGCCTGCCTGACGCATGGCGCGGCGATGATCTATCCGAGCGAGGCGTTCGAGCCCTTGGCCGCGCTCGAAGCGGTCGAGGCCGAGCGCTGCACCGCGCTGCACGGTGTACCGACCATGTTTATCGCCGAGATGGACCACCCCGAATTCCGTCGTTTCGATCTGAAATCGCTGCGCACCGGGATCATGGCGGGCAGCCCGTGCCCGATCGAGGTCATGAAGCGTGCGGTCGATCAGATGCATCTCTCGGAAATCTGCATCGCCTACGGCATGACCGAGACCAGCCCGGTCAGCTTTCACGGCGCGACCGACGATCCGCTCGAGCGCCGTGTCTCGACCGTCGGGCGCATCTTTCCGCATGTCGAGGCCAAGGTCGTCGACGCCGAGGGCCATGTCGTGCCGCGCGGGACGCCGGGCGAAATCTGGACGCGCGGCTATTGCGTGATGCTCGGCTATTGGAACGACAACGAGCGGACAGCCGAGGCGATCGACCCGGCCGGCTGGATGAAAACGGGCGACCTCGGGACGATCGACGACGAGGGCTATTGCAACATCGTCGGCCGCATAAAGGACATGGTGATCCGCGGCGGCGAGAACGTCTACCCGCGCGAGATCGAGGAGTTTCTCTACCGTCATCCGAAAATCCAGGATGTGCAGGTGATCGGCGTCCCCGACCCGCGCTACGGCGAGGAGCTTTGTGCCTGGGTCAAGTTGCGCGAGGGCGAGCACGCCAGCCCCGAGGAGGTGCAGGAATTCTGCAAGGGGCAGATCGCGCACTACAAAATCCCGCGCTACATCAAGTTCGTCGACGCCTTCCCGATGACCGTGACCGGCAAAATCCAGAAATTCCTGATGCGCGAGGAGACGATCCGCGAGCTCGGCCTCACCGCACAAAAGACGGCCTAAACTCTTGCGTCTACACGGAATGGAAATATCTCGTTTGGCACCATAGGTGCACGCGCGAAGCTACTATGCGCGCCTTGGATACCCTGGAAATATTTACAGGGCCCGGTGCATATGATTTTCGACGCTGGCGGCTTCGCGCGATACGGCGTCGAGGCCGTGGGACCGCCATCGGTGCCGGCCTAGTCGACTGAGGAACACGATGACCAAGATCGCATCCGCTACCGCCTACCCGCTCTCGGTGCCGCGCCCCCAGCCGGTATGGACCGCGCATGAGCGTTCGACCGCGTGGAACGCCATTCTCGTGCAGGTGCGCACCGATGACGGCCTCGCCGGCCACGGCATCGTTCATGCCGGCCCGGCGCCGCGGGTCTGCGAGTACATCACGAAGTTCGGCGAGTTTGTCGCCGGCATGGATGCGCTGGCCACCACCGTGGTGTGGGAGCGGCTCTTTGCGCTGACCAACCCGCGCCCCGGGGCCATCGGCGGTAACCCCAAGGTTCCGGCGCCGATCGCGCGCAGCGACCGCGCCGTCGCCATGGCGGCGATCGCCGGCATCGACATCGCGCTGTGGGATTTGAAGGGCAGGGCCGCCAACATGCCGGTCTACCGCCTGCTTGGCGGCGAGAACCGGCCGCTTCACACTTACGCGACCGGCGGTTATTACCGCGACGTCAGTGACAAGGAATATGGCGCGGAGCTGGCGCGGTTCCTGGAGCTCGGCTACCGCGCGGTCAAGCTCAAATGCGGCGCCGGCAGCGTCGAGGCCGAGATCAAGCGCGTCGCCGCGGTGCGCCGGGCGATCGGCGCCGCGCCCGATCTGATGCTCGACATGAACGCGCCGTATGATCTCGCTGATTGCATTGATTTCGCCCATGGGGTCGAAGCGTCTGACATTTTCTGGCTCGAGGAGCCGCTGCATTGGCACCTGCAGCCAGCCGATTTCGCGCAGCTCGCCGCGGCGACGCCGATCCCCCTGGCGCATGGCGAGCGCGAGCTGACCCGTTTCACGGTGCGCGACTTCATCACCATCGGCGGCATCCGCTATGTCCAGTTTGACGCGACCCGCGCCGCCGGCTTTACCGAGGCGCTGCGCATCGCGCATCTCGCCGAGCAGCACGGCGCGATCATCGCGCCGCACACCGCGCCGGAAATTCACGGTCATCTGGTGCTGGCGATGCCGCGCGCCTCGTTTGGCGTCGAGTCGCATGGCGGCAAGGAAACCGATCCGCTGCATTACGGCCTCTTCACCGAGCACCCGCATCTTCAGGACGGGCACCTCGTGATCAGTGACAAGCCCGGCTTCGGATTGGAGATCGATTGGGGCTTTGTGCGCCAATACGCCGCGACCGGCGGCGAAGGGCGCGCTTTTGGCAGTTGAGGCCCTGTCGAATAGTGCCTGCGCCAATAAAACTGACTAAAATTTACGCAGTCACGAAGTAATATCAAAAAGCAACGTCTTCCGACAAAGACACTCCGCGTTTGATGCCCCTAGGGTCTCGTCAACGGCCCTCCCTGAGAAGGGCCCGACACGCGAACGGGAGTGTTTCACATGGCGATTTCTGCCAGCGAAGCGGGTGTGCCTTGGTGGAAGGAACCCACCAAGGACCAGTGGTACGCGTATATGGCGGCGTGGCTGGGTTGGACCCTCGACGCCTTCGACTTCACCATCTTCCTGCTCATCATGGTGCCGATCGCCAAGGACTTTAACGTCCCGCTGACGGACGTGGCGATCGTCTTCACCCTGACCCTGTGGATGCGCCTCGTCGGCGCCACCGCCGCCGGCTGGATGGCCGACCGGATGGGCCGCAAGAAGCCGCTGATGATCTCGATCGCGTGGTTCTCGGTGTGTAATTTCATCGCTGGGTTCTCGCCGACCTTCTGGTTCCTGCTGCTCTTCCGCACGCTTCTCGGCATCGGCATGGGCGCCGAATGGCCGTGCGGCGCGGCGCTGGCGATGGAGCAGTGGCCGCAGCGCTCGCGGGGT
>DATMLO010000171.1:0-20229 GCA_035570495.1 Allostellaceae bacterium | reverse complement strand
GACGAGGAAGGCAGCGACGTGCATTTCCTCGTGCCGTCGGTGTGGACGAGCATTTGCGGCGTGCCCGACGTGTCGCTCGAGGTGGGGCTGATCCGCGCCTACCACCGGCATATGGAAGAGTTTTGCGGCCCCTATCCCGACCGGCTGAAAGGGCCGATCGTCGCCTCGACCCGCGATGTCGCGAGCGCCGTCGAGGAGATCAAGCGCTGGGGCACGTCAAAATGGGCTGTCGCGGTGCAGCCGCTGCTGCCCAACGAAATCCCGGTCGACCACCCCGATCTCGAACCGATCTGGCGTACCGCCGAGGATCACGATTTGGCGATCGTCCATCACAGCTTCACCTGGTCGGCACCTTATTTCCCCGGCTACACCGAGATGTGGGACAACGTGTAACCTGGCGCGACTGTGCTCGCACCCGTGGGGCGCGATGCGCTTCATGGCCGGGTTTCTCGCCGGCGGCATCCTCGACCGCTATCCGGGGCTGCGGCTCTGCGTGCTCGAATGCGGCTTTGGCTGGCTGCCGTTCTGGGTGCGCCGGATGGACGAGCAGGTGAGCTATGTCGGCCGCACCGCGAAACTGAAGCTGTTGCCGAGCGAGCAGTTCGCCGCCGGCCGGGTCTTCGCCAATGTCGAGGCGCATGAGCACGCACCGATGTTCGACATGGTGACCGGTGCGCTTGGCGACGGATGCCTGATGTTCGGCTCGGACTACCCGCATTTCGAGTCGTGGTTTCCGAACTCGATCGACAAGATCCTGGAATGGCCGAGCGTCGCTGGCGACAAGGCGAAAAAGCTGTTCTGGGAGAACGCCAACCGCTGCTTCAAGCAGACTTGAGGCCGGCTAGTCCTGCCCCTGACCTCGACCGCGACGCCGCGGGACGGAATCACGGCCTGCCGCCGCAGTCCCGCGCATCTCGCGAAACTTGGCGGTGACTTGCTCGATGTTTTCGGCGTGGTGATCGAGGCTGGCCGCCCGATCGAGCAGGCTGTTTCGCGCCGCCGGGGTCATCATCCGCTCGGCCATTCCTCTTAATTCCGCGGCGCGCCGACGCCAGTCTCTAGCTTTGTCGAGGAAACCCATCATACTTTCAAACAGTCTGCGGCGCGGGCGGTTCCCAAAGTTATGTTCGGTAGCGTTCATTTTACGGAAGGCGCGAATATCGACGCCGTTAGGCCCAACCCGCGCTTGCATCCACTGCACGTTGCGGCTGTCCTTTGGCCGTGAGCCTCCCCCGATTGCGGGTCGCTTCCGATGTCGGCGGCACCTTCACCGACAATGTCGCCTATGACGAGGAGACCAAGCGCGTCACCGTCGCCAAGGTGCCGACGACGCCCGAGAACCGGGCGCTCGGCACGGTACAGGGGCTGAAGCGCGCGCTCGAGCTGCAGGGGGCGGGCGGCGCGGATGTCGAGTATGTCGGGCACGGCATGACGACAGCGACCAACGCGGTCATCCAGCGCAAGGGCGGCCGCACCGCGCTCGTCACCAATGAGGGCTTCCGCGACATCCTGCTGATCGGTCGTCAGGACCGGCCGAGCCTTTATGACATCCGCCAGACGCGGCCGCAGCCGCTGGTGCCGCGCGAGGATTGCCATACCGTGCGCGGCCGGCTCGATCCGCGGGGCCGCGAGGTCACGCCGCTCGACGAAGACGGCGTGCGCGCCATCGCCGCGCGGCTCAAGGAAGGCGGGATCGAGGCGGTGGCGATCTGCTTTCTGCATGCCTACGCCAACCCGATGCACGAACGGCGTGCGCGCAGGATTCTCGTGGAAGCGCTGCCCGGCGTGCCGGTCTGCGCCTCGACCGACATTCTCGCCGAGTTTCGCGAGTACGAGCGGACAAGCACCGTCGTGCTCAACGCCTTCCTGATGCCGATCATGGAGCATTATCTGGCGTCGCTGACCGAGCTTCTCGCCGACCCGGCAAAGGGTCTCGGCCTCGGTGCTGAAGTGCCGGTGATGATCATGGAAGCCTCGGGCGGGCTGATGACGGTCGCCACCGCGCGCGAGCGGCCGGTGCATACCGTGCTATCGGGGCCGGCGGGCGGGGTGGTCGCGAGCGCGCATGTCGCGAAGCTCTCGGGTTTTCCTGACATCATCACGATGGATATGGGCGGCACGTCGACCGACATCAGCCTCATCCTCGGCGGGGCGCCGCAGGTGACACGCGAGGCGAGCCTCGAACGCACGCCGATCCGCATCCCGGTCATCGACATCAACGCGATCGGCGCCGGCGGCGGGTCGATCGCCTGGATCGACGACGGTGGTGCTTTGCGCGTCGGGCCGATGAGCGCCGAGGCGATCCCCGGCCCCGCTTGCTATGGCCGTGGCGGCGCGCAGCCGACCGTCACCGACGCGAATCTCGTGCTCGGCCGTTTCGGCGGCGAGACGCGTCTCGGCGGCGAGCTGACGCTCGACGAGGGCGCGGCGCGACGAGCGATCGAGGCGCGGATCGCCGGCCCGCTCGGCCTCGACCTCGTGACCGCTGCGGCCGGCATCTTGCGCGTCGCCAACGCCACTATGGGGCGCGGCATCCGCGTCGTCTCGATCGAGCGCGGCCACGACCCGCGTGGGCTGACCTTGGTGCCGTTTGGCGGCGCGGGGCCGATGCACGGCTCGCCGGTGGCGCGCGATTTGTCGATCCCGCGCCTCCTGGTGCCGCCGACCCCCGGCATTCTCTGCGCGCTCGGCTTACTCGTCGCCGATCTGCGGCACGACCTGTCGCAGACACAGCTCACCGCGCATGCCGATTTCACCGCCGGCGATGCGCGGGCGAGCTTTGAGCCGCTGCTCGAACAGGCGCGCTATCTGCTCGCGGGCGATCGGGTCGCGCCCGAGCGCCGTCAGGTCGAGATGCATGTCGACATGCGCTATATCGGTCAATCTTTCGAGTTGCCCATTCCGGTCGTCGGCTTTCGTCAAGGCCAGTGGGCGTCGCTGGTTCCCGCCTTCCATGCCGAGCACCATCGCCGCTACGGCCATAGCGACCCCGCCGCGCCGGTCGAGATCGTCAGCCTCGGGGTCACCGCGCGCGGCGTTATCGACACGCCTGAGCTGCCGCGGCCGGAGCACGGCGGCGCGGCACCGCCCGATGCCGCGCTCGCCGGCTCGCGACGGGTCTATTTCGAGGCCGCCGGCCCGACCGGCGGCGACTGGCATGATTGCCCAATCTGGCGTCGCGAGGCGCTGCTCGCGGGGAACGAGATCGCCGGGCCCGCGATCGTCGAGGAAATCTCGGCGACGACCGTGCTCTATCCTGGCGACCGCGCGCGGATCGACGACTGCGGCAGCCTGATCGTGGAGGTCGGATAAGGGAGGGAGCGATGGGTCAGGTGGACGGCAAAGTCGCTGTTGTCACCGGCGGCGCCTCGGGGATCGGGGCGGCCAGTTGCCAAACGCTGGCGCGCGAGGGCGCGCGGGTCGTCGTCGCCGACATCGATGCGGCGCGCGGCGGCGAGGTCGTGAATGCGATCAAATCCGCCGGCGGCGAGGCGGAGTTCCTCCCGCTCGACGTCACCGATGAGGCGAACTGGCAGAATTTCGCCGCGGAGGTCGACCGGCGTCACGGCCGCCTCGACATCCTGTTTTCGAACGCCGGCATCGGGATCGGCGCGCCGTCGATCGTCGATATGAGCCTCGCCGAGTGGCGGCGGCAGACCGCGATCAACCTCGACGGCGTGTTCCTTTCGGTCAAATACTGCCTGCCGCTGATGCGCCGGTCGGGCGGCGGCTCGATCATCGTCACGTCGTCGATCGCCGGGCTGCGCGGCTCGCCGGTGCTGGCGGGATATTGCGCGACCAAGGGCGGTGTGCGCCTCTTTTCGAAGGCAGTCGCGATGGAGTGCGCGGCGCGCGGTGACGGGGTGCGGGTCAATTCGATACATCCCGGCATCATCGACACGCCGATCTGGGAAAAGGATCTGGCGAGCGGCCGCAACGCACCTCTCGACGTCGCCGAGATGGGCCGGCTCGGCGCGCCGCTCGGCCGCGTCGGCACGGCGCAGGACATCGCCAACACGGTGCTGTTCCTCGCCTCGGACGCATCGAGCTACATCACCGGGGCCGAGTTCGTCATCGACGGCGGCATCACCGGCGGCACGGTGCCGCGCAGCGGACCCCTGGCGGCGAGGACCGCAAATGACTGACCTGCGCAACACCATCGATCCGATCACCCTCGAAGTGCTGCGCAACGGCCTCGAATCGATCGCCGACGAGATGGGCGTGGTGCTCAAGCACACCTCGTTCTCGCCCAATATCAAGGAGCGCATGGACGCGTCCTGCGCGATCTTCGACGCCGAAGCGCAGCTCGTGGCGCAGGCCGAGCATGTGCCGGTGCATCTGGGATCGATGCTGCGCGCGGTGAGCGCGACGATCGCCGCCGCCGGGCGCTGCGACGATGGCGATGTCGTCATCGTCAACGACCCGTTTATCGGGGGCTCGCATCTGCCGGACATCACGCTGGTCGCGCCGGTTTTTGTCGGAACCCGGCATATCGGCTATGTCGCGACGCGCGCGCATCATGCCGATGTCGGCGGGATGGAGCCGGGCTCGATGCCGGGCAACAGCCGCGAGATCTACCAGGAAGGCATCGTCATCCCGGCGATCCGGCTATACCGCAAGGGCGAGCTGCAGGGCGACGTGATGCGGCTGATCCTGGCCAATGTGCGCACCGCCGACGAGCGCAAGGGCGATCTCAACGCCCAGCTCGCGGCGCTCAGGGTCGGCGAGCGGCGGCTGCAGGAGCTGGCGTCGCGCTATGGCGTCGACCTGCTCTGTGCCGGGTTCGACGCGATCCTCGATTATGCCGAGCGCCGCATGCGCCGCCGAATCGCGGAACTGCCGCCAGGCACCTATTCGGGTGAGGACTTTCTCGACGATGATGGCACCGACGACGAGCCGGTGCGCATCGCGCTTCGGGTCGAAGTGACGCCGGCGAAGCTGACCCTCGACTTCGCCGGGTCGTCGCCGCAGCGCAAGGGCAATATCAACGCTGTCGCGCCGATGACTTATTCCGGCTCGTTCTTCGCGGTGAAGATTTTGACCGACCCGGAAATCCCGGTGAACGCCGGCACCTTTCGCCCGGTCGAGCTGAAAATCCCCGAGGGCAGCTTTCTCGCCTCAAAGCCGCCCGCGGCGACCTGCGCCGGCAATACCGAGACCACGCAGCGCATCGCCGACACGGTCTTGAAGGTCTTTGCCCAGTTCGCGCCGGACCGCATCCCGGCGGCGAGCCAGGGCACGATGAACACGATCGCGGTCGGCGGCCGCGACCCGCGAGACGGCCGCGCCTACAGCTATATCGAGACGATCGGTGGCGGGCAGGGCGGCCGGCCGATGGGGCCGGGGGATGACGGCATCCAGTGCAACATGACCAACACGATGAACACGCCGATCGAGGC
The DNA here is from genome assembly GCA_035570495.1 of Allostellaceae bacterium. Lineage (GTDB taxonomy): Bacteria > Pseudomonadota > Alphaproteobacteria > ATCC43930 > CGMCC-115725 > DATARH01. The sequence goes on along the minus strand of DATMLO010000171.1, from coordinate 14,830 downwards.
GCTGGAGATCACCTATCCGTTGCGCGTCGAGCGCTACGAGCTGCGTGAGGGCTCGTCGGGCGCCGGCAAGAACCGCGGCGGTGACGGTCTTGTGCGGGCGATCCGCGCCGTCGGCGGCGAGGCGCGCGTGTCGCTGCAATGCGAAAGGCGGCGCTTCGCGCCCTATGGCCTCCATGGCGGCGCCGACGGCAAGCGCGGCCGCAACGCGGTTCTGCATAATGACGGCACGGTCGAGGAGGTGGCGGGGAAGGCGAGCCTGACCTTGGCGCCGGACGAAATCGTCATCGTCGAGACGCCGGGCGGCGGCGGCTGGGGCGCGCCCTAAAATCTAGCCGAACTTTTCAGTGAAGCGGTCGGCGTCGGCGTCGCTGTCGAAGGTCGCGCGGAACACGACGCGGAAATTCAGCACATGCAGCATCACCAGCTCGCGGGCCTCGATCTTTTGTTCGGCAAGCCAGCCCCGCATTTCGCCAAGATGATCGGCAACGGATTGGTGACCGTCGCGGAGAACGACGACTGTTTTCAAAGATGCTGCCCTTGCCAACGTTCTATCGGATAGTGCCACGGACCGCTTACAGGCGACTTACCGTTGGCATGAAAATTCCAAGTGTCCATCAGGAAGGATGGCGACGATGACGACGATCGACGATCCGGGGCTGGATCAGCTTTTTCGCGAGGCGCGCACCTTTTCGCGCTGGCAGCCGCGCGCGGTGCCCGACGCGCTGATCGAGACCGCGCTCGACATGGCGATGCTCGGGCCGACCAGCGGCAATTGCGAGCCGATGCGCATCGAGCTGGTGAAGAGCGCGGAGGGCAAGGAACGGCTGTTGACCTGTGTGTCGTCCGGCAATTCGGAAAAGGTGCGGGCCGCGCCGGTCACGGTGATCGTGGCGTATGACACGCTGTTCTATGAGTATTTGCCGCGGCTCTTCCCGCACACCGACGCGCGCGGCTGGTTCACCAGCAACGAGACGCTCGCGACCGAGACCGCGTTTCGCAATTCATCGCTGCAGGGCGCCTATTTCATCGTGGCGTTGCGCGCGCATGGGCTCGATTGCGGCCCGATGTCCGGGTTCAACAACGCGGCGGTCGATGCCGAGTTTTTTCCGGACGGCCGCTACCGGTCGAATTTTCTGATGAATATCGGCTATGGCGAGCGCGATGCGCTGCACCCGCGGCCGCCGCGCCTGTCGGTCGACGAGATCGCGAACTGGGTGTGAGGAATCCGGCCGGGCGGGTAGCGGTTCTTTAAATGAATCGGTTTTAAAACAATGCGCGGCATTGCCTTCGGTAAAAGCGAGTTGGATCGCCTTTGTCATTGCTGATAGAAGTCGTCGCAGCTTTGGTGGCTGAGTTTTCCCATGCTGAGTAAGATCGGCGTCCAGTTCGGCCGGCACCCCCGCATGCTGGCGATCACGGTGATTGCGCTGACTTTTGCGGTGTTCCACGCGCATTCGTTCAATCCGCGCGAGCTTTACCGCGAGATGTACCCGCTTGAGCCGGTCAAGCAGAACGCTTTTCAGATCTGCGACCAGTCCGACCCGACCTTTGTTCGTGCGGTCGGTGTCGAGCGCGAGGCCTGCTACAACAAGATGCCGTATGTCATGGCGGTCGCGATGGGCCGGGTGAAGCCACGTACCGACCCGCTTCTCGATCCATCGCACGAGGCGGAGTTGTTGCGGCTGCTCGCGACCACCCCGCCGCAACAGCCGATCACGGCGCCGCGTTCGTTTTCGAATACTGCCTGGGTGCGAGCGCTCGCGCCGCCCTGCGACCCGAAACCCGTTTTGCCGACCGCCGCGAACCTTGCGCCCAACGACTCGGCGCCCGCGTCGGGGAACAGCCAGCACAGCGCCCTGCCGCCGGTGTTGTTATCGCCGAACCATGCCGCTACCGCCTCTTCGCCCGATACCGGCAAAAAGGTCTCTGGCATCGATTTTCTGCCGGCGCCGGATATCGGCGACGCGGCGACGCCGGCCATCGTGCCGCTCGCGCCACAGGCAGGCTGCGGCGGCGCCTGAAATCGGCCGGCTCCCGCTGAACGCGACTTTCGGGCGCTCCTCGCCATGAGGTAGCTTTCGAAAGACGCACATGGCTGATCCCGCCCGCTCATGAACGACGCTTCGCCTCGCGACGCCGCAGCGCCGCCGGCGCTGGCGTCCTCGTCGCCGATGATGGCGCAGTACCATGAGATCAAGGCGGCGCACCCGGGCTACCTTCTCTTCTACCGGATGGGCGATTTCTACGAGCTGTTCTTTGACGATGCGGTCAAGGCGGCGCCCGCGCTCGACATCGCGCTGACCAAGCGCGGTCGGCACGACGGCGCCGACATCCCGATGTGCGGCGTGCCAGTGCACACCGCGGAAGCCTATCTCGCACGGCTGATCCGCGCTGGGTTCAAGGTCGCGATCTGCGAGCAGACCGAAGACCCCGCCGAAGCTCGCCGCCGCGGCAATCGCGGCCCGGTGCGGCGCGCCGTGGTACGGCTCGTCACCGCCGGCACGTTGACCGAAGACGGCCTTCTCGACGCGCGCCGGCACAATTATTTGGCCGGGATCGCCGAGGCCGGCGGCGAGATGGGGCTCGCGTGGCTCGATCTCTCGACCGGAGCGTTTACGATCTCGCCGACCAGCGAGGCGAACCTCGCCGGCGATCTCGCGCGCATCCAGCCGGGCGAGATCCTGCTGCCGGAGCGTCTGTTGCAGCGCCCGACACTTTACGAGCTATTCGGCGACTGGAAGACGGCGCTGACCCCGCTCGCCAATGCCCGCTTTGAGAGCGAAACCGGCCGGCGCCGGCTCGAAAGCTTTTATGGGGTCAAGGCGCTCGACGGGTTTGGCAATTTCCGCCGCGCCGAGATCGCCGCGGCCGGCGCGCTGGTCGACTATGTGACGCTGACCCAAAAGCCGATGGACGGGCAGGGCGGGGCGGCGCATCTCGGGCTGCCCACATGCATCGCCGCCGGCGCGGTGATGCAGATCGACGCCGCGACCCGGCGCAATCTTGAACTGCTGCAGACGCTCGCGGGCGACCGGCGCGGCTCGCTGCTTTCGGTCATCGACCGCACCGCGACTGGTGCCGGAGGCCGACTGCTCGCCGATCACCTCGCCGCGCCGCTTACCGAACCTTTGGCGATCGGGGCGCGGCTCGACGCGGTGCAATTTTTTGTCGAGCGCAGCGATGTCCGCGGTGAGCTGCGCGAGCGGCTCAGGCATTGCCCGGATATCGAGCGCGCGCTGACTCGGCTCAGTCTCGGCCGCGGCGGCCCGCGCGACCTCGCCGCTTTGCGCGACGCGCTCGGCGAGACCGCGTCATTGCGCGCGATGCTGACCGCGCCCGGTTTGGTACCGCTCCCGGCGCTGCTCGAAGCGGCCGAAGCCCGGCTCGGCGAGCATGGTGTACTGGTTGACCGGCTACGCCGCGCGCTCGCGGCCGAGCTGCCGCTGTTCGCGCGCGACGGCGGGTTTATCGCCGGCAACTATTCGGTCGAACTCGACGAGTTTCGCGATCTGCGCGGCCATAGCCAGCGGGCGGTCGCCGCGCTGCAAGCGCGCTACGCCGAGGAGACAGGGGTCGCGAGTCTGCGCATCCGGCATAACAACGTCATCGGCTATTACATCGAGGTCTCGGCCGCCAATGCCGGCAAGCTCGGCACCGACTACATCCACCGCCAGACCATGGCGGGCGCGATGCGGTTTACGACGACCGAGCTCGCCGAGCTTGAAAGCAAGATTTCGAGCGCCGCCGAGCGCGCCCTGGCGCTGGAGTTGCGGCTTTTCGAGGACTTGGTGGGCGATGTCATGGCGCGCCGGCTGGAGATCGCCGAGGCTGCCGGTGCGCTCGCCAGCCTCGACCTCGCCGCCGCGCTCGCCGAGCGCGCGGTCGAGGGCCATTGGGTACGGCCCGAGTTGACCGACGGTGTCGAGTTCGAGATACGCGGCGGTCGCCACCCAACGGTCGACGCGGCGCTCGCCGGTTCGGGCGCCTTTGTCGCCAATGATTGCGTGCTGGGTGACGATCGCATCTGGCTCGTCACCGGCCCCAACATGGCCGGCAAGAGCACCTTTCTGCGCCAGAATGCGCTGATCGCGATCCTGGCGCAGATGGGTTCTTACGTGCCGGCGTCGTCAGCGAAGATCGGCGCGGTCGACCGGCTGTTCAGCCGGGTAGGCGCCGCCGACGATTTGGCGCGCGGGCGCTCGACCTTTATGGTCGAGATGGTCGAGACCGCGGCCATCCTCAACCAGGCGGGGAGCAAGAGCTTTGTGATCCTCGACGAGATCGGTCGCGGCACCGCGACCTTTGACGGGCTGTCGATCGCCTGGGCCTGCCTCGAGCATTTGCACGAGGTCAACGGGTGCCGGGCGCTCTTCGCGACGCATTACCACGAGCTGACGACATTGGCGGCGAAGCTGCCGCGTCTCGTGTGCCACACGATGCGGGTCAAGGAATGGAAGGGCGACGTCGTCTTCCTGCACGAGGTCGCGCCGGGCACCGCCGACCGCTCCTACGGCATCCATGTCGCGAAGCTCGCCGGATTGCCCGAGGCGGTCACCGGGCGCGCCGAGGAGGTGCTGGAGATTTTGGAGAATGGCGACGAGGCCGGTGCGCTCGCGCGGCTCGCCGACGATTTGCCGCTGTTCCGCGCCGTGCAGCATCGCCCGGCGCCGGTCGCGGCCAAAGAGTCGGCGGCCGAGGCAATGCTCGCCGGCATCCGCCCCGACGAGCTGACCCCGCGCGAGGCGCTCGAAATTCTCTATAGGCTGAAAGCGGCGCTGCCCGAACCCTGACTCTGCTTTCCAAGCGCAGGGACCGTGGCAACTGGTCCGGCCGAAATGCGAGATTTGGACGTCGGCGGCAGTCCGCCTTCCCGCTATGTTTTATCGACTGACGCAGGAGGGCGCGAATGGAGCCCGTATCGACCATACCAATCCAGCCGCTCGGTGTCGGCGAGGTGGTCTTGCGGGTCGCGGATATCCGGCGTTCGATCGAGTTTTACCGCGATGTGCTCGGCTTTCCGCTGATCCGGGTTCTGCACGATTCCATCGCGTTCATGCGGGTTGCCGATGGCGTTGCCGGGCATACGCAAATCATCGGTCTGTTCGATCACAAGTGGGTATCGAGCCGCTCCAGACATTCCTGGCCCGGATGTTCGCCGGAGAATTCTACCCTCCACCACTTTGCCGTCGAAATCGCACTCGACCAATATGAGCGGGTGCTCGATTACCTGACGGAACGAGGTCTGCAACCCAACACCTCGATTCACGGCTGGATCGGCTGGCGATCCATCTATGTGTCCGATCCGGATGGACACACGGTCGAATTTGTCTGCTACGACCGCTCGACCCTCGAAGAGGTCTGACGGATGCCACAAGCCAATGGAGGCACGATGCCGCGCGTGAGAGAAATCGAGGAGCCGGGCGACGACCCGATCCTCAAGGACATCTTCGAGCGAGAGCAGGGGATGTTTGGCTACCTGCTCAATCCCACCAAGGTGATGGCACATTGCCCGCCGATTCTGCGCGTCGCGAAAATTCTCGGCGCCGCGATCGAGCAGTCGGGCCAGTTGCCAAAGGCGCTGGTGTCGCTCGTCAATTTCCGTGTCGCCGCGATCAACGGTTGCCCGTTCTGAGTCGACATCAATTCCTACCGTGTGTTGGAAGCAGATGACGGCGAGGCGAAAATACGCGAGGCGGCGAATTGGCGTGAGAGCACGCTCTTCAGCGAGGAGGAGCGGCTGGCGCTTGATTATGCCGAGCGGATCACGATCACCGGCGAGCGGGTCGACGACGACTTGTTCGCGCGCCTCAAGGCCAAGTTTTCCGAGGCGCAGATCGTCGAGTTGACCGCGGCGGTGGCGGTGGAAAATTTCCGCAGCAAGTTCAACCCGCCGCTCGGCATCGAGGCGCAGGGCTTTTGCCTGATCCCGGAGCGATAGGGACTATTTCGGCGGCGGGTTGAAGTTCTGATCGGGAAAGGCGGTGCCGGCACTCGGCACCTGGATCACGATCATCGGATGGTCGGCGCTTTTGTGGCAGGCGTTGCAGGCATCGGTGAGATCGGCATAGGCCTTGGTAAAGGCGGCAGGGTCCTTTGCCGTGATCGCCTTGTCGACCGCGTCCATCGCTGGCGTGACGGTCGCGGCGATCGCCGGCGCGATCTGCAGATTGCTGTGCTTGAGGATCATCTTGCCGACATCGTCAAAGGCCTCCTTGAGCTCGCCGAGCTCATAGGCGGCGTAGTCCCAGTTCTGCGCCTGGCCGGCGAGGCCCAGTTTGGTATGCCGTGGCTGGATGAAGGCGGTCATCAGATCGCCGAGACCGGGATGATAGGGCGCGTTCGACTTGACCTCGTCCATGTCCATGCCGGGCATCGACTTGCTCGCGGCGGGCATGTTCATTCCGGGCATGTTCATCTTCTGCTGCGCGAGCGCAGGGATCGCTATTGCCGCCGCTGCGGCGAGGATGAGGATCGTCCGTTTCATCGAGCCTCCTATCCGAAAATCGCGGCGATCGCGTCGGTGCCGATGGCGCCGGCGATCACCACCAGCCAGGGCGGCGCCCGCCATAGCGCAAGCGCCAGAAACGCGACAATGCCGATCGCGAAATCGCGCGGGCTGAAAATCGCGCTGGTCCAGACCGGGTTGTAGAGCGCGGCGAGCAAGATTCCGACGACGGCGGCATTGACCCCGCGCAGCGCCGACTGCACCGCCGGCTTGCGGCGCAGCGTTTCCCAATGCGGCAGCGCCGCGATCAGCAAGAGCGGCGAGGGCAGGAAGATCGCGACGAGGCAGATCAGCGCCCCGAGCCAGCCATTCGGCGTCGGCCCCATGACCGTGCCGAGATAGGCCGAGAACGTGAAGAGCGGCCCCGGCACTGCCTGCGCCGCGCCGTAGCCCGCGAGGAAGGCGTTGTTGTCGACCCAGCCCGGCGGCACGACCGCCGCCTGCAGCAGCGGCAGCACGACATGGCCGCCGCCAAAGACCAGCGCGCCGGCGCGATAAAACGCGGCGAATTCGGCCAGCGCCTGGCTGTGAGCCGCGCCGGTCAGCAACGGCAGGCCGAACAGCAGCACGAAGAACAGGCTGCCGGCGGGCCACGTCCAGCTGCGCGGAATGCCGACCTGGAGCGCCGCGCCGCTGCCGACATCGGCGCCCTTGATGAGCCACCAGCCGATAAGCCCGCCGCCGATGATCGCGCCGACCTGGCTTGCGGCGGTTGGCGCCGCCAGTACCGTGACTGCGGCGGCGACCGCGATAGTGGCGCGCAAAATATCGGGGCAGAGATTGCGCGCCATGCCCCACAGCGCGTTGGCGACAACCGCGACGGCGACGATCTTGAGCCCGTGCAGCCAGGCGGCGTGCGACAGGTCGCCGGCCCAGCTGACGCCGTAGCCGAAGGCGCACATTACAATCGCCGAGGGCAGGGTAAAGCCGAGCCAGGCGGCGAGCCCGCCCGGCAGTCCCGCGCGCATGATGCCGATCGACAAACCGGTCTGGCTGCTCGCGGGGCCGGGCAGGAACTGGCAGAGCGCGACGATGTCGGCGAACGCCGCCTCGTCGAGCCATTTCCGGCGGGCGACAAACTCGGCGCGGAAATAGCCGAGATGCGCGACAGGGCCGCCGAATGAGGTCAACCCCAGCCGCAGAAAGACGCGGAAGACTTCGAGCGGCGATGAAGGCCGCTCCTGCGCGGCGACGACCGCCTCGCTCATTCCAGGAGCAGCGCCACGCCGTCCATGTCGTCATGGTCCATGCGCAGATGCCGGAGCACGGTCGGCGCGATGTCGATCAGCGAGGTGGCCTGGGTCTCGCGGCGCGGCGCGAAACCGCCGCCTTCGGCGATGAGGAAGGGGTTCTGCTCGTTCTTGCCGAGCCCGCCATGCTGACCAAAGCCGATCTTGCTCTCGTTGTCGTCGGAATTGGCGACGATCGGCGCGAAGCCGGCGACGCCGTGCGGGTTGACGCGGTCATCCGTCGCCATCGCCACCGCGACCTGCAGCGCGGTGTCGGTCGGCAGCCCGATCTGCGCCAGCTCCGCGCCGGCGGCGACGCGCCCGGCCCAGTTCTCGCGCTTGAGGAACGCCGCCGTGTCAGGCGCCCGGCCGCGCGCCGCCTCGCTGAAATAGATCGTCGCCGAGGTGCCCTGCGGCGCGACGACGACGTCATGCGAGTCCGGCGCTTCCTTGATCCCGGCGGCGACCAGGAGGCCGGTGATGTCGATCGCCTCGGCCACGGTCTCCATGCCGTGGTCGGAGCCGGTCAGGAACAGGATGTCGTCGCCCGACGGGTCGAGCCGCCGCACGGTCTCGAATACCTGGCGCACGCAGCGATCGGCGGCTCGGATCGCCTCGCGATGCTGCGGCGAGCCGAGCGGCGAGTGGTGGCCGGTGTAGTCCGGCTCGGAGAGCCACATCAGCGCCAAGGCCGGGGCGCGTCCTTCGACGATATCGGCGCAAAAACGGTCGGTCATCGCCTGGTCGCCGGCGATGCCCTTCTTGAGCGCCGCGCTGGCGGGATCGTCGATCTGCTTCAGGCCCGGCCCGTAGCTGCCGGCCGAGTGGTAGATCGTGCCGTAGCCGTCCGGGTCCTGGAAATAGGCCGCGCCCGGCGATACGTTGGAGCAGACGATCGCGTCCTCATTGTGCCAGCGGAGCCGCTCGGCCAGCGTGGGTACGCGCAAGGTACGACCGGTGGCGCGGCGCATGCGGTCGCGAAAATCGGGCGCGCCGACATTGCGGCAGATAAGGCCTTCGCCCTCGTCGAGCGCCTGGGTGTTGCCGTAAAGCCCATGCCGCGCCGGCAGACAGCCGGTGGCGATCGACGCGCTCGATGCCCGTGTGGTCGAAGGGAAGACGCTTTTATGCGCGGCGAAGCGCGTGCCGCGTGTCGATAATTCGACGAGGAACGGTGTGTCAGCCGGGGTGATGAGGTCGCCGCGCAGGCTGTCGCAGATGACAATGACGACCCGCTTATCGCCTTTCATCGCAATTTCCCTGTCCTGGATATCGGCCCGTGCGTCCTTCGAGGCCTCGCTGCGCTCGGCACCTCAGGATGAGGGCTGTTCTTAACGCCATCCAATATTTTCCTCATCCTGAGGTGCGACTGCCTGGCGTTAAGCCGGGCGGGAGCCTCGAAGGACACACAGCGCTCATGCAACCTCGACCCCGTTGAGCGCGAAATCGTAGATGTCGAAATTCCGGAGCCGGCCTTTGGCCTTCTCGCGATACGCCGCGTTGAGCGGCTCGGAGACGAGGAATGGCACGCGCTGCTCGCCGCGTCCGCCATGCGAGCGCAGGCGGTGGCCGGCGAGCCCCGCCAAGTCGTGCTCGGCCTCGGTCGACCCCAACACGGTGTTGCGGTCGCCGGTGACGACGAGGTCGGCCTCGCGGTCGAAGGGCAGCTCGTATTCCGCCGCGGCGGCGGCGCGGTCGAGCACCTGATCGATGCCGGGAAGCCCGCGCACCGCGCGCGCCAGTTCCGCCGGCGCGACGCCGTTCTTCGCATAAACACGGACGAACGAGCCGAGCGCGCCGTGATGACGGACGAACGGGTCGGTGATCGGGCAGATCACCCGCACCGCGCCGGCGCCGAACTGCCGGTTCAGCACGTCTTCGAGAAAGATGACGTGCGGCGCGCCATCGGGCAGCGCCTTGTCGTTCATGCCGTGATCGGCGGTGACGCCGACGAGGCAGCCCAATTCCATCAGCCGGGCGATGCGCCGGTCGAGCGCCTGGTGGAAGTCGAGTGCTTCCGGCTCATCCGGCGCGTGGCCGTGCTGCACATAATCCGACAGCGACAGATAAAGCAGCTCGGCGCGGCCCTGCTCGACGAGCCTGATCCCGGCGTCGAGCACAAACAGCGATAGATCGGCCGAATACATGTCGGGCTTGGGCCGGCCGACCAGCGCCTCAACATCCGCGATGCCATGCTCCTCGACCGTGCATTTGTCGGCGAATTCCGACGAGAAACAGACCCCGCGCCAGCCATGCCCGAGCATCTTGCGCAGCTTGTCCTTGGCGGTGATCGCGGCGGTGGCGACCCCGGCTTGCGCCATCAGCGCCAGGAGGGTCGGGGTGCGCAGCATCGCCGGATCGGTCATCATCACTTCGGCGCCGCTGTCGCGATCGAGCGCGAAATTGCCCGAGATGCCGTGCACCGAGGGCGGCACGCCGGTGACGATCGAGACATTGTTGGGGTTGGTGAAGGTCGGCATCGCCGCGTCGGCAAAGCGGAAGAAGCCGTGCTCACGGAACCCGGCGATGGTCGGTAACACGCCCGCCGCAATCCCGGCGTCAAGATAGCTGGGATCGCAGCCATCGGCGCAGATCACGACGGTCGGCCGGCTCGGGCGGCGATAGGCTCGGCCATTGAGAGCGATGGTTTCCATGGCGGCCCTTTCGCGGCAGGATCGGGAGCTGGAGTATAGGCGGAAACGGCGGCGCTGGCGTGACGATTCCCGAAAACATGACCCTCGCGTGGCGTGACTGGGCAGAGCTTTCGATGGACGAGCTTTATGAGTTCCTGGCGTTCCGCCAGGCGATCTTTATCGTCGAACAGGCCTCGCCCTATCCAGACCTCGACGGACGCGACGATGGCGCGCGGCACCTCACCTTGCGGTGCGACGGCGAACTTATCGGCTATCTGCGGCTCATCGCGCCCGAGGGCGAGGGTGAAATCCGCTCGCCGGTGCGGCTCGGCCGGGTCGCCGTCGCCGAGGGCGCGCGCGGCAACGGCCATGCGCGGCTGATGGTTGGGGAGGCGCTGCGGCTTGCGGCGTCGCTCTATCCGGGATGCGGCATCGAGATCGGCGCGCAGACGTATCTCGAGCCGTTCTACGCCAGCTTTGGCTTTGTCCGCTCGACCTCGCCGTATGACGATTTCGGCGTCCCGCATATCGACATGGTGCGGCCAGCGGAGGGCTAGAGCCGCTCGCCGCGGGCGAGACGCGGGCGGTCGCCGAGCGTGCCCATCGCGTGTTGCATCAACAGGCGTTTGAGCGGCGGCATCTTGTTGACCGCGGCGAGCCCCATGTCGCGAAGCAGCTTTAAGGGCGCGATGCGGTTGGAGAAGAGGCGGTTGAGCCCGTCGGTGACGCCGGCGAGCAGCACCGCGTCGAGCCGCCGCCAGCGCTGGTAGCGTTCGAGCACGTGATCGTCGCCGATGTCGAGGCCGAGCCGGCGCGCGTCGATCACCGCCTCGGCGAGCGCCGCGCAGTCGCGAATGCCGACATTGAGGCCCTGGCCGGCGATCGGGTGGATCACATGCGCCGCCTCACCGACCAGCGCTAGCCGCCGCGCGGTGTAGCGCTCGGCCTGCATCAGCGACAGCGGATAGGTCCAGCGCGGCCCGACCGGCTCGATGCGCCCGAGAAAATCGCCAAACCGCGCGCCGAGTTCCACCGCAAATTCCGCCTCGGGCAGCTTCACGAGATGCGGCGCGAGCGAGGCATTCTCGGTCCAGACGATCGACGAGCGCCCGCGGCGCGGTAGCGCCGCATCCATTGATGGCTCATCGGTCATCGGCAGGATCGCGAACGGCCCCGCCGGCAGGAAATGCTCGATCGCGATCCCGGCATGCGGGCGCTCATGCGCGACGGTTGTGACGATGCCGGCCTGCTTATAGCGCCACTCGACCGTACGGATGCCGGCGGCCTGGCGCAGCGGCGAGTCCTTGCCATCGGCGGCGGCGACAAGCCGCGCATGGATGCGCGTTGCGTCGCCGAGCGTCGCGACGGCGCTGCCGGTGTCGCTGGTCACCGTTCCGACGACGCGTGGCGCGAGCAGGCTGAAACTCGGCAGCGCCTTCGCGCGCTCGAACAGGGCGCGGCGCAGCACCCGGTTCTCGACGATGTAGCCGAGCGGCGCGTTGTTTGAGCTCCCTGGGCCGAGCTCCTTCTGGTCGTAATGCAGAAACAGCGGGGAATCGTCGTCGGCGACGCGGATTTCGCGGATCGGCTCGGCCTTGGCCGCCACCATCGGCCACACCCCGATGCCGTCGAGTACCAGCTTCGAGCCATACGCGATAGCAGACGTACGCCCGTCGAATTTTTCGCCGAGCATCGTCTTGGGGTCTTGCCGGTCGACGACCGCGACCCGCAGCCCGGCATCGGCGCAGGCAATGCCGAGCACCATGCCGTTGAGCCCGCCGCCGGCGATCAGCAGCTCGACATCTTCGCTCATCGCCCAAAGATGGGCGGCGAGAGGCGTGGAGTCTAGGCGGCCATCGCCGCGACGCTCGGCAGCAGCGGCGAGTCGGCGCGGTGGAGCTTGCCCGCGCGGATCGCGAATTCGGGATGGATCAGCTGCCTGGCCTTGTGCGTGACCTGCTCGCTGTCGACCAGCGTCCAGTTGCCGTCGATGATCCGCATCGCCGAGATGTCGGCGGGCATGCCGACCGACAGCGCCCCCATCTCGTCTTCGAGGCCGAGCATGATCGCGGCGTTCTCGGTCGCCATGCGCATCACCTCGACAAGCGGCACGCCGAGCGCGACCAGCTCGGTCATCGCATGATGCAGGCTGTACGGGCGCTCGAAGGGCGAGGCGCGGTCTTCGGCGATGATCGAGTCGACGCCCTCGCCGGTGAACATGCCGCGATACGCGCGACCGCCATCCTTGAGCCGCACGTTGTAGCCGTGCAGGTCGGCACCGAGCGTGAACGGCACGATTCCGGCGGCGAGCACGGTCTCGGCATTCTTGAAGCTGAAATGCGCGCCGCGCCCGACATCGATGCGCACGCCCTTGGCGATCGCTTCCTTGATGAGCGGATGGATCGAGCCGTCCTTGGCGACAAAGCCGGACGGAAAGCGGGTGAACGGATGCGCCAGGATGTCGCCCGGGTCGAGCAGCGGCACGACCTTGTCGATGATCTTGGCGGGCTTGACCTTCTTGCCCTCGGCCTCGGGCCACAGCGTGCCGAGATGGATGTAGACCGGCAGTTGCAGCTCGCGTGAGGCCTCCTTCGCGAGCTTCATCGATTTCATGCCCCAGCGCGAATAACCGCCGGGCTCGGCATGCGCCTTGATGCCGCGCACCAAATCGGGGTTGTCGCGCGCCGCCTTGACGATGGCTTTCACATTGATGCCGCTGGGGCCGTACAGGTCGACATAGCGGTGGCCCAAGAGCCCGCCGGCGAGATAGGCCGAGATAAAGGCGAGGACGCGGGTCTTTGCCTTGTCGACGATGAAGCGGCGGAACCCGTCAAAGGTCAGCGCGCTGGGCCCGCCCTGGTCGACGACGGTCGTCACCCCGGTGCGGATGCCCACCAGGTCCGGGTTGAGCCCGAAATCACCCGAGACATGCTCATAGACATGGGCGTGCGTGTCGATGAGGCCGGGGGTGAGGATGAGGCCCTTCGCGTCGATGATTTTCGCATTGCCGGCGTCGAGCCGGGGCGCGACCGCCGCGACGCGGCCCTTCTTGATGCCGATATCGCGCGAGCCGTCGATACCGTTTTTCGGATCGATAAGCCGTCCGCCCTTGACGATGAGGTCAAAACCCGGCGCCAGAGCCGCGATTTGTGCCTTTGTCTTCGCCATGACCGTTCCTCCCGTCATGCCCACGGATCATGCACAACCCGAGCCACGCCGTCACGCCGCCAGCCCCGGTCGCGGCACCGAAATTGCTGTGAGAGCGCCGGGCGGGCCGTGGCCATCGCCTGCGATAACCTGTGGACTCCCGCGCTGTCCCAAAAGGGGGTACTGATTTGAGCCGCTGCCGCGGAAATAGGCACTTTGAGGACAGGGGGCGTCAATGGCGATGAATGAACGGCAACTGCGTCGAAAGATCGACGAGATGCGAACCGGCCAGCGCTCGCGCCGCCGATTTCTGAGCGAGATGATGCTGCTCGGCTTCAGCGCGCCGTTCGTCACCCAGCTGCTTGCCCATAGCGGCGTCGCGATGGCCGCCAGCGCCACCGATTACAAGCCGACAAAGGCCGGCGAAGGCGGCACGCTCAAGCTGTTGTGGTGGCAGGGCCCGACCCTGCTCAACCCGCATTTCGCGGTCGGCACCAAGGACCAGGACGGCTCGCGCATCTTTTATGAGCCGCTCGCCGGCTGGGACCCGGGTGGCAATCTCGTGCCGATCCTCGCCGCGGAAATACCGAGCGTCGAGGCCGGCACGGTCGACAAGGATGCGAAATGGGTCGTCTGGAAGCTGAAGCAGGGCGTCAAATGGCATGACGGCCAGGCCTTCACCGCCGACGATTGCATCTTCAACTGGGAATACGCCTCCGACCCGGCGACCGCCGCGACGACGATCGGCACCTACAAGGACATCAAGGTCTCCAAGGTCGACGACTACACGATCAAGATCGACTTCGCGCAGCCGACACCGTTCTGGGCCGACGCCTTTGTCAGCGTGCGCGGGATGATGATCCCGAAGCACCTTTTCGAGCAGTACAAGGGCGCCAATTCGCGCGAAGCCCCGGCCAACCTCGCGCCGGTCGGCACCAGCCCCTACATGTTTGTCGACTTCAAGCCCGGCGATCTGGTCCGCGGCAAGATGAACCCCAACTACCACCTGCCGAACCGGCCCTATTTCGACTCGGTCGAGATGAAGGGCGGCGGCGACGCGGTGTCGGCGGCGCGCGCCGTGCTGCAGACCGGCGAGTATGATTTCGCCTGGAATATGCAGGTCGAGGACGAGCTGTTGAAGCGCCTCGAGGAGACCGGCAAGGGCCACGTCCAGATCTTCGCCTGCGGCAATATCGAACACATTCAGCTCAACTACACCGACCCCACGAAGGAGGTCGACGGCGAGTACTCGAGCATCAAGACGCAGCACCCGTTCCTTACCGACATGGCGGTACGCCAAGCGATCAATCTGCTGG
>DATMLO010000170.1:0-5898 GCA_035570495.1 Allostellaceae bacterium | reverse complement strand
GCACGGTCTCTACAAAGCGGCGCTGCTCGTCGGATAGGGTCGTAAACATAGTCTCCCGGCTCATCACAATTGGACTGCTAAAGAAATGCGGCGAACTCATTAGCTCGATTGTCGTTCCCGCGAAAGCGGGAACCTAGGGGCCGGCGCTGCGGCGGTTGCCCTGGACCCCCGCTTTTGCGGGGGCGACAGTATCGGATATCGGTCTAACCGTCGGACAGGGTTGGGGCGAGGTGGGGGACCGACAGCACTGGCGGATGCCCACCTCACCCTGCCGCGCCGCTGGCGCGGGCCCCTCCCTCTCCCCCTAAAGGGCGGAGAGGGAGATTGATCCCGTGCTTTATCAAGATTGCATTTTATTGCGATGTGCGGCGGGCATGCAGGCGCGCGAGTGCCGCGCCGGCCATCCGCGCCGGCTCGTCGGTGTCGAAGGCGCTGACAAAAGCGTCGATGCCGCGGGCGATCGCGGCTTCGGCCGGCAATTCCTCCCAATCGAGGATCAGCGACTTTTGTAACCGAACCGCCCTCTGACCGGCGGCGAGGATCGGCTGCGCCAGACGCTCGACCGCAGCGTCGAGACCCTCGGCCGACACGACGATATCGACCAGACCCCAGCCGAGCGCCTCCGCCGCATCGATCGTCTCGCCGGTCAGCAGCAGCCGGCGGGCGCGCCCCTGGCCCACCAATTTCGGCAACAACGCCGCTTCGACAACCGACGGGATGCCGATCGCCACCTCCGGCATGCCAAAGACCGAGCTATCGCTCGCGACACGCAGGTCGCAGGCGGCGGCGATCTCGAGCCCGGCGCCGAGCGCATAGCCGTCGATGCGGGCGATGACCGGGACCGGGAGTCGGCGGAAAGCGGCGCAGCAGCGATGCACCAGCGTGATGAATTGGCGGGCGCTCGCATGATCGAGGGCCGCGATCTCGCCGACATCGGCGCCGCCGACAAACGCCCGGCCGCCGGCGCCGGAGAGGATCGCGAGGCGCAATTCGGGATCGGCGGCGACCCCGGCCATCGTCGCGACGATCTCAGCCAACAGCGCCGAATCGAGGCTGTTGAGCTTGGCCCGGTTGTCGATCGTCAGCCGCACGACGCGGCCGCCTTCGGGCCGCTCCTCATATTCGACGCGGAAGCCGTTCGCGCTCATGCTCAAGGGGCCAATTGGTTCGACCGGCCGCGCTCCAGCCCGGCGCAAGCGAGCTGCAGGCATTTGTGCATGACGGTGCCGGCGAGATAGGCGGTCATCCCGGCATTGTCATGCGGCGGGCTTACCGTGTTGACGTCGAACGCGACAAAATCGAGTTCGGCAAGCCCGTCGAGGATCGTGAGGCCCTCCTTGGCGCCGAGCCCGCCCCAGCTCGGCGTGCACACCCCCGGCGCCACCGACGGGTCGAACACATCCATGTCGAAGCACAAGTACACCGGCCGCCCGGCGAGCCGCCGGCGGATGTGCGCCAAGACCGCCGGTATCCCCAGAGCATCGAGTTCGACTCCAGGGATCAGCTCGTAGCCCCAATTGCGGGTGTATTCGAACAGGCCGGGCATGGCGACAGCACCCCGCGCCCCCAAATGGATCGAGTTTTTCGCATCGACGACGGCCTCCTCGGCGGCGCGGGTAAAGGTCGTGGCGTTGGTGAATTTGCTCTCGCCGTCATCGGGGTAGGTGTCGGTGTGGGCATCGATGTGCAACACGACGAGATCGGGGTGGCGGCGATGCAACGCGCGCAATTGCGGCAGGGTCACCGCCCCGTCGCCGCCCATCGTCAGCGGGACCGCACCCGCCTCGACGATCGCCGTCACCGCCGCCTCGATGTTTTCGAACGCCTCGGCGACATAGCCGGAACGGACTTTGACATCGCCATAATCGACGAGACCGAGGCGCGCGACCGGGTCGAAATCGCGCAGCGGCGGCTCATAGCGCCGCACCAGCGCCGAATGCTCGCGGATCGAGCTCGGTCCGAGCCGCGCGCCGATGCGCGTCGGGTGAAAACCGCAATCGAACGGAATACCGAGCACCGCCGCCCGGCAACCCGAGAGATCGCGCGAGGCGGGCACGCCCATAAATGTCCCGACCGCTTCCACCATTGCGCGACCGCTCATCCCCCGCCTCCTCGCGCCGTCATCCGACCAATACTCGCCGCCGCCGCCAATGCCAATCCTAATGGCGCTTTCCCCTCGGTTCGCGCATAGTGATAAAGAATCTTCTGGAGAATGCGGTCGATGGACACGATCGAAGACCCGCGTCAGCTGCGCGAAATCTATGGCGCGCCGAACGAGCGGTCGCTCAAAAAGGAGCTGACCCGGTTCGACCGGCACTGCCGCAACTTCATCGCGCTGTCGCCGTTTCTGGTGATCGCCTCGTCCGACCCGTCGGGCCGCTGCGACGCCTCGCCCAAAGGCGACATGCCGGGCTTTGTGCGGGTCGTCGACGACACGACCCTCTTGATCCCCGACCGGCTCGGCAACAACCGCGTCGACACACTCGGCAACCTGTTGGCCCGGCCCGGCGTCGGTCTGATCTTTTTTGTGCCGGGGATCAACGAGACCCTGCGCGTCAACGGCCGGGCGAGCGTGACAACCGACCCCGCCCTTCTTGAACCGCTCGCGGTCAACGGCAAGGCGCCGCGCAGCGGCATCCTGGTCGCCGCGGAGGAGATCTATTTCCACTGCGGCAAGGCATTGATCCGCTCCGATTTGTGGAACCCGGAAAAGCACGTCGCGCGCGGCGCGTTCCCGCCGTTGGGCCGCATCATCGCCGAGCAGATCGGCGGCATCGACCCCGACGAAGCCGAGCGCCAAACCGCCGAAAGCTACCGCACCCGGCTGTACTGACCGACTGATCTTTTCGTCGTCCGCGTGAAAGCGAAGGGCTGTGCAGGGAAACGGTCGATCGCCCGGTGCCCGGTCGATTGTACGCGTTCGCAGGCCGGCCGGGCGAGTAATCGTCGGAGCGGAGCATCGCCCGCTGCCAAGTTAAACCTGATACCCATTGCTCGAATACCTAACCGTTAACGTGCATATAATCGAGCTTATGCGACTTTGACAGCTACCTCCTGACGCGCAAAAAACACCACATGTAGATTTTCGGGGAGGAGCCATGACCGCCAAATTTTACGTCATCACCGCCGCCGTGTTCGCGTTGCTTACTATCACTAGGAGTGCTACCGCGCAAACCGGCGGTTACACGATCCAACCGCCCGGCCAACTGCCGACCTTTGCCAACCCGACACCGAACGGCGGCTACGCGATCCAACCGCCCGGCCAGCTGCCGACCTACGCCAACCCGACATCGAACGGCGGCTACGCCATCCAACCGCCCGGTCAGCTGCCGACCTATGTCAACCCGACACCGAACGGCGGCTACACGCAGGAAACGCCCGGTCAGCTGCCGACCTATGCCAACCCGACACCGAACGGCGGCTACGTGATCCAACCGCCCGGCCAGCTGCCGACCTATGTCAATCCGACACCGAACGGCGGCTATACCGTGCAACCACCCGGTCAGCTACCAACCTATATCAACCCCCACTAGAGGGAAGGTGAGAAGAGGAATAGGTATCATGACACGCGCAACGTTAATTAGCGATCTTTGGGAGCCGATACAAAAATACATTGGTGCACTTAACACACGTTCCATGCCTGCCGTGCATCACTACACCAGCGTAAAGGGCGCACTAGGAATTTTGGACAGCGGGCAAATGTGGTTCACCGAACGCGCGCATTTGAATGATCCATCAGAGATTTCGCATGGCATAGACCTAGCAAAGTCAATCCTTTGCGCCAAAGGCCGAAGCTACGATGCGACACGTCTCGACGATAGCACTAAAAGGGTATTTCACGATTTTCGTTTCTTCAGCGCAAGCTTTAGCTTTGAGCATGACGATCTTTCACAGTGGCGGAATTACTCGGACGATGGAAACGGAGTGGTGTTGTCCTTCAAGGCCTCTGCATTTAATAATCCACACATCTATATCAGTAAAATCATACCAGATAATCCGACTGTTATTGTCTGTCCTATGTCGTATGACCCGGAGCGCTTGAAACAGTTAATTGAATCTATTATAAAAAAATGGACAGGCGGTGACATCGAAAAATTGTGTGATCATCTATTTATGATCTCCAGCTTGTTCAAGGGCGATTGCTGGAAGTCAGAAAACGAGTATCGTTTTTTCGTTCATCAAAAGCGTGACCAAATATTAAAGCGTGAATGTTTCAAAGTGCGTGAACGGAACAGCAATATAGTAACTTATTTAGAGATTCCTATTCAGAATTGGGAATCAACAACAGATTTCCCCATTTACAGGATATGTCTCGGCCCGGCAGCACCGTGTGGTCTCGATGCTGAACTCAGTGATTTCATTTTCGCAAAAGGTATCTCCATTAGCCAGGACAACATAGTCAGGTCTACGATTCCCTATCGTTCAGTGCGTCAGATATTTTGATTTTCCCATCGGGCCAGCGGCGGAGCAGGTCACCTAATCTCGACCTAAAAAACCCGCAAAACGGGTTCGCTGCGGCGACCTGACCGTGGGGATGCGCGAGCGGCGAGGGGCTGCTACGGCTGGCGGTGGATCGGGTCGACCCAGGGTATTTCCGTCGGGCGCTCGACCGGTTCGATGTCGAGATTGACGACGACCGCCTCGTTGTCGCTGCGCACCACCACGCATTCGAGCGGCGCGTCGGTTGACGCGTTGATCTCCTGGTGCGGGACATAGGGCGGGACAAAGATGAAATCGCCGGGACCGGCCTCGGCGACATAGTCGAGATGCGCGCCCCACCGCATCCGCGCCCGCCCCTTCACGACATAGATCACGGTTTCGAGCGCGCCATGATGATGCGCGCCGGTTTTGGCGTTGGGGTGGATCTTGACCGTCCCGGCCCAGATCTTTTGCGCTCCGACCCGAGCGAGATTGATCGCCGCGGCGCGGTCCATGCCAGGGGTCTGCGCGGTGTTCGGGTCGAGCTGGTCGCCGGGGATGATTTTGACCCCGTGGATTTTCCAGTCGACGGGTTCGTGCTCGTGCCTGTCGCTCATCCGCCTCGCCTTTTTGAGAGCATGCCCCACCTTAGCTGATTTTGGTGCGGGTGCGTTGCAAGGGGGGTTGACGAGAGTGGATTTCGATATATCTTAGTTTCGTTATGTCGAAACACTATCGAGGAATGACCTCATGACTGAAGAACCCGCTGCGGCCGCCGAGCTGAGCGGCTATCACGCTCACGTCTATTACGACACCGCGACGCGCCCGGTCGCCGAGCGGCTCGCCGCTGCGATCGGCAGCAAATTCCCGGTCGAGTTCGGGGGCTTCCGGGATGGGCCGGTCGGGCCGCACCCGATCGCCAACCTGCAGATCATCTTCACCACCGCCGAGTTCGCCAACGTCGTGCCGTGGCTGATGCTGAACCGCGAGGGTCTCGACGTCCTGATCCATCCGCTGACCGACGATTCGGTCGATGATCACAGCAAGTATGCGCTGTGGCTCGGCACCCCGGTGCCGTTGAAGCTCGAAACGTTGCGGCGGACCTATCGGCCGGAGCTGTTGCCCACCGCCTGAAATGGCGCCGGCGCATTGGAGTACGCCCCGGCCGAGCACTGGGGCGATGTTCCGTTGAAAAAGGAATTTATTATGTTCGCAAATCGACATGCCCGCGGCGAACGCCGGCATGCAAGAAATGACTTCGGCTTCGCCAGCGGCCGTTTCGGCGGCCATCACCGCGGCGGCGGGCGCGGCGGGCGGCTCAGCCGGGTCTTCGATCATGGCGATCTGCGCTATGTGCTGCTGCAGCTGATCGCTGAACGGCCGCGCTATGGCTACGAGCTGATCAAGACAATCGAAGAGCAGTTTGGCGGGATGTACAGCCCCAGTCCCGGTGTGGTTTATCCGACGCTGACCCTGCTC
>DATMLO010000169.1:0-3789 GCA_035570495.1 Allostellaceae bacterium | reverse complement strand
GCCGGCTCCGGCTCGCGACCCGATGCCGCAGAGCTTTGCCGAGGTGCTCGCGCTGTTCGAGCAGCGGCGCGAACCGGTGATCCGCGCGCATCTCGTGTCGCACTGTCACCTCGTCCATTTCGAGCCGGGGCGGATCGAGCTGCGGCCAGCCGCCGGCGCCCCGCGCGACCTCGCCAACCGGCTCGGCCAGCTCTTGAGCGAGTGGACCGGCACGCGCTGGCTGATCGCGATCTCCGAGGCCGAGGGCGACCCGACCCTGCGCCAGCAGGAAGCCTCGCACGACCGCGCGCTGCGGAACGAGGTGGCCCGCCACCCGTTGGTCCAGGCGGTGCTGGAGACCTTTCCCGGTGCGACCATCGCCGCGGTGCGCGAGCGCTTTGCCGCGACCGACGGGCCGGAAGATGCGCCGGAAGCGGACACGGATGAGGCCAATCCCGAAGAGGCCAACCCGGAAGAGGCCAACCCGGAAGAGGACATATCATGAAGAACATCGGTCAGCTGATGAAGCAGGCGCAGGCCATGCAGGAAAAGATGGCCGAGATGCAGGCCCAGCTCGAAGCCGTCGAGATGACCGGGGTCGCTGGCGGCGGCATGGTCACCTTGATCTTGAACGGCAAGAGCGACATCAAGAGCGTCAAGATCGACAAATCCTTGCTCGATCCGGCCGAGGTCGAGGTCCTGGAAGACCTGATCGTCGCCGCGTTCAGCGACGCCAGGCGCAAGGTCTCCGCCTATTCTGAGGAGGAGATGCAGAAGCTGACCGGCGGCCTGCAATTGCCGGGCGGCATGAAGCTGCCGTTCTGACCAATTGTCCGGCGAGCTCGACGCGCTGATCCAGCTGCTCGCCAAACTGCCGGGGCTCGGGCCCCGCTCGGCGCGGCGCGCGGCCTTGCATCTGATCAAGCGGCGCGAAAGCCTGCTCGACCCACTGGCCGCGGCGCTGGCGCGGGCGGCCGCGGCGATCCGCCCGTGCCCGGTCTGCGGCAACCTCGACACCGTCGAGCCGTGCGCGATCTGCCGCGATCCCGAACGCGACGACGGCGTCATCTGCGTCGTCGAGGACCTCGCCGACCTCTGGGCGCTCGAACGCACCGGCGCCTTCCGCGGCCGCTATCACGTGCTGGGCGGGACCTTGTCGGCGCTCGACGGGGTCGGCCCCGAGGATCTGTCGATCGACCGGCTGATCGCCCGCCTCGAACCCGGCCAGGAGCTGATCCTGGCGCTGAACGCGACCGTCGAAGGACAGACCACCGCGCACTACCTCGCCGACCGCGTCGCCGGAAGCGAGGTCAAGCTCACCCGCCTCGCCCAGGGCGTCCCGATCGGCGGCGAGCTCGATTTTCTCGACGACGGCACCCTGACCGCCGCGCTCAAGGCGCGCCGCGCGCTTTAGCGCAACGCCAGCGGTTAGATCAGCCGGAGGGACGTAGTCCTTTGCAGACCGAGCTGTCGGGGAAAGCAGATTGTGCAAGATCCAAATCGAGCATCGGGTTATTATAGGTAAAGTGATAAACCACGTGGATCGAGCCGATCCTGTCAATCGGGTGCGTCATTTGGGAGAAACAGCCGAAATCGAGGTCGACTTCGAGCATATCGGCACTCCTCCATTTCAGATTTACATGAACGCCGTAGCTTTCGGAACTAAGCAGCGGCATCCAAAACCAGCTGTGGGCGGGTCTGAGCCGAATGTCCGTCCTATCCGGGGCCTTGGGTTCAGCGGCGTCGGTCAATGCTAAAACCTCATCGCCCCTGCGGTTTATTGCCAAATCTTCAAGAACACCGCTGTCACCTATAATAGGACCCAAAACAACTCCCCACTCGATACGTTGAACGACGTAAAAGCCCGCAAACGCCAGGCCGCCTAATGCTGCGATTAGCACCGCGCGGCTCCACAGCCCACCCCGAACAATGGAAGAAGATCTGGCCGTATGGATCATCTCCAGGCGCCGGCATTACCGTCCTCCCAGCCGCGAGTGATCCATTTTTCTCGATCCTGAACATTGTAGTTGGCTGAGTGCTCCCAGGCATAATATTTTGCGAGCAGAAGAGTTACAGAAAGCGCATAGCCGGCCCCGGCCATATACACGCCGACCGCGTAATTGGCGGAGTTTGTATAAGCGTGATAAAATTTAAGATTAGGCACATCTCTCTGAAAATCATATGTACCGCCCTGTCCAATGTCCGCACCTGCATGGGGGTATTGCTGAAACGGCGGCAATGATCCAATCGCCTGGCCGGCCGCATAAACTGCTCGGAAATCGGCACTGGGCGGCGCCATCAAAGACTTTGTTTTTGACTCTTATCGGGAATGGGCTTTCCGTGAGGCGGCGACACCACGACAGCGTCGTGTGGCAAACCGTAGACTGGCGTGTAGTTTTTCGACTGCACCTGGGGTTTGCTGTGGGCGCTCGCGACCGGCGACACGCTCTCCGTAGTCCATTCCCCGCCGTCCGGGTTGCCGGCCGGGACGCGCGGCTGGTTTGGGTCGTAGCCGCTCTTGAAAAGGTCGAGTGCCGTTGGGTTGATCCCGCAGGCTTTAATCAGTTCGCGCGAGGAAACACCGCCGGCGAGCAGATTATCGCCAAGAAACAGGCGAAACGATGCTTCCTCCAAATCCGGCAATCTTGGCAGCCCGCTTTGGGCGAGATGGATCTGCGCGAGGCAGGGCTCGCCGCGGCCCCACTCCGCCGCAGCCCGGCGGATATTGCCAAGGACGGAGGGTCCGACCGCCTTGCCGTACGCCGCGGCCAGCAATGCGAGAACTCGCTCCTCGGCGCCATCGATCATCAGTAGCGGCGTCCCGCCGGAGTCGCGGACCATTTAGCCAGCACCGCCGAGAACCAGCCCGTCTTCGGTGATGCTCATAACCGCCTCAGGCGAACGCATACGGGAGCGCCTCGCCCACTCCGCGCGCGCCGCCTCCAGAGAAAGCATTCGGTCGTCCTTACATTGGATAAATTCCCGGACTCATACGCGCGAAGAGCGCATTTGTCAAGAACGAACCAGAAACACAGCAGCCGGCTTCCGCTCCCCCTCAGAACCAGTGCGCTTTGTCGACGAGGTTGCGCAGCTTCTCGCCGGCGAGGAAACGGCGGCAATTGTCGAGGATGATCGCGTAGCGGCGCTCGTCGAGATAGGGGCCGTAGCCGGCGGTGTGCGGGGTCAGCAACACGCCCGGCAGCGTCCATAGCTTGTGGCCCTGCGGCAACGGCTCCTCCTCGAACACGTCGAGCCCGGCGCCGGCGATCTCGCCCGATTCGATCGCCGCGGCGAGGTCGTCGAGCCTGGTCGTCCGCCCGCGCCCGATGTTGATGAAGAACGCGGTCTTTTTCATCTCGCGGAACCGCGCCCGGTTCATAAAGCCCTCGGTCTCGGGCGTGTGCGGCACGGTCAGGATCACGAAATCGGCCTGCGGCAACAGCGCGTCCAATTCGTCGGCGCGGTGCAGCGCGGCCACCCCCGGTGGCTTGTCGCGGCGGCGCTCGTCGACACCCAAGACGCGCATGCCGAAGGCCGCGCAAAGGCGCGCGATCTCGCTGCCGATGCCGCCGACGCCGACGATCAACGCCGTCGCCTCGGGCAGGTGGACCACCCCCTCGTTCTGCGCCGGCTTGTTCCATTCGCGGCGCAATTGCTGCGGGATATAGCGCTGCAAGCCGCGGGCAAAGGCCAGCACAAAGGCCATCACATGCGCGCCGATATGATCGTTGTAGATCTCGCGGAAATTGGTGATCTCGACCGGGTGGGCCACCAGCTCGGGATAGTAATAGCCGGCCGGCGGCGCCGCCT
>DATMLO010000168.1:0-27315 GCA_035570495.1 Allostellaceae bacterium | reverse complement strand
GTGAAGGTGGGCCGCATGGCCGGGCAGTTCGCCAAGCCGCGTTCGTCCGACACCGAGACGCAAGACGGCGTGACCCTGCCGTCCTATCGCGGCGACATCATCAACGGGCTCGATTTCGATGCCGATGGGCGGGTACCCGATCCGGCGCGCATGGTTCAGGCCTACAGCCAGTCCGCCGCGACCCTGAACCTGCTGCGCGCCTTTGCCCAGGGTGGCTACGCCGATCTGCACCGGGTTCACGCCTGGAACCAGGATTTTGTGACGGGCTCGACCCAGGGCGAGCGATACCGTGAGCTCGCTGATCGGCTGACCGAGACGCTGGGCTTTATGGAGGCTTGCGGCATCACCTCCGAGACGACGCCGCAAATCCGCGAGACCGAGTTCTACACCGCGCATGAGGGACTGTTTCTCTCGTATGAAGAGGCGCTGACCCGCGTCGATTCGACCACCGACCAGTGGTACGACTGCTCGGCCCATCTGGTGTGGATCGGCGACCGCACGCGGCAGTTTGACGGCGCGCATGTCGAGTTCATGCGCGGGATCAAGAACCCGATCGGCATGAAATGCGGGCCGACTCTCGAGACCGACGATCTGCTGCGCCTCATCGACCGGCTCAACCCAAAGAATGTGCCCGGCCGGCTGACTCTCATCACCCGCGTCGGCGCCGACAAGGTGGCTGAGAAGCTGCCGCCGCTCATTCGCGCCGTCGAGCGCGAGGGCAAGAGGGTCGTGTGGTGCATCGACCCGATGCACGGCAACACGATCACCGCCGCCAATGGTCTCAAGACGCGGCGCTTTGATCGCATTCTCGCCGAGCTGCATGCCGCCTTCGAGGTCCATGCCGCGGAGGGGACGCATGCGGGCGGGGTGCATTTCGAGCTGACCGGCCAGGACGTCACCGAATGCCTCGGCGGTGCGCAGGCGATCAGCGAAGAGGGGCTGAGCGCCAACTACCTGACGCATTGCGACCCGCGGCTCAACGCCAGCCAGGCGCTTGAGCTGGCCTTCGAGATCGCCGAGGCCCTGAAGCGCGCCCGCCAGACCAGCAAGGGCTTTGGCGCGGCTCGCCTGATGGCGGCGGCCAAGTAGGGCGCAGAGGTGGCGAACGATCTGGCCGGAGGCGCGGCGAGCGAGCGGGAGCGAAACCTCGCCGCGCACACCGACAGCTACTTCCTCAAGACCAAGGCGATCGTCGAGCAGTTCGGCGATCGCCGCGCCACCTACGCGGTGTTCATGCGCCGGCCGGTCATTTCGACCCCGCGGCTGGCGATCGATTTCCTCGAGGCCATGGCCGCTTCGCGCGGCGTCAAATTCGACATCGAGGTGAACCGCCCGGAAGGTGAGGTCGTCGGCGCCGGCGACCCGATCCTCTACATCACCGGGCCGCTCTACCATCTCGTCGACCTCGAGACGGTGATGCTGCAGAAACTGGGGCCGGCTTGCGTCGCCGCCTACAACGCGTCGGCGATGTGTGCCGAGCTGCCCAAGGTCGCGTTCCTCGCGATGGATGCGCGGCATTGCGCCGGCGCCGAGATGGCCGAGCTGATGGCCTATGCGGCGTCGGTCGGCTCGGCGCACGCGAAGAAGGTGGCCGACGCGATCGGCTTTATCGGCTGCGCGGCGGATGCGACCGCGCCCTATTTCGGCAAGGAGAAGGGCATCGGCACGATGCCGCACGCGCTCATCGGCTACGCCGGCTCGACCGTGCGTGCCGCCGAGATGTTCCGCGAAACCTTCCCCGACGAGGCCTTGACCGTGCTGGTCGACTATTTCGGCCGCGAGACCAGCGACGCGGTCGCGGTGTGCCGGCGCTTTCCGGAGCTGGCGGCGAGCGGCAACCTCGCTTTCCGCATGGACACGCCGGGCGGGCGCTACTGCGAGGGACTCGATCTCGGCCTCTCCTACGCGATCCTCGAGGCTCAGGCGCCGCAATCGATCCGTGGCTACCGCACCGAGGACGAACTGCGCGACCTCGTCGGCACCGGCGTCTCGGCGGCGGCGCTATGGCAGATGCGTCTGGTACTGGACAAGGCCGGGTTTCCCAAGGCGCGGATCGTCGCCAGTTCAGGATTTGGCCCGCAGAAATGCCGGATGATGGCGATCGCGAACGCGCCGATCGACGCGATCGGCACCGGTTCCTATCTGCCGGAAGCTTGGCGCGAGACCTATGCCACCGCCGACATCATCGCCTTCGGCGGCAAGCCAATGGTCAAGGCCGGTCGCGAGTTCCTGCTGCGCAAGTGACGACGCACTGATACGTCGTGACCCCGGCGAAGGCCGGGACCCTCTGCCGAATTCATGTGACCGTTTGACGCGGCTCGTCTAGGTTCGGTGTTCATAACGCACGGGGTCGGCATCGCCCGTCCCGGCACGAACACGGAGGCCGACATGGCGGCAGCTTTTGCCGGCGGTTCGAGCAGCGCGGCCGGCCGCACGCTGGGCCGCAAGCTCGACAGCATTCCGTTCAGCTCCTACCACCTGATGATCATCGCAGTGCTCGGGCTGGTCGGCTTTGTCGACGGCTACGATCTGGTGATGACCGGCTCTCTGCTGCTGCTGGCCAAAGAGCCGCTGCACATGACCCCGCCGGAAATCCGCTATCTGGCGATTGCGTCGACCTCGATGATCTGTGTCGGCGGGTTTGCCGCCTCGGCGATCTCCGACCATTTCAGCCGCAAGACAATCATGGTGATCGGCGTTGCGGCGACGACCTTCTTCACGCTGCTGATCCCGCTTGTCCAAAGCGCCGAGCAACTCATCATCCTTCGTCTGCTGACCGGGTTTGGCGGCGGGTTTGCGGTGTCGGCGCCGTTTCCGATCGCCGCCGAACTCATGCCAGCGCAGCATCGCCGCACCTTCAGCGCGATCTACGAGGTCTCGCTCGCCGCCGCGTTTACGGTGCTGCCGCTGGTCGGCTCGCTGCTCGCCGGCAACCCCGAGTCCTTCCGCTGGATGGCGCTTCCCGGTGGGTTGGCGTTCCTCGTCATTCCGGCAATGGTCTATTTCCTGATTCCCGAGAGCCCGCGCTGGCATTTGCGTCGCGGCCAGGCGCGGATCGCGGTCGATATCGTCAATCGCATCATCCGCCGGGCCGGCAGTCGCGTGCCGCCGCTGACGGTAGCGGCGCTGGGCGACACGACGCCGACGGAGCGCGACGCGCTGCCGCCCTATCGCGCACTGTTTGGCCCCGGTCAGCTGCGCTGGACGGTGATCGGCATCTCCGGCTACGTCTTTGCCAGTTGCGCGTTTTTTCTGACCTCGGTGCTGTTGCCCAAGGCGCTGGTCGATCAGGGAGGCGCCGTGGCCTTGAGCATGGGCGTCGCTTCGCTCGCCTTTGCCGCGAGTATTCCGGGCAAGGCGTTCACCGGCTACCTGATGGAGATCATTGGGCGGCGCTGGACGATCACCTACGCGATGGTCGGCTCGCTGCCGGGTCTCGCGCTGATGATGATGGCGCACCAGGTCCCCGATTATGCGCGCACGCTGATGGTCGTCGGGGCGGTCATCACCGGCTTTACGGTGCTGTCGGCGGCGACCGCATCGCGCGTCTACCTCTCCGAGCAATTTCCGACGGGGCTGCGCGGCCGCGGTCATATTTTCGGCGAGGCCGCCGGACGGGTGTTCTCGGGGGTCGCGGCGCCCTTTCTGATGGCGCCGTTCACCGGTTCGCCGACGATCTTCTTTGGCACGATCGCGGTCATCGTCGCGACTGGCGCCTTTGTGCCGCTGCTGCTCGGTCGCGAGACGATCGGCCAGCTCGAGCTGGTGACTGAAACCGCGCCCGAGACCGCCTGAACCGTTGACGATTGGCGGCGCGGTGTGATCGCCTGCGCCACATGATCTTCTTCAGCGAAAGCGCTCTCATCGAGCCGAGCCGCCTGCCCGAATGGGGCGAGTGGTACAAGGGCCATCTGGCGGCGATGACATCGGTGCCCGGTGTCTTGTCGGCGCAGCGTTTCGCGGCGCTCGGGCCGGGTGTGCCGCCGTCGCTGGCGATGTACACGGTGACATCGCCCGCCGTGTTCCAGAACCAGACCTATCTGCGGGTGCGCGGCATGGGGCCGTGGGTTGGCCTCGTCGACGAAACGCAGCATCGCCGCAACCTGTTCGACGGGCTCGCGGCGGCGCCGGAACTTCCCGAGAGCGGGGTGCTCGCGGTCGCCGACCGCGCCGCGCCTGAGGACATGGCCGGCATCACCTGGCTCACGGCGGCGGGGCTCGATCATACGACGCCCTATCGCGGCATCGGCGTCTTTCCCGATGTCGCGACCGCGCGTCGCGCGACGAAGGGCAAGGCCGCGCTCTATCGCCCGGTTACGGCCCGCTACGTCGGCAAATCCCAAAGCGATAACCCTACGCCGCGGCGCAATGAGTTCGGTCAGTGGGTCGGCTGGCAGATCGTCCCGGACTGGAAATCGGCGCAGCGGCCCCCACTCACGCCAATGGAAGGTCGGCTGGCCATCGTCGAGCCGCTCGACGCGGAGCGTCACGCGGCCGATCTCTTCGCCGCCAACGCCGAGGGCGATGGCAGCAACTTTACCTATTACGCCTATGGTCCGTTCGCGACGGTCGAGGCGCAGCGCGCCTGGATCGTCAGCCTATCGGACGATTCCAGCCGGATGTTCCATGCGATCATCGACAAGGCGAGCGGTCAGGCCGTCGGCGTCGCGGCCTATCTGAACATCACGCCGGCTGTGGGCGTGATCGAGGTCGGCAGTCTCAACTTCAGCCCGCGCCTCCAGCAAAAGCCGGCCGCGACCGAGGCGATGTATCTGATGATGCGCCGCGTCTTCGATGAACTCGGCTATCGCCGCTACGAGTGGAAATGCGACTCATGGAACCTGCCGAGCCGCGCCGCCGCCGCGCGCCTCGGCTTCAGCTATGAGGGGCTGTTTCGCCAGGCGATCGTGATCCACGGCCGTAACCGCGACACGATGTATTTCTCGATTACCGACCGCGAGTGGCCGCACATCAAGGCGGCGTTCGAGCGCTGGCTCGATGCCGACAATTTCGACGCCGAAGGTCGCCAGAAGCAGAACCTGGCGAGCTTCCGTTAGGCGCCTAGCACCATTCCTCTTCCGGTTTGACGCGGGGGTCGGTGCCGATCATCTCGCTCGAGGTGACGATGACCACCCCGGTCATCGTGCCGAACACGATCCGCGTCCCGGCCAGGAGCCGCACGGTGCCGGCGGACTCAACCTTGCGCACCGAATGGTCGGGCAAGACCGTTTCCCAAGCATTCTTCGACAGGTTGCGCAGCACCAGCAGCGAGGGGTCGTCGGGGTGCTCGCGCACCTCGGCGACAATGCCGTCGGCTGCCGCGGTGAGGCACGGTATATCCCGCGTCGTGAGGTGCGTCGTTTCGGTGAGGCTGATTTGCCGGCCCGCGATCATCAGCCAGATATCGCCGGGCAGCACCGGCATCGGCGGCAGCGGCGCGACTTCCGGCGCGCGATACGGCATCAGCGAGCCGTAGGGCCACAGGAACTCGCGCTCGGGCGACATGTCGCGCGCCTTCGAGATCAGCGAGCCAAGCACGACGAAACAGACGACCGCGATAACGACCTCGTGGATCGGGCTGATGATCGACAGCCCGCCACCGTAAAAGCGCATCGCGTCCCACAGATCGTGCAGGAAATTGGCAAGCGCAAAGCCAACCGCCACGGCAATCGCCGCCGGGATCGCGCGGCGATGGCGCAATGCCGCTAGGCCGATGAAATAGCCGAACGAGCCGCAATAGGCGATGTGGCTGAAAATGTTGATCAGCAGCCGCGGGGTCGAGATCAGCGCACCGAACTTCGGCACGTAGACAAACATCGTCTCGAGAAAGGCGAAGCCCGTCGCCGAGGCGGCGGCGAGGATGATGCCGTCGAGCGGCTCGCGCAGCCCGTATTCGCGCTGCAGCGGGTGCGACAACAGCAGCCCGCCGATAAGCACGATGACGACCGGCAGGATTTTGACCGCCTCCTCGATGATCCCGGGGGCGATGACCTGCGGCAACGCATTCTCGGCGGCGATCACCAGCGGGCTTATCGCGACATCGAGACCGAAGGCGAGCACCGCGATCGTCAGCATGTAGGCGAACGGCATTTTCTTGCCGCACCAGAGATAGATGAGGAACAGATTGCCCAGCGAGATGAGACCCGCGAGGCACCAGAAGAACCCGGTCTCGTTATCCACCGCGGCGAGGATCAACAGCGCCGCGCCGAAGACCGCCACGATCACGCCGGGCCACACGAACGAGCTGCGCCAGACCTCGCCGAACGAGGTCAGAAACGGCAAAAGATCGGCGCGCGATATTTCGCCGTCGTTGGCATCCTCGGGCTGGATGGTCATCGGATCCTGGGGTGGCCTCAACGGACGGCGACAGGGTCGCCGCCAACGATTGCCGCATGGTAGTGTGGCCGGGCCGACGAGGCAATCGCGGCCCCGAGTGGGCCGGCTCTGGGTGGGACTGAGTTGGTTTCCGGCAATATCAACACCTTCGCCGCCGATCGTTCGGCGGAAGCTCGCGTCGCGAGCGGGCGTCGGCCGCCGCCGCTCAGTCTGATCGCCGCGGCGACCGCGATCGGCTTCTGCGCGCTGCACATGGTCGTGCCGACCCTGCCAATCCTGGCGCGCGTCTTCGATCGCCCGGCCGCCGAGGTGCAGCTTGTCCTGACGCTCTATTTCCTCGGCATCGCCGTGGGACAGCTGGTCTATGGCCCGGTCTCCGATCGCTTCGGCCGCCGGCCGGTGTTGCTCGCTGGGCTCTGTCTCTTTCTCGGCGGCACGGCGCTGTGCGGCTTGGCGCCTTCGTTGTCCGTGCTGATCGTCGGCCGCATCGCCCAGGCGATCGGCGCCTGCGCCGGGCTGGTGCTGGGCCGCGCCATCATCCGCGACATCTATGATCGCGACGCCTCGGCGCGCGGCATAGCGCTGGTGATGATGGCGATGACCCTGGCGCCGGCGGTCAGCCCGGTGATCGGCGCCTATCTGACCGAGTGGTTCGGCTGGCGCATGATGTTCGTGTTTCACGCCGCGTTCGGGCTGACGGTGCTCGCCTGGACTGTCGCCCGCCTCGGCGAGACGCTCCGCGAGAGGGTGCCGCTCAATCTGCCGGCGATCGGCCGCTCCTACCGCCTTCTGCTCGGATCGCCCGCGGTTCTCTGCTTCGCGCTGTGCACCGCGTTCACCAGCGCGTCTTGGTTCACCTTTATCGCCAGCGCGCCCTATCTGCTGTCGGAAACGCTGCATCAGCCGCCGAGCACTTACGGGGTCATGATTATCTTTCCGATGGCCACCTATATCGCTGGCAATGCGGTGGCAGCACGTTTCGCGCGGCGTGTCGGATCGAATGCGATGATCGTCGCGGGCGTTGCGCTGTCGCTGGCTGCCGGCCTGTCGATGATGGCGTGGTGCACCTACCCGGGGCTCAGCGTCTGGGCGTTGTTCATGCCGATGGCGGCGAGTTCGTTGGGCAATGGGCTGAGCCAGCCGAGCGCGATGGCCTCCGGGCTCAGCGTCCATCCGCATATCGCCGGCACCGCCTCCGGGCTCATCGGCTTCCTGCAGATGGCGGCCTCGGCGCTGGGGACTCTTCTCGTCGCGACGCTGCCCCATCAGGGGCCGTCGGCCATGGTCGGGGTCGTCGTGGCGACGCAGATCATCGCGATGCTGCTCGGCGCGGTCGCGGTGCGGCTGCCGAGCCGCGTGCTCGCGCCGGCTGCCGCGGACTAATCCAAAGCCCGCCGCGGGATCGCGCCGCCGCCATCGACCGAAAGGCTCGTGCCGGTGATATAGGCGGCCTGCTCAGAGGCGAGGAACATCACTGCCGCGCCAAGCTCGCCCGCTTGAATCGCGCGCCCGAGCGGCACGCGCTTCGCCATCGCCTCGGCGTAGCCCTCGGGAAACTCCGTCCCAGTGCTGCCGAGCGCCAGTCCCGGCGCCACCAGGTTGGCGCGGATGCCGTGCGGCGCCAGCTCCAGCGCGATACCTTTCATCAGCCATTCGAGGCCGCGCTTCGACGTGCAATAGGCGAGGCCGTTGGTGCGGAGCACCTGCCCGGCGCCCGAGCCGATAAAAATGAAAGCACCCTTGCGTTCCGCGCCGATCATCGCCTCGGCGAGCGCCTTGGTGATGAGGAACGGCGCGCGCAGATTGACGTGCATGATCCGGTCCCACATTTCCAAGGGCGTGTCGAACAGCCCGCCGAACGGATAGATCCCGGCGTTGTTGACGACGACATCGGGGACGCCGCGTTCGAGGACTCGCCGGCACAGATCTGCGATCGACTCCGGAGCGGTCAGATCGGCCGTGACAGAGGTGACGTTGGTGTCGCCCAGCCGCCCGCACACCTCTGCCAGCCCCGCCGCGTCCCGGTCGGTCAGGAACAGCCGCGCCCCCGCCTTTGCGAAATCCGCTGCGAGCTGAGAGCCGTAGATCCCTGCCGCGCCGGTGATGACCACGGTCTTGCCGGCAAATTCCTGTGCCGCAAATTCCTGTGCCATGTCATGCCTTTCGCCGATCCGTTGCGCTACGCTAGAACAGAGCAAATCCGGGAGGGTGCGCCAATGACGATCGCGATCGACGAAACCCATGATCCGAAGCGCCAAAGTTGGGTCGATTCAGCCAACGGGCATCCAGATTTTCCGTTGCAGAACCTGCCGCTTGGCGTATTCAGCCCGCCTGGCAACTTCGTCCCCGACGCAAAGGCGCGCGGCGGCATGGCGATCGGCGACAAGATTCTCGACATCAAGACCGCGCTCGCCGCCGGCCTATTCTCGGGGGAGGCGGAGACTGCGGCGAAGGCCGCATCGGGCGGCTCGCTCAACCCGCTGATGGCGCTGGGCGCGGGGCCGCGCCGGGCGCTGCGCCGTCAAGTGTTCGACCTGCTCGCGACCGATGGCGGGCAGGCCGGCAAGGCGCGCGACCTCGCCAGTAGCATCCTGCACGACGCCCATGTCTGCGCGATGCACGTGCCCGCCAAGGTGATGAGCTTCACCGATTTTTTCGCCGGCATTCATCACGCCACCAATGGCGGGCGACGACGCAACCCCAACGACCCGCTCGGCCCCAATTACAAATATGTGCCGGTCGCCTACCACAGCCGCGCCTCGTCGCTGCAGCCATCGGGTCAGCCGATCCGCCGGCCGAGCGGGCAGCGCAAGCTGCCCGAGGAGAACGCGCCATCCTATGGCCCATGCCGCAAGCTCGACTATGAGCTCGAAGTCGCGATCTGGCTCGGTCCCGGTAACAAGCAGGGCGAGCCGATCCCGATCTCCGAAGCCGCCGACCACGTCGTCGGGCTGGGTTTTGTCAATGACTGGTCGGCGCGCGACATCCAGCAATGGGAGTCGGCGCCCTTGGGGCCGTTCCTCGGCAAGAGCTTCGGCTCGACCGTCTCGAATTGGATCGTGACGATTGAGGCGCTGGCGCCGTTCCGCGTCGCCCAGCCGGCTCGCCCGGTGGGCGACCCGCAACCGCTGCCCTATTTGTGGGACGAGACCGACCAGAAGGACGGCGCCTTCGCCATCGAGTTGGAAGCCTATATCCGTACCGAAAAAATGCGTGAAGCGGGGCAGCCGGCGCACCGCATGTCGCATAGCAATACGCTCGATCTCTACTGGACCGTCGCACAGATGGTCGCCCATCAGAGCTGCAATGGGTGCAATATCGAGGCGGGCGACCTGTTCGGCACCGGCACGATTTCTGGCCCGACTCCGGAAGGCTGGGGCAGCCTCAGCGAGCTGTCGCGTGACGGCGCACAATCGAACCCGGTGGGGTCGGGCGAGACCCGGACCTTCCTCGAAGACGGCGACGAGGCGATCTTCCGCGCCCGCGCCAGCCGCGACGGCTATGTCTCGATTGGCTTTGGCGAATGCCGAGGCCGCGTCGTGGCGGGATAGCGGCGATGCCGGACGCGCTCGGCTGGCGGATGAAGTTCGGCGTCATCGCGCCGTCGACCAACACGATCGTCCAGCCCGAGTTCGACGCGATGCGGCCGGAAGGCGTCACCAACCATTTCGGCCGCATCCACATCCCCAACGACCCGCTCAAGAACGACGACGATTTCACCCGTCTCATCGAGGCGGTGCGTCGGGAGATCATGACGGCGATCGACCGGGTGATGACCTGCGAGCCCGATCATCTCATCATGGGCATGTCGTCCGAGACCTTCTGGGACGGGCTCGACGGCAGCGAGGCGCTGCGCGAGCGGGTCGAGGCGCGCGCCGGGGTCAAGGTGACGATGGGCTGGACGCGGCGCGCCAGGCGCTCGACCGGCACGGCGCCAAGCGGATCGGCGTGGTGACGCCGTATATGCCGGTCGCCGATCAGCAGGTGCGGCGCTTTTTTACCGATTGCGGCTACGAGATCGTCAGCCTTCTCGGCCTCAAAGGCGCGAGCCCGGTGCTCTACGCGCATGTCCAGGAAGCCGAGTTGCGCGACGCGATCCGTCAGGTCGATGGCGATGGGGTCGACGCGATCGTCCAGGTCGGCACCAATCTCTGCATGGCGCGGCTCGCCGGCGTCGCCGAGGAGTGGCTCGGCAAGCCGGTCATCGCGATCAACACCGCGACCTATTGGTGGGCTTTGCGATCCAATGGCATCGCTGACCGGGTCGCCGGGTTCGGATCGCTTTTGGGGCGATTTTAGCCGGCACTTCAACCACATACCGGGCAAAATTCCGAGACGCTGTTAATGCTTCTTCAATCGGCAAGCCGTCTTATTGCCGCTTGATAATTTCTCTCTGCGAGCGTCGCAGTTGATCGGCTTGGATCATTTGGCGGAGACCCGGAGCGGGCGGTTTTTTGGACAGCCGCGGCCGTTGACGCTGCTGGTCGCCTGCGGCGTTCTCCTGGCCGCCGCGTTGCTGGTCGTCACCAGCCTGGTGGCCGGCTATCTCCGGCAACAGACTTTGGAGTCGAGCGAGGCCGGGCTGTCGCGCGTCGATGCGGTGCTGGTCGAAGCCGGCAATCGCTCGCTGCTGACGGTTGAGGCCGTACTGAGTGACATCGCGAGCCATATTCGCCTCGCGGACGTGCCGCAGCCGGATGCGATTGCTCGCGATATCGGCGAAGCGGCGGTGGGCGCGCATCTCGACCGCCATGTCGAGGCGACGCCGCAAATCGCCGGGATCGCGCTGATCGGCGCGGACGGCGCGGTGATCAGTCACACGGGTGGCTGGCCGGCAGACGAAGTCAATGTCGCCGCTCGCGATTATTTTGTCGCGCAGGCCAGCAATACGGGCCTCGAGTCGTCGATCGGCGCGCCAGTCGCGCTCGAGCATGGCGGTGTCCGGGTGATCCCGGTCGCGCACAAGCTGCGCGCGACTACAGGCGGCTTTGCCGGGCTGGCTGTCGCGATGGTGCCGGTGAGCGATTTCGAGACCCTGTATCGCACGGTTCCGCTCGGCGATGACGGCGTCATCTCGCTGATGCGTCGCGACGGGACGGTGCTCGCGCAGTTTCCACGCCGATCCGGTGCCGACGATCAGGCGCCGAGCGCGCCGGTATTGGCGGCGCTCGCGGACGGTGTCCAGGGCATCATCGAGGACGACCACGGCAAGCACGACCAGTGGTATATCGATGCTGTGCAGCCGCTCGCGGACTATCCGGTTGCGGTTGTCGTCAGCTGTAGCGGCGCACATGCGCTCGTCGGGTGGTCGCACGAGGCCGCGATGTTCGCCGCGTTCGCGGTGTGCGGGGTTCTCGCGATCGGACTGATGGTCGCGTTGATCGGCCGGCAGATACATACCCACAGCGCGCTCGCCGCGATCCGTGCCGAGAAGATCGAGGCCGAGCATGCCCGCCTTGTTGCCGAGGCGGAGCTGCTGAAAAAAGAACGGCTGTCGGTGCTCGGCCAGTTCACCGCGACCGTCGCCAACGAATTGCGCAACCCGCTCTCGGCGATCCGCAACACGCTCTTCACGATGCGCGAGATCGCGCAGTCGAGCGGCTTGCAGCTTGACCGGCCGCTCGCGCGCATTCAGCGCAGTATCGCGCGCTGCGACCGCATCATCGGCGATCTGCTCGAATACATCCGCAACCCCGAGCTGAGCCGCGTTTTGGTCAATTTCGACGAGTGGCTCCGTGACGTTCTGGCCGAGCACGGCTTGCCTCCGGCCGTCACTCTGGTCGCGGAATGCGCTGCCGGCGACGCCGTGGTGCGAATTGATGCCGACCGCATCCGTCACGTCGTCATCAACCTGATCGACAATGCCGCGCAGGCGCTGGGCGAGATGCCGCCGGGCAACGGTCCGCTGCGCATAGCGGTCAGGAGCGCCATCGTCGAGGATGCGCTCGAACTCGTTGTCGCCGACACTGGCCCCGGCATCTCGCCGGAAAACATGGCGCGCATCTTTGAGCCGCTGTTTAGCACGAAAAGCTTCGGTGCCGGGCTCGGGCTGTCGACGGTCAAGCAGATCGTCGTCCAGCACGGCGGCACGATCGGCATCGACAGTGAAGTGGGCGCCGGCACGCGGGTCGCGATCCGTCTGCCGATTGAGCAGACCATGAAGGCCGCGGCATGATCCCGGATACCGCCGCCCGCAGTGTGCTGATCGTCGAGGACGATGGCGATTTCGCCGAGTCGCTCGCCGATATTCTGGTCCCGCGCGGTTTCCAGCCCGTGATCGCCGGCTCGCCCGACGCCGCCATCGCCATTATGGCGCCGTCGCCCGGCTACAGCCCGCCGCCCGTCGCGCTGATCGATCTGCGACTTGGCACCACCTCGGGCATCGATCTCCTGGCGCGGTTGCGTAACGAGCGTCCCGAGCTGATCGGCGTGCTGATGACCGCGGAGCTCGACACCCATACCGCGGTCGCGGCGCTGCGCCGTGGCGCTTACGACTACTTCGACAAATCGGTCGATCCGCAATCGCTGTTCGTGGTGCTCGACCGCTGCTTCGACCGCGTCGACCTGCTGCGCGACCGTGAGGCGGCCTACCAGGAGTTGCGGCTCGCGAAGGAGGAGGCGGAGGCTGCGAACCAGGCGAAGTCGGGCTTTCTCGCGACGATGAGCCACGAGCTGCGGACGCCATTGAACGCGATCATCGGCTTTTCCGAGATGATGAAGCATGAGGTGCTAGGCGCGGTCGGCAATGAGCAGTACCGCTCCTACATCGCCGATATCCATGCCAGCGGTTCGCACCTGCTGCAGATCATCAACGACATTCTCGACCTGTCGAAAGCCGAAGCCGGCAAGATCGACCTGTCGGAGGATGTCTTCGACCTGCGCGACATCATGCGCGCGGTCCGCCAGCTGACCCTCGGCCGCGTGACTGCCGCCAGCCTGACGCTGAGCGTTCAGCTGCCAGATGAGTTGCCACCGATCAGCGGCGATGAGCGTAAGACCAAGCAGGTGCTGCTGAATCTGATCGCCAATTCGGTCAAGTTCACCCCGGCCGGCGGTGCTCTAAAGATCACCGCGTCCTGGGATGTCGCCGATGGTGTCGCGATTACCGTCGCGGATACCGGCATCGGTATCCCCGCGGAAGACCTCGAACGCGTGGTGAAGCCGTTCGAGCAGGTCGATTCGTCGTTGAGCCGCCAGCATCAGGGCACCGGCCTCGGGCTGCCGTTGGTCAAGGCGATCATGGAGATGCATGGCGGCCGGTTCGAGCTGAAGAGCGAGCTCGGGATCGGGACATGGGCAACGGTGATCTTTCCGCCACAACGGGTTCTCTCGCCGTGCCCGATCGAGGAAGGTTCGGCACGCGACGCCGCCTAGGTTAAGCGGCACCCCATTTTCCCCGCCAGCTCGGATATCCGCCCAGCGACTCCGCGGAGACGATCGCCCGCATGACCGCGCGCGCGAGGCAATCGGCCGCGGCCATGCCGAGCCGCGTCAAGCGCGTCGGATCCACCGGCTCGCCGCGTCCGGTAGACAGCGCGAAAACAGTGTCGCCGTCGAACGGCGTATGCGCCGGGCGGATTGCCCGCGCCAGTCCGTCCTGCGCCATCATCGCAAAGCGCAGACAGAGGCTCTTATCAAGCGGCGCGTCGGTCGCGACTGCGGCGATCGTGGTGTTGGCGCCGGCAAAAAGCGCGCTGCACGCCGACATGTCGTCGAGGTCGAGCGGCGCATCGGGGCTCGCCGGCTGCGGCGGAATCTCTCCGGGTAACGCGAATTCCGCCGCCCAGAACCGGCCGCAATCCGGCCGCACCGCCGAGCCGCAGCAATTGACCGCGACGATCGCCCCGACGGTGAAATTTCCCGTCGCGCCGGCGGTCAGCCGCAGCGAGGCACTGCCGAGCCCGCCCTTGAGCGCGCCAGCCTTGGCGCCGAGCCCGGCGCCCGCATTGCCGAGCGCAAAGTCACGTCCTGCCCGCGCGACGGCCTCGCGCCCGAGCCGGCGATGCGGCGGCTCTTCCGTCCAGTGCTGTCGGCCGGGAAAATTGAGGTCGAAGAGGATCGCGGCCGGGACGATCGGCACTCGCGCCTCGCCGACCACAAAGCCGCGACCCTGCGCGGCGAGCGCGTCCATCACCCCGGCGCCGGCGTCGAGCCCGAACGCTGAGCCGCCCGACAGTACGATCGCATCGACCCGCTCAACCAGGTTTCCCGGCCGCAGAAGCTCGGTTTCGCGGCTTCCCGGCGCGCCGCCGCGCACATCGACAGCGGCCACCGCGGGCGCTTCCGCCAGCACCACAGTGGTGCCGGTGATCGCCTCGCGATCCTCCGCCTGACCGACCAGGATGCCCGGTACGTCGGTGATCAGATTGCGCGGGCCAGAGGGCATGGCATCGCTATAGCATGGCCGGGCTTCCGGAGGGACAGGGCATGCCGACGACCGTGATCCGCAACACCGATTGGGTGATCGCCTGGGACGCGGCTCGGCAGCGCCAGGTGTATCGCCGTGGCGTCGACGTTGCCTTCGCCGGCGACACGATCACCCCTCTCGGTCCCGCCGCTTACCTCGGCACGGCCGACCGGGTTATCGACGGCGCCGGGTTGATGGTCATGCCCGGACTGATTGACATCCACTCCCACCCGCATCACGAGCCGCTGTATCGCGGCATCCGCGAGGAACACGGCGTCGCCAACATGCACATGACCGGGCTCTACGAGCGCGGTCAGGCCTTCTCCGCGCCCGATGACGAAGCGCGCGAA
This sequence comes from Allostellaceae bacterium, assembly GCA_035570495.1. Classification (GTDB taxonomy): domain Bacteria; phylum Pseudomonadota; class Alphaproteobacteria; order ATCC43930; family CGMCC-115725; genus DATARH01. Next base: position 12,222 of record DATMLO010000168.1, on the reverse strand, counting down.
GCATCGGCCGAGTTCGCCTATTGCGAGCTGCTGCTCGGCGGCGTCACCACGCTGGTCGACATCTCCGCGCCGTTCGAAGGCTGGATCGAGCTTTTCGCCAGAAGCGGGATGCGCGGCTTTCTCGCCCCGGGCTATGCCTCGGCGCGGTGGTTTCTCGAGCACGATCTGGGCCCCAGCTACGAGTGGAACGAGGCGCGCGGCCGAACCGGCTTCGAGTGGGCGCTGCAGGTCATCGATGCGGCGCTGGCGCACCCGTGCGGCAGGCTTTCCGGTGTCGTATCGCCGATGCAGATCGACACTTGCACCGAGGATTTGCTGCGCGACAGCCGCGACGCGGCCCAGGAGCGCGGCCTCGCCTTCACCACCCATTGCGCGCAGAGCGTCAACGAGGTGCGCGAGATGATCTTCCGCTACGGGGTGACGCCGATCCAATGGGCGCACCGTTTGGGTCTGCTCGGCCCCGGCACGATCCTCGGCCACGCGCTGTTTCTCGACACGCATTCCTGGGTGCGCTGGCATACTAAAGACGACTTGAAGCTGCTCGGCGACACCGGTACGGCCGTCGCGCATTGTCCGACGCCGTTTGCTCGCTACGGCCAGGTCATGGAGCATTTCGGCGATTACCTGCGCGCCGGCGCGGTGATGGGCATGGGCACCGATTGCAGCCCGCACAACCTTGTAGAGGAAATGCGCAAGGCCTCGGTGCTGGCCCGCATCGCCGCGCGCGACATCCACGCGGTCGATGTCGCCGATTTCCTCCACGCCGCGACCGCGGGCGGCGCGACCGCGCTGCTGCGCGACGATATTGGGCGGCTTGCGTCGGGCAAGAAGGCCGACCTCGTGCTGGTCGATCTGTCCTGCCCGCAGATGCAGCCGGCGCGCGATCCACTGCGCGGCTTTGTCTACCACGCGGCCGACCGCGCGGTGCGCGACGTGTTCGTCGACGGCGTTCAGATCGTCGCCGACCGTCGGGTGCTGACCATGGATCAGGCCGATGCCGCGCGGCGGCTGGCGGCCGCACAGGAACGCATGCAGGCCGACGCGCCACAGCGCGACTATCTGCGCCGCCGCGCCGAGGAGATCGTGCCGCTGAGCTTGCCGGTCGCCGACTAGGCCTGCGCCATCGGCGGTGCACTCAGGGCGATCCCCGCTTCCTCGAAACGCTGTTTCAGGCGCCGATTGAACTCGCGCTGGACTGGCCAGCGGCCGCTGTCGGTGCAGACGATCTGCCCGGTGATCGTGACGCCCCAAGGCCGCACCTGGTCGACCCCAAAAATCTGCAGATCGCCGAGCATTTTCGGCCCGAATTCCGCGTCCTGGCGCATCACCGAGCCGATTTCGCTCAGCGTCTCGATGACCTGGTCGACATTTTCGTTGAGCGCGATCGTCACAGCGATAGCGGCGTTGCCGAGACCGCGATTGCTGTTGGTGATCGTGGTCACCGAGCTGAACGGGATGATGTGCACCGACCCGTCACTGGCGCGCAGTCGCAGCGTGCGCACCGACAATTGCTCAACCGAGCCGGACAGCCCTGCGGCGGTCACCGAGTCGCCGATCTGGATCGCGTTCTCGAACAGCACAAAGATGCCGGTAATGACGTCCTGCACGAGGTGCTGCGAGCCAAAGCCGACGGCGATGCCGACGATCCCCGCACCGGCGAGCAGCGGTGCGATGTTGACGCCGATCTCGGAGAGCGCTGTCAGCCCGATAATGGCGATGATTGCCGCCAGCAGCGCCGTCCGCAGCATCGGCAGCAGCGTCAGGAGCCTGACGGAGCGCACCTGGCCGCCCGGCCCGACTTGGGCCAATTGGCGCTCGAGCAGGGCGTGGCCCACTTCCCAGATCGCGATCGCGGAGATGATCGCGACCGCTACCGTCGTTAGCGCCGAGACGAGATGAGCCCCGGTGCCGCCCGCGACAAACCACGCAAAGGCCGGCGCGCCCCATAATTGCAGCACGACGATCGCGCACAGTCCCGCAATGACCGCGATCGCCAGCATTTCAAACGGCCGCCTGTAATATGCGACGCGCTGGCCGAGCCCAGGCAGAGCGCTGGTCGCTGGGGGTTCGCGGAACAGCAGCCGGTCGAGAATGCCGAGCACGATGATCGTCAGGAGCCGCGCGGCGATGATCGCGGCGAGCGTGACGCCGGGGAAATAAAGCCCGGAAAGGCCGCCGCGGGTCCCGGTCGCCGTGCCGACCCAGAAGCTGACGATCGTGATCACCGCCAGATAAGGCCAGGCTTCGGCGAGCCAGCCGCGCCAGCGTGCCGAGTCGCGCCGGGTGCCGCGGAGATAGGCGCCGACCCCGTGCCGCGAGCGGATCGCGACAACGACTAGCATCACCGCCAGCACAAACGAGATGAGCCGCTCAAAACCGTCATGCGCGCTTTGGTCAAGGCCGAGCAGCAGCGCGACCTCGACCAGCGCGTCGCCAAAGATCGCGACGATGACCAGCCGCCGTACCCAGACCAGCACGAAATGCGCATCCGCGTCGTCGAGCCGCCACAGCCTCAGGCGCGCGTTGCCCGGCGACAGCAGCATGCGCGCGACGCACATCGCGGCGCGGCACGCGGCGTAGGCGTTGACGATCGCGATCACGACGAGCCGCGTCTTGCCGTCGATGCCTGGCCGCACGCCGACCAGCAGGTTTCCGGCGGCGGCGAACACGGCCACCGGTACGAGATCGAGCAGCAGCCTGATCAAAGCGTACGGCAAGAGGTGAAGCAGCCGTGTGCGCTCCCCTTCGCCTCTCGGCAGGTGCCGGGTCAGCGCCTCACGCGGCCGGCGCAGTGCGAAGCTCGTAAAAACTTCGAGCAGCAGCGCCAAGCTGAAGATCAGCGCGAGCCAGCCGGCGGCGACCGCCAGGCTCCGCGATGCCGGCGGATCGTTTTGCAGGTTCCAGAACCAGCGACCGAGCGCCGGCAGATTGTTCATTGTCTGGAATGTCGCCGCCGCGTCGTTGGCAAGCCGTACGCTCCAGTGCGACGCCGCGACGAGCAGCTGGGCGCCGAGGCTGTTTGGCTTCAGCGTCACCTCGTCCGCAGCTTTCGCTGGTGCGGGCGTCGCGGCCGAGGGGGCGGCTTGTGGTTGCGCAGCCGGCGCACCTTGCGCGATCGCTTGCAGCGTGGTGATCAGCGCGGCGCGCTTCTGCGGGTCCTGCAGCACCTCGATGGCCTGCTGCGCCTGCGCCGCGGTCAATGTCGGTGCCGGTGTTGGTGGCGGAGTGCTCGCGGGAGCGGCTGCCTCCGTGCCAAATAAGGCCGCAGCGCCCTGAGCGTCGGCGCCCCTTGGCCCGGCAACGATCAGCGCAAAAAGCGCCAAAATGAACAGCGATTTCATCATGCGGGAAACCGGATTATCGGCTGCAGGTTGGCGAAATTGCGGCTGTGAACCTCCCGAGGGCAGGCCGGAATGCCACAAATCACACCGCGATCGACATCTCCTTTGCAAACTCCTGCGACGCCTTCCGGCGCCGGGCGTTCTCGCGGTATGCGTTCGGCAAACACCGAAATCGAGACAGATATCCCTGCGCGCCTCGATCGATTGCCGTGGTCGCGGTTTCACACGCTCGTCGTGATCGCGCTCGGCATCACTTGGATCCTCGACGGACTCGAGGTGACATTGGCCGGTTCGATCGCCGGTGCGCTCCAGAAAAGCCCCGTGCTGCACTTCTCGGAAGTCGAGGTCGGGCTGGTCAGCACCGCCTATCTGGTCGGTGCGGTGGCCGGCGCATTCTTGTTTGGCTACGCGACCGATCGCTTCGGCCGCAAGAAGCTCTTCATGGTGACGTTGGGTCTCTACCTCGCAGCCACGGCGGCGACCGCTCTGTCGTGGGATTTCGCCAGCTTTGCGTTTTTTCGGGTGCTGACCGGCGCGGGGATCGGCGGCGAATACGCGGCGATCAACTCGGCGATCCAGGAACTGGTGCCGGCGCGGTTTCGCGGCCGCACCGACCTCGCGATCAACGGCAGCTTCTGGGTCGGTGCGGCGCTGGGCGCGCTGGGCGCGGTGATGTTCTTGAAACCGGGGGTGTTGCCCGACGATATCGGCTGGCGTGCCGCGTTCGGCATCGGCGCGGTGCTCGGCCTTGCAATCCTCTTATTGCGTCGCTGGGTCCCGGAAAGCCCGCGCTGGCTGATGCTGCACAACCGCCTGCCCGAAGCCGAGGCGGTGATTGGCGAGATCGAAAAGCGCGTGGAGGGCCATCGCCTACCGCCACCAAAAGGCAAGATTCGGCTCAGCCTGTCGCGCAACTCGATGATCGATATCGTGCTCGCGGTAGTTCGCGAATATCCGCGCCGCGCCGTGCTTGGGCTCGTGCTGATGGGAACACAGGCGTTTTTCTACAACGCGATCTTTTTTTCCTACGCGCTGGTGCTGACCCGGTTCTTCGGCGTGCCGTCGGGGTCGATCGGCTGGTACGTTCTGCCCTTCGCGCTCGGCAATTTCGTCGGACCCCTGGTCTTGGGACCGCTGTTCGATACGATCGGGCGCAAGCCGATGATCACCTTCACCTATGCGATCTCCGGCATCCTGCTGGCGGTTGTCGGCTATCTGTTCCGCGAGAACCTCGTCGGCGCGGCCGCGCTGACCGCGTGCTGGACCGGCATCTTTTTCTTCGCCTCGGCGGCGGCGAGCGCGGCCTATCTGACGGTCAGCGAGAGCTTCCCGCTCGAGGCGCGGGCGATGGCAATCGCCTTCTTTTACGCGGTCGGCACCGCGTGCGGGGGTGCGGTTGCGCCCTACCTGTTCGCGGCGCTGGTCGGCTCCGGCGAGCGCGGCAACGTCTTTCTCGGCTATCTGTTCGGCGCCGCCTTGATGATCGGAGCGGCGATCGTCGAGCTGCTGATCGGGATTAAAGCCGAGCGCCAGTCGCTCGAGGACGTCGCCCGGCCTCTCTCCGCGCGCTAAATTCAACGGCATGCCGCCGCACCCCGAAACCTGGCTTCGCGTCACCCCGAGCGGGCTTTATTGCGAGCCGGGCGATTTCTTCATCGACCCGGTGCGGCCGGTCGACTGGGCCGTCATCACGCACGGCCACAGCGATCACGCCCGGCCGGGCCACCGCCGCACGCTAGTGACACGGGAAACCCTCGCGATCATGCGTCAGCGTTACGGTGAGGACGGCGCCGGAAAACTGGCGATCGGCTACGGCGAGCGGATCATGGCCGCCGACGTGGGGGTGACGCTGATGCCGGCGGGGCATATCCTCGGCAGCGCGCAGGTGGTGCTCGAATACAAGGGGAGCCGGGTCGTCGTCTCTGGCGACTACAAGCGCCGCCGCGACCCGACCTGCCCGCCGTTCGAGCTGCAACGCTGCGATGTCTTCATCACCGAGGCGACCTTCGGCCTTCCGGTCTTTCGTCATCCGCCGGATCGGGACGAGATTGCCCGGCTGCTCCATTCGGCATCGTTGTTTCCCGAGCGCTGCCATCTGGTCGGCGTCTACGCGCTCGGGAAATGTCAGCGGGTCATCGCCTTGCTGCGTGAGGCCGGTTACGACGCGCCGATCTATCTGCATGGAGCGCTGATCGGTCTCTGCGAGCTATACGAAAGTTTCGGCGTTGCGCTCGGCCCCCTGCTGCCTGCGACCGGTGCGTCGAAGGCCGATCTCGCCGGCAAGATCGTGCTGGCGCCGCCGGGCGCCATCGCCGACCGCTGGTCGCGCCGTCTGCCGGACCCGGTGACGGCGATGGCCTCGGGCTGGATGCGCGTCAAGCAGCGCGCCAAGGCGAGCGGTGTCGAACTGCCACTCGTCATTTCCGACCATGCCGGTTGGGACGAGCTCACCCAAACCCTCGACGATGTCGGCGCGCCGGAAATATGGGTCACCCACGGCAACGAGGAGGCGCTGGTTCACTACGCGACCGGCAAGGGGATTAAGGCCAAAGCGCTGGCGCTTGTCGGCTACGAAGACGAGGAGTGAGCGACAAAATATGAGTAATTGGCCCGATCAGGCGGAGGGCTGCGCAGGTTGCACCGGCGGCCCCGATGACTATGGATACGGCGGCCGTGGATACTGCATTCGCTGCTATCGCCTTCTTCGCCGTATCGAGAAGATTCAGAAGTGGGATCGCGATGCTCCCTCTACTCTCGACAAATTTGTCAGGGAGAATCTCAGCATCATAAATTCAGAAGAAAGGCTTGAGGCGGCTCGGAAAGAGTGTCTTCGGCAGCTCAACAATCGCTTGGCCTTATTTAAGCAGCGCGAGGAAGTGCGGCGGTACGAAGTTCCGGTAGATGGGTTGCGACTAGAGGCCCAATTTGGACGACTTCTGAGGATTGTCCGGCGAGGCGCCAGACAACCGATGAACGCTAGTTACCTCAGTGAGAAGTTTGATGAGCGGGAGCGGCGGGTGATCTACGCCCTTCTCGAGCAGATTCTAGAGCAAAGGCCATGGCGTGGTTTCGAGTGGAGCCCAATTTGGCGCAAAGTCTTCGAGAGCACCGACGGGCTGGCAAGTACTATCCACCCGCAATAGCAGCTACTCGCCCGGCGACTGCGCGCACCTTGCGCGGCGCCGCGCGCCAGATCGCGGCGGCCGAGACGATATTGAGGCCGATGCACATCCAGAAGGTCGGCGCGTAGCTGCCGACGAGGTCGTGCAGCGTGCCGGCGACCCATGGCCCCGCCGCGCCGCCAAAAATGCCCGACAGCATCACCACACCGAAAATGCTGCCCTGATGCTTCCCGGCGAAAATCTCCGCCGGGATAGGCCCCATGACCGAGGTGAGGCTATAGCCGAGCGTGCCCTGCGCGATGACCATCGCCCAGAGCAGCGCCGTTGTCGGGTGGGCTTGCAGGGCGATCAGCGCCAAGCTGCACAGCACGAACCCGCCATTGCCGATGGCCCAGATCCACTCGCGCCCGATCCGGTCGGAAAGATGGCCCAACGCGATTTGCCCCGGCACCGCGACGAGGCTGACGAGACCCAGCGCCCAGGCCGCGTCGGCCGCCGAGAAGCCGATCTCGGTCAGGTATTTCGTCTGGTGCACCTGCACCGCGTACCACGCGAACAGGCTGCCGAAATAACCGAGCGCCAGCCACCAGAAGCGCCGGGTCGCGAGCGCCCGGCCGAGCGTCCATTCGATCGCCGCCCAGGCGGGATCAACGATATTGCTGCGTGTGTTGGCGGCGATCCGCGCCGTATGCTCGCCGTCGGGTTCGAGGCCGATATCCTCGGGCCGGTTCCGCAACAGCAGATTTAGCGGCCCCAACAGCGCCAGCACCAGGATGCCGAGCATCCAGCAGCCGCTGCGCCAGCCGCTGCTGCCGATCAGATATTGCAGCCAGGGCAGGATGATGATCGACCCTACGCCGACCCCGGAAAACGCGATGCTGATCGCCAAGCCGCGCCGGCGCACAAACCAGTGCGGCAGATAGGTCGATTGCACCACATAGGTGAAGCAATTGACCCCGCCGCCACACATCGCGCCGAGCGTCAGGTAGAGCTGCCACGGCTCGCGCGCCAAAGTCGCGAGCAACATCCCCGCGCTCATCGTGATGATCCCCGCCTCGACGACAAGGCGGGGCCCGCGCCGGTCGATCAGCTGGCCGACAAACGGCGTGATCAGCGCCGACAGCAGAAAGCCGAATGAGAAGATTCCGGCGGTAAGTCCGCGATCCCAGCCGAAATCCTTGAGGATCGGCGGATAGAGCAGCGAGAAGGCAGTACGCGCGTTGACCCCGACCGCCATCGTCACGAACGCAACGGCCACCAGCAGCCAGCCGTAGAAAAACGGCAGCCGTGACGGGGTTTTGCGGGGTAGGGCGCTATCGGTCATTGGAGAAGCTTGTCGTACGACGCGCAATTTAGGGCAACTACCTGGCGGGTAATGCCCGGTTCTTGCGGTGTTATACTTGGGTGCATGACCACCCTGGCGAACCAAAGCTTCGGCGACGATCTAAGCGATGGTCGCGCGGGTGCCATGAACCGTTTCGCCGAGCTGCTCGACGCGCTGCTTTTCACCCCGTCGCGCAACGGTAAATTGCGGCTGATGCGGGAATATTTTGCGGCGCAGCCCGATCCCGAGCGCGGCTGGGCGCTGGCCGCGCTGACCGGCGAGCTGGTGTTTGCCGAGGCCAAGCCCGGACAGGTGCGGGCGCTGGCGATGGCGCGGGTCGATCCGGTGCTGTTCGAATGGTCGCTCGATTTTGTCGGTGACCTCGCCGAGACCGTGTCGCTGATCTGGCCCGAGCCCGAGCGCAGCTTGGAGACGGGTGGGGATGGTGCGCTATTGCTATCCGAAATCGTCGACACTCTCCGCCTCGCGAGCCGCGCCGCTGTCGGCGCGCATCTCGCGGGATGGCTCGACCGGCTCGACGCGACCGGACGCTGGGCGCTGTTGAAGCTCGTCACTGGCGCGCTCCGTATCGGCGTCTCGGCACGGCTCGCCAAGACCGCGCTCGCCGAGGGCGCGGGCATTCGCATCGAGGAGATCGAGGAAATTTGGCACGGCCTCGCGCCGCCTTATGAGCCGCTTTTTGCTTGGCTCGATGGCAAGGCGGCGCGGCCCCAGATCGGCGATATGCCCAATTTCACGCCGCTGATGCTGGCGCAGCCCTTGGAGGAGGAAGAGCTTGCCGCGCTCGATCCGGTCGATTTTGCCGCCGAGTGGAAATGGGACGGTATCCGCGTGCAGCTGGTGTCGCGGGGCGGCGAGCGCCGGCTCTATTCGCGCTCCGGCGACGAGATCGGCCCGGCCTTCCCCGACATTGTGGAGGCCATGCCCGCGGACATAGCGCTCGACGGCGAGTTGCTGGTGATCCGCGACGGCGAAGTGGCGTCGTTTAACGAACTCCAACAGCGCCTTAACCGAAAAACCCCGACCCCGAAAATGCTTGCCGAGTTTCCGGCTTCGGTGCGGCTCTATGACATCTTACGGCTCCGTGACGAGGATTTGCGTCCGTTGCCGCTTGCCGAGCGGCGTCACCGCCTCGACGCGTGGTACGGCAACGCGCCGCGTTCGCGTCTCGATCTGTCGCCGTTGGTACCGTTCAAGAGCTGGGATGACCTCAAGGGGCTGCGTGACAATGCCCGCGCCAATGGCATCGAAGGGCTGATGCTAAAGCGCCGTGACTCGCCCTATTTATCCGGCCGGCCAAAAGGCCCGTGGTTTAAGTGGAAGCGCGGCGCACTGACCATCGACGCCGTGCTGATGTATGCGCAGCGCGGCCACGGCAAGCGCTCGTCGTTCTATTCCGACTACACCTTCGGCGCCTGGCGCGAGGACGCGTTGGTGCCGGTCGGCAAGGCCTATTCTGGGTTTACCGACGACGAGCTGCGTCTCCTGGACAAATGGGTGCGCGACAACACCGTTAGGCGCCATGGCCCGGTGCGCGAAGTCGCGCCGGGGCTGGTGCTGGAAATCGCCTTTGACAGCGTGCACCGCTCGACACGCCACAAATCCGGCGTGGCGCTGCGTTTCCCGCGCGTCCATCGCGTTCGCTGGGACAAGCCCTTCGCCGAAGCCGACACGCTGGAAAATCTGGAGCGGCTGGTGACGTGATCCTCGAATGCCTCGCGGGATTGGCCCCGCAAGGAAAAGCGGCGCAAGATGAGTTGTCGCCAGCGCCCCGGGGGGCGGTTCGAGGGGATGGTTGATGCGCAAGGCCGCGATCGTAGCGTTGGTATTCGGTTGCTTTGTCATCGGCGTTGCGCGCGCCGACATGCCGCCATTGCCGGGCGAGCAGGAGCGGCAACTGCTCTACACGATCGAGCACGCGAATTATGCATGCGGCAAGGTCGACTCGTTCAAGTCGGCTCCCGGCAGCGATGCCGACCGCTATGCGAGGGAAGGACTTGACGCCTATGTCGTCTCTTGCAGCAGCGGCAAAATCTATCTCGTCGCGGTGCCACGACGGCGGCCGGGTCCGCCGCTCCGCGACCCGAACGGCCTGCCGGTGCCGTACCCTGACCCGGTCGTAAAGCCGATGAGCCCGTAAAGATCGCGGGTATCGCCGGCGGATGTCCGGCGTTTAGTCATTGGCTGCTTGCGGGTTTCTTGAAATTTGCTGCCAATGCACGATATTCGGCCGGTTCGTACACCTTCGGCGCCCAGCGCACGATCAAACAGGGAGGAGCGGCGATGAACGCGACCCTCACTCTCGTCGATCTGGCCGGCACGATCGCGCTCCTCATGTGGGGCGTGCATATGGTGCAAACCGGCATCCAGCGCGCGTTCGGCCCCAACTTGCGGCGCGTGCTCAGCCGGGCGCTGGGTGACCGCTTCCGCGCGCTCCTGGCCGGGCTTGGCGTCACCGCGGTCCTGCAGAGCAGTACCGCGACCGGGCTGATGGCGGCGAGCTTTGCCGCGGGCGGGTTGGTCGATCTGGTGCCGGCGCTGGCGGTGATGCTCGGCGCCAATATCGGCACGACGCTGATCGTGCAGTTGCTGTCGTTTGACATCAGCCGGGTGGCGCCGCTCTTCATCCTGGTCGGCGTTGTGCTGTTCCGCCGCGGCGGCCAGTCGCGACCGCGCGATCTCGGACGGGTGGCGATCGGCCTCGGCCTGATGCTGATCGCGCTCAACCAGCTGCTGGCGCTGATGACGCCCTATGAGGATGTGCCGAGCCTGCGTCTCTTGATGGGCTCGCTCGCGACCCAACCGTTGCTCGACGTGATCCTTGCGGCCGGGCTGACCTGGCTCGCGCATTCGAGCGTCGCGACGATCCTCCTGATCATCTCGCTCGCCGCCAATCAGGTCGTGCCGCCCGACTGCGCCTTCGCCCTGGTGCTCGGTGCCAATCTCGGCTCGGCGCTCAACCCGCTGATCGAGGGCGGCGTCGGTGGTGACCCGGTATCGAAGCGCCTGCCGATGGGCAATCTGCTGAACCGCATGGTGGGCGCGGTGATCGCGCTGGCGGCAATGCGGTGGATCGGGCCGTGGATGGTGGTGTTCGAGCCGAATACCGCGCGCGCCGTGGCCGATTTCCACACCGCGTTCAACCTGGTCACCGCAGCTCTCTTCCTGCCGGTGCTGGGGCCGTTCGGGCAGCTGCTTAGGTGGATGCTGCCAGCGCGTGCCGCGCCGACCGACCCGGCAATGCCGCTCTATCTCGACGAAAACGCGCGCGAGGTTCCGGCGATCGCTCTGGCCGGGGCGGCACGCGAGGCGCTGCGCATGGCGGATGTTCTCGAAACGATGCTGCGCAACGCACTCGACGCACTCGGCGGCGACCGTAAGCAGGTCGCCGCGACAAAAGGCATCGATGACGTGCTCGACCGGCTATGCCGCGAAATCAAGATTTACCTCACAGCCATCGATCCCGAAGCGTTGGATGAAGCCGATAATCGCCGACTGTCCGAAATCCTGAGCTTTGTGACCAACCTGGAACATGCCGGCGATATCGTTGTGAAAGGGCTCGTCGCGGTTGCCAATAAGCGGCTGAAGCGCGGCCTTGCGTTCTCGGCCGAGGGGCAGGCTGAAATCCGCACGATGTTTGAGCGGCTCGCCGGCAATGTCAGTGCCGCGGCGGCGGTGTTCATGACCGAGGACCCGCGCGCCGCGCGCCGTCTGCTGGCAGAGGAGGCAGTGTTCCGCGACCTGGAAGCTCAGGCGACCGAGACGCATTTCGCGCGCATTCGCGCCGGCCGCGTCGAAAGCGTCGAGACCAGCGCGCTGCATCTCGATGTGCTCCGCGACCTGAAGCGCATCAACGGCCACCTGACCGCCGCGGCGGACTCAGTGCTCGACCGCATCGGCGAGCTGCTGCCGAGCCGCCTGCGCCAGGACGCGGAATCCTAATTCGTCATTCCCGCGAAGGCGGGAATCCAGAGCAAGCAACAGAATGGATGCCCTGGGCCCCCGCCTGTGCGGGGGCGACGAGAGGAAATTACTCCGCCGCCTGCTCGACGATGAGGTGCCCTTCATCGTCGACGTCCAGCCCGGTTTTGCGGGCCGCGTCGATGACCGAGGGATGCCAGTCGACCTTGCCGGGATCCGGGCCGCCGACCACCGCGATCAGCGTCGCCTCGGGGTCGTCGCTGCCGTTGCGGAAGCCGCGATAGATGCCGATCGGCACATTGACGATGTCGCCCGGCTGCAGGGTGACGACACGCTCGCTGTCGCCTTCGAGCCAGAACACCTCCCAGGGCCCTTTCAGCGCGATGAACACCTCCTCGGTCGGATGGCGGTGCAGTGCCGCGCCGTGGCCCTTCGGCGTGTTGCGGACATAGGTGACCGCGAAACCGTGCGCGCCCGCCTGGATCTTGGGCGC
>DATMLO010000167.1:0-8173 GCA_035570495.1 Allostellaceae bacterium | reverse complement strand
GCGGTGCGGCTGGTCAAGCGCCGCGGTCAGGCGATGCAGAGCGCGGTGCCGGTCGGTGAGGGGGCGATGGCGGCGCTGCTCGGCCTCGACATCGACGCCGCGCGCGAGGTCGCCGAGGGCACGCACGGCTTTGGCGTCTGCGTCGTCGCGAACGACAATTGCCCGGGGCAGATCGTCATCAGCGGCCACACCGATGCGGTGAAAAAGGCTGTCGAACTCGCCGCCGAGCGCGGCGCCCGGCGCTCGATCATGCTGCCGGTCAGCGCGCCGTTCCATTGCCCGTTGCTGGCGCCCGCCGCCGCGGTCATGGAAGAGGCGCTCGGCGCGGTTACGCTAAAGACGCCGCGCGTGTCGGTCGTCGCCAACGTCACCGCCGCGCCAACCCTCGATCCTGACGAGATCCGCGAATTGCTGGTCGAGCAGGTGATCCGCATGGTGCGCTGGCGCGAGACCGTGCTGCTGTTTAAGGACCGTGAGGTCGAGGAGATTGTCGAGATCGGCGCCGGCCGCGTCCTCGCCGGCCTCGTCAAGCGGATCGACCGCGACCTGCCGGCGAGTTCGGTCGGCACCGCCGCCGAGACCGAAGCCTTGATGAAGCGGCTTTAACCATGTTCGACCTTACCGGCCAGACGGCCCTCGTCACCGGCGCCTCGGGTGGTATCGGTGGCGCCATCGCCCGCGCGCTGCACGCCCAGGGCGCAACCGTCGCGCTCGCTGGCACCCGCGCGCCGGCGCTGCAAGCGCTCGCCGTCGAGCTTGGCGAGCGCACCCATATCCTCACCGCCGACCTCTCCCAGCCCGACGAGCCCGAACGCCTCGTCAAAGAGGCCGAGGCGGCGCTCGGCCAGCTCGACATCCTCATCAACAATGCCGGCGTCACCCGCGATGGGCTCGCGATGCGCATGAAGGACGAAGACTGGCTGGCGGTGCTCGAGGTCAACCTCACCGCCGGCTTCCGGCTGATTCGCGCCGCGCTGCGCGGCATGCTCCGCCGCCGGCACGGGCGCATCATCTGCGTCACCTCGCTGGTCGGCGTCGCCGGCAACCCCGGCCAGGCGAATTACGCCGCCTCGAAGGCCGGGATGATCGGCATGGCGAAGTCGATCGCCGCCGAGGTCGCGACGCGCGGCATCACCGTCAATTGCATCGCGCCCGGCTTTATCACGACCGCGATGACCAACAAGCTCAGCGACGACCAGCGCGCCCGCGGCACCTCGGCGATCCCGATGGAGCGCTTTGGCACATCGGAGGAAGTCGCAGCCGCCGCGGTTTACCTCGCCAGCGGCGAGGCCGCCTACGTCACCGGGCAAACACTGCATGTCAATGGCGGCATGGTCATGGTATAAACGGGTGTGGAGTGTGGTTCCCCGGATTGGCACGCCTGCCGAATTCGTGTTATGTGACCCTCCACCTTCAACGCGGCCGCGATGGCGACAGAACAAGGCTGATCCCCCGATCGGATACGCGCACCGCGCTGAGTCGAAAGCACCTGCCAATCAGCCACTGAGGGACAATACGGATGAGTGACGTCGCCGAGCGAGTGAAGAAGATTGTCGTCGAGCACCTGGGCGTCGAGGAAGACAAGGTGACCGACAATGCGAGCTTCATCGATGATCTGGGGGCGGACAGTCTCGACACGGTCGAGCTGGTGATGGCGTTCGAGGAGGAGTTCGGTTGCGAGATCCCCGACGATGCCGCGGAAAAGATCGTGACGCTCAAGGACGCGGTGAACTTCATCGAGTCGCACAGCTCGGTGTGACGAGGGCGTCGGGCGAATTGCGATCAACGGGCGCGCCGACATGAGACGGGTTGTCGTTACCGGGATGGGGCTGGTGACGCCGCTCGGCCTTGGCGTCGAGCGCGTCTGGAAAAAGCTGCTCGACGGCGAATCCGGGCTCGGCGCGATCCAATCCTTCGACGTCTCGGACCTGCCGGCGCGGATCGCCGCGCAAGTGCCGCTGGGCGACAAGGAATCGGGCCACTTCAACGCTGATGACTGGGTGCCGCCAAAAGATCAGCGGCGTATGGACCAGTTCATCATCTTCGCGATGGCGGCGGCCCAGATGGCGATCGAGGACGCCGAGTGGGCGCCCGACGACGAGGAAGAGCTCGAACGCACCGGCTGCATGATCGGTTCGGGGATCGGCGGGCTGCCCGGCATCACCGAAGGCGCGATCACGCTGCAGGACAAGGGGCCGCGCCGCATCAGCCCGTTCTTTATTCCGGCCAATCTGATCAATCTCGCCTCGGGCAACGTCTCGATCAAACACGGCTTCAAGGGCCCGAACCACGCGGTGGTGACGGCGTGCTCGACCGGCGCCCATGCGATCGGCGATGCGGCGCGGCTTATCATGCTCGACGATGCCGACGTGATGGTTTGCGGCGGCGCCGAGGCCGCGGTCTGTCGCCTCGGGCTTGCCGGCTTTGCCGCGGCACGGGCGTTGTCGACCGCGTTCAACGACGATCCGCCGCGCGCCTCGCGCCCCTGGGATCAGGACCGTGACGGCTTTGTGATGGGCGAGGGGGCCGGGATCCTGGTGCTCGAGGAGTACGAGCACGCCAAGAAGCGCGGCGCCAAGATCTACGCCGAGGTCATCGGCTATGGCATGTCGGGCGACGCCTATCACCTGACCGCGCCGTCCGAGGACGGCAACGGCGCGTTCCGCTCGATGCGCAACGCGCTGCGGCGGGCACAGATTTCGCCGGACCAGATCGATTACATCAACGCGCACGGCACCTCGACGCCCTTGGGCGACGAGATCGAGCTGGGCGCGGTGAAACGGCTGTTTGGCGACCACGCCTACAAGCTGTCGATGTCGTCGACCAAATCGGCGATCGGCCATCTGCTGGGCGCGGCCGGCACGGTCGAGGCGATTTTCGCGATCCTGGCGATGCGCGACGGGGCGGTGCCGCCGACGCTCAATCTCGACAACCCGTCGCCCTCTTGCGACATCGACCTCGTGCCCAAGACTGCCAAGGAGCGCAAGGTCGACTACGTGCTGTCGAATTCTTTCGGTTTCGGCGGCACTAACGCCTCGCTGATTTTCGCCCGTCCCGATCGCGCCGGGTAGGCGCGCGGCAGCCGGCGGACGCCCAAAGATGCTGGCGTTTATTCGCATGCTGGTCGGCTGTTTTTTGACCGCGCTGGCGATCGTCGGCGTGACCGCCGGCGCCGGCTATTGGGCCTATCGCGATGTCAACGACCCGGGCCCGCTGCAGGCGGCGCAGACCATCGTCATCCCGCCGCATACCGGCATCGCCGGCATCACCGATCTGCTCGCCGAGGATGGCGTGATCCGCCACAAGCTGACCTTCAAGGTAGCGGCCGAAATCGCCAGTCGCGGCAGCGCGCTAAAGGCCGGCGAGTACGAATTCCCCGTCGGCGTGAGCGCGGTTGAGGCCATCGAGATCATCGCCTCGGGCAAGACCGTCAAGCACCGCCTGACGATCCCCGAAGGCCTAACCAGCCACGAGATCGTCGCGTTGATCGACGCCGCGCCGCTCTTGACCGGCGATGCCGGGTCGGTGCCGCCCGAAGGCACGCTGCTGCCCGAGACCTATATCTACAGTCGCGACGACACCCGCCAAAGCATCGTCGCCCGGATGCAGGACGCGATGCAGGAGGCGCTCGCCGCCGCCTGGGCCGAGCGCCGCGACGACCTGCCGCTGACCGGCCCGCAGGAGGCCCTGACGATGGCCTCGCTGGTCGAGAAGGAAGCGAGCCGCAACGAAGAGCGCGCGCATATCGCCGCCGTCTTTCTCAACCGGCTGCGGCTTGGCATGAAGCTGCAGTCCGATCCGACCGTGCGTTTTGCGCTCGGCGGCAACGGCGCCAGCAAGTTCGAGGGGTCGCTGACCCACGCCGACCTCGAGGTCAACTCGCCCTATAACACCTATGTCGCGAAAGGGCTGCCGCCGGGGCCTATCTGCAACCCGGGCAAGGCGGCGCTGCGCGACGCCGTGCGGCCGGAGCAGAGCGAAGACCTTTATTTCGTCGCGGACGGTAATGGCGGCCACGTCTTCGCCAAGACGCTCGCCGACCATAACCGTAATGTCGCGACCTATCTGCATGGCGCGACCGCCGCCGAGGCCGAGCCGGTGCCCGCCAATGCGCCGCCCCTCAAGCAGGCGTGCCGGGCCGCACCCGGCCATCCCTGCGTCGTCGCCCACTGATCCGGCGGATGAGCGTCTCCAGCATGACCGGGTTCGCCCGGGCCGAGGGTGAGGCGGCCGGGATCTCCTGGGTCTGGGAATTGAAGAGCGTCAACGGCCGGTCGCTCGATCTGCGGCTGCGCCTGCCGCCGGGCTATGACGGCCTTGAGGCGCCGCTGCGCGCGGCGCTTGCCGGCAAGCTGCGACGCGGCACGATTTCCGCCAATCTGGCGGTCAACCGCATCGCGCCGCCGACCATCCGCATCAACCGCGAGATGCTGCAGCGCGTGCTCGCGCTGGTCGGCGAACTGGCTTCGGAGGTCGAGGCGGCGCCGCCGCGGATCGATGGCCTTATCGGCCTGCGCGGCGTCATCGAGACCGTCGAGGACGAGCCCGAGGGTGTCGTCGAGGCGCGCCGTGCGGCCTTGATCGACGCCTGGAGCGTCGCGCTTGACCGGCTGGCGGCCGCGCGCGGCGAGGAAGGCGCGCGGCTCGGCGCGACGCTATCGGCGCAACTGGCGGAGCTTGCCGCGCTGGTCACAGCGGCGTCTTCTTGCGCCGCTGCCCAACCGGAGGCGCTGCGCGCCCGGCTCGAACAGTCGCTCGCGGCGCTCGTCGATGTCGGGTCAGGCGTGCCGCAGGAGCGCGTCGCGCAGGAGCTGGCGCTGCTCGTCTCGCGCGGCGACATTCGCGAGGAACTTGACCGGCTGCGCGCGCATATCGCGCAGGCCGGCGAGCTCCTGGCCAGGGGCGAGGGGGTCGGGCGCCAGCTTGATTTTCTCTGCCAGGAACTCAATCGCGAAGCCAATACGCTGTGCTCCAAGTCGAGCGACATCGAGCTGACGCGGATCGGCCTGTCGCTCAAGCTGACGGTCGAGCAGTTCCGCGAGCAGGTGCAGAACCTCGAATGAGCTCGGCGCGCGGCCAACGCGGCTCGCCGCCGCCATCAATCAGGCGCCGCGGATTTCTCCTGGTGCTGTCGTCGCCTTCGGGCGCCGGCAAGACGACCATCACCCGGCGTCTATTGGAGCGAGACCCTACGTTGTCGTTGTCGGTGTCTGTGACCACGCGGCCGCGTAGGCCCAGTGAGATCGATGGCAGGGATTACCACTTTATCGACCGAGCGACCTTTGATCTGATGGCAGACCAGAGCCAGCTACTGGAGCATGCCACGGTATTTGGCAATTCCTACGGGACACCGCGCGCACCGATCGACGAGGCAATGGCGAGCGTCCGCGATGTCGTCACCGACATTGATTGGCAGGGGACGCAGCAGCTAAAGAAATCCGTGCCCGATGATTTGGTGACCATCTTCGTCTTACCGCCTAGCCTTTCGGCGCTCGAGGCGAGGCTGAGAACGCGCGCTCAAGACAGCGACGAGGTCGTAGCAGCGCGCATGGCAAAAGCGCGGGAAGAAATGAGCCATTGGTCGGAGTATGACTACGTCATCGTTAACGACGATCTGCAGAAAAGCGTCGAGCAAGCCGAGGCGATTGTCGCAGCGGAACGGACCAAACGCGGCCGTCATGTCGAGAGTCTGACCGACTATGTCCTCGAACTTGCAGACAACTTAAAACGTACGGCGCAACCAGAACTCTCCGGATTCGTTGAACAACTGCAGGCGGCTTGATCAGATGGCGCTCCCGTCCGATACCCATGTCGAGATGCTGCTGTGTGACGATGTCCGCTTCACCCCTGGCGGCAAGCTCGACATCACCGGTTATTTCCCAATTCCGGAGATCCAGCTCGCTTCCGATGTGCAGCTTCCGGGCGCGATAAACCTCAGCTTCCTGTTCATCCTCAGGGACGGGGAGGGCACGTTCCGAGGTTCGTTCCGGATACTTGATCCGCTCGGCGGCGAACTGCACCGGCACGAGGTCGTGGAATTCACCAAGCGCACCGCCGGCCCGCATTTGATCATGTTCAAGGTCAACTCGATCCCCATCGCGCGATGGGGAAGCTTCACCGCGCTTCTTGAGATTGGCGGCGGGGAATATCGCCGGCCGATCCGGGTCAGTCAGTAGCAGGTTTTTCGCTAAGCCGCGCCAGCGCGCAGAATTCGGTGACCGTCAGCTCCTCGGCGCGCGCGGTCGGCGCCACGCCCGCCGCGGCAAGCAGCGGCTCGACCGGCAAGCCCAGCGATTTGAGGCTTGACCGCAGCATCTTTCGCCGCTGCCCGAAAGCCGCCGCGGTCACGCGTTCGAGCGCGGCCTTGTCGGCCGGCGCCAGCGGCGCGACGCGGGGAACCAGACGCACGACGCTGGAGGTGACCTTTGGGGGCGGCGTGAACGCGCGCGGCGGAATGTCGAACAGAATCCGCGCCTCGCACAACCACTGCACCAGCACCGACAGTCGGCCATAGGGAGCGCTGCGCGGGGCCGCGACGAGCCGTTCGGCGACCTCGCGCTGGAACATCAGCGTAAGGCTTTCGTATTCGCCGATCCGATCGAGCCATTTGATCAGCAGCGCCGTGGCGATGTTGTAGGGCAGATTGGCGACGATGCGGCGCGGCGCTTCGGAGAGCGCCGCCGGGTCGAGCGCCAGGGCGTCGCCCTCGATGATCTCGACCCGGCCGGGATAGACTGCCGCCAACTCGCCGAGCGCCGCCAGGCAACGTGGGTCGCGCTCGATGGCGACGACACGGCGTGCCCCTTCGGCCAGCAGCGCCCTAGTCAGTCCTCCTGGCCCTGGTCCGATTTCGATTGTCGTGCCGCTGTCGAGGCCGCCCGCGCCGCGCGCGATCCGCCCGGTCAGATTGAGGTCGAAGATAAAGTTCTGGCCGAGGCTCTTGCGCGCCGCGATGCCGTGGCGGGCGATGACCTCGCGCAGCGGCGGCAGGGCGGCGGCGGTGTCGTTCAGTGTTTTGCGCGCCGCGCCGCCATGCTGGCGGCCAGTTTGAGGGCGGCGATCAGGCTGTCGGGCCGCGCGACGCCTTGGCCGGCGATGTCAAAGGCCGTGCCGTGATCGGGCGAGGTGCGGATGAACGGCAGCCCGAGCGTGACATTGACCGCCCCGTCGAAATCGAGCGTCTTGACCGGGATCAACGCCTGGTCGTGATACATGCAGAGCGCCGCGTCATAGCCTCGCCTCGCCTCGGCATGGAACATCGTGTCGGCGGCGAGAGGCCCCCTCGCGTCAATGCCGGCTTCGCGCAGCGCGGCGACCGCCGGCGCGACGATGTCGATGTCCTCGCGGCCGAGCCCACCGGCCTCACCGGCATGCGGGTTGAGCCCAGCTATCGCGATCACCGGCGCGGCAATCGCAAAGTCCCGACGTAGCGCTGCGTCGGTCACGCGGCCGGCATGGACGATCGCTTCGCTCGACAGCGCGCCGATCGCGTCGCGCAGCGCCAGATGGATCGTCACCGGCACGACGCGGAGCTGCGGGCCGGCCAGCATCATCACCGCCGGCTCGGACGATCCGGCCAGCTCGGCGAGATACTCGGTATGGCCGGGATGCCGGAAGCCGGCGCGATAAAGCGCGTCCTTGTTGATCGGGTTGGTGACGAGCGCGGCGGCACGACCAGCGCGAACATCGGCGACGGCGGCTTCGATCGCGCGGATCACCAACTTCGCGTCGGCCGGGTCGGGCTTGCCCGGCTCGGCGAGCGGTGTACCGCCGATCGGCACCACCGGTAGCGACTCCGCGAAGACCGCCGGCACGTGGCTCGGCTCGGCGATGGTCCGAACGTCGACCGGCCAACCCAGCGTTTGAGCAAGCCGCTTCAGGCGGCCGGGATCGTCGATCAGATAGAACGGCGGCACACCCTCGGCGCGGCGCAGCCAGGCTTGCAACGCGATTTCGCCGCCGATCCCGGCGGGCTCGCCCATCGTCAAGGCGAGCGGGAGCGACATGCCGCTAAACCCTCACATCGACATAGG
This sequence comes from Allostellaceae bacterium, assembly GCA_035570495.1. Classification (GTDB taxonomy): domain Bacteria; phylum Pseudomonadota; class Alphaproteobacteria; order ATCC43930; family CGMCC-115725; genus DATARH01. Next base: position 140 of record DATMLO010000167.1, on the reverse strand, counting down.
CGGCGCGGCGCAGGTCGCGAAGGTACTGGCGCGACACCGTATCGAGTTTTTCGCGCAGCAGCGTGTCGAAGACCTCGTCGCGCGATGGCGCGCCGCTGTTGCCTTTGTCCGCCTGTTGGGTCTGCTTCGAGCACAGCATG
>DATMLO010000166.1:0-44667 GCA_035570495.1 Allostellaceae bacterium | reverse complement strand
AAACGCCACCTTGCTGCCCCTGATCGGTCTCGCCGCCTTCGTGGTCACTCTGTGCGGCGCGCTGACACAGTTTAACGTTGGCCGGATGATCGACCGCAACACGCTGAAGCGGGTTTTCTTGCCCGTCAGCATCGTGCTGGCCCCGGCGATGCTCGGGTTGTCTTTCGCCCAAGGCTGGTTGGTACTGCCGCTGGCGGCAGCGGTCGCCGCCTCGATCTTCGGCCAAGTCACCGTGAACGATACGATGACGGCCCGCTACATCTCACCCGCGTTGCGCGCTCGGATTTACTCGGTGCGCTTCTTCGTTGGCTTCCTGGGCTCTGCTGCCGCCGCCCCGGTAGTGTCGATATTCTACGAGCGCACCGGGAGCGTCGCCGCCGTCACCACGGTGCTGGCTGTCTTCTCCGTCGTGACGCTGGGTTGCGCGTTGTTCTTTCCGGATCGCAAGGAGGAACTGGAGCCGTCGCTGTGGGCGGATGCAGAACCCGTCGCCGCAGAATAAACCGACACTGGCGGGCGCAAGAGCGAGCGCCCGCCACTCACCCAAGCCGGACTCGTAAATACGTGATGCGCGTCCACGAGCTTCTCGCCGGGCCATCTCCTCATTCTGTGCGGTGCAAGCTATCCGTTGGCGTTGTATTTGTTGGTCGCGATGTCTTCGGGACTGAGTTGGCCGGGCTTGAGCTTGCCCTCCCGCACCAGCACGTCGAGCCAGAATTTGATATCGTGATCCGTGTACAACGCGTGCTGCGAGATGCCATAGCCCGGCCAATAAGCCGCCGCCGCAGCGCCCGGTTCGTCGCCCCGCTTCTTCAATATCTGCGCAACCAGCTTTCTCGCTTCGTCGGGATGCTCGGTGGCCCAGTCAACCGCCTTGGCGGAAGCGGTCACGAACTCCTTTACAGCCTGCGGATGCTGATCGATGAAGGCTTTTTCCATCGCATTACTGGCTTGCACGATGTCGCCGAGCACATCGTAGTCGGTGAATAGGACCCTCACGCTGCCCTCGGCTGCAATCTTGGCAGCGATTGGGCTCTGCCAGCCGCCCACCGCCACCACATCCGCCTTCTTATCGCGCAATGTTTCGTCGAGTTGCGGTCCGGGGACCGCGACCAGTTTCACGTCGTCCTTGTTTAGACCGTGGAGCCTCAGATATTCGCGGATCGTGTAATCCAGGTGAGCGCCCAGCGTGTTTACCGCGATGGATTTGTCTTTGATGTCAGCAGGAGCTTTGATCGGGCTGCCGTCGAGCACGAAGAACTTGCTGGTTACATCTTTGCTGACGCCCGCTCTCGGCATTACGCAAATTATTTTGGCCCCACCAGCGATGGCATTAATCATCGCAGGGGTGGCCGCACCGGCTACATCGACCGAGCCCGACGCCAGCGCGGCCAGGGCTTGTGGCCCGCCTCCTGAATCCCCCTCGGATTCAAAGCGAATGCCCTTTCCCTCGAAGAAACCCAAAGCTTCGGCGATTTCGTACGGAGGGACGTAACCTCGGTCGTTCAGATATCGGATGATTACCGGGTTGGCGTCGGCATCCGCGCGAACTGGGCTTCCGCCGAACTGAAGGTAGAGCACCACCAGCACGACGCAGGACATGATCCACGCAGCCCGGCGTCGCAGATGACATTTCATCCTTTATTCCTCCCGGTAGGCCCCGGTCATGACAACGCCGAGGCGCGACAAGCCCGATCGAGGTTTCGGCATTGAAAGCCTATGCTTTTTTGCCGCTGACAAGGATGTTCCTCGGCGCGCGCCTGTTTGACAATGCCCATCCGTGGAGCGGCGATCCCGTTTTGGGTGCAGGCGCTCCCGACAAGGTCCACGAATGGAGCGGCGCTCTCGTGTGCCGGGTCCCATTTGCTTCCGGGATTGGCTCACCTTTGATGCGGGCGCGGGACCCGGTCGGATCAGATCGCGCTTCCCGGCTCGTCAATACGTCGTGGATTGAGACCAGTCTAAGGTTCTTGGGCATCTCGTATTTACGTCGCGGACGCATCCGGGAGCGCGATCTGGGCTGATTTCGCCGCTGAGCGGGCCGACTCCACCCAGAACCGCCCTGCCCGCTCAGTACATCCGCAGTACATTCCCGCAGTCCATTCGGCCCCGCGAGAGGTCTCGTAACTTATTGATTTTATTAGGTCGGTATCGGTTGGCGTCCCCAAGGGGATTCGAACCCCTGTTACCGCCGTGAAAGGGCGGTGTCCTAGGCCTCTAGACGATGGGGACATGCGAGGCGCGGGCCGTTGATCTAACGGCTGGGGCGCCGGAAATCAACTCCCGCCGGGCTAATAGCTGATCGGCCCGAACAGCCAGACCAGCCAAGTCGCCGCCGCGAGGAACGGGCCAAAGGGCAGCGCCGTGTGGCGATTGAGCCGCCGTCCGGCGAGGAGCATCGCGCCGGCCGCGGCAAGACCGGTGATCGCCGCGGCTAAAATGACGCTCGGCAGGCCGGTGAGGCCGACCCAGGCGCCCGCGGCGGCGAAGAGCTTCGCGTCGCCCAGGCCGAGCCCGTCGCGCCCGCGCAGCCGCCGGTACAGCCACGCAATCAACCACAGCCCGAAATAGCCGAACACGACGCCGAGCAGCGGATCCCATAGCCGCTCGGGTTCGAGGACCCCGGCGACCGCCAGGCCGAGCACGACAAGCGGCAAGGTCAACGCATCGGGCAGGATCATGTGGCGCCAGTCGATCCAGCCGAGCGCCAGCAGCCACCAGCCAAAGGCCGCGTCGATCCACGCCTCGAACCCGCGATCGGCCCGCAGCGACAACAGCGCGATCGCCAGCGCGGCGAGCTCGACGGCGGGATAGAACCAGCCGATCCACGCGCCGCAATGCCGACATCGTCCGCGCGTGGCGGCCCAGCTGGCGAGCGGCACCAGATCGCGGGCGGTCAGCGTTGCGCCGCACTCCGCGCATTGCGAGCGTGGGCCGGTTGGCCCCTCGCTCTCGGGCAGGCGGTCGATCACCACGCCGATAAAGCTGCCGACCGGCAACGCGACGGCGATGAGATACCAGTCGGCGAGGCCCAACGCCGCCACAGACCGCGCGGCGGCTCAGCCGATGGCTTTTTCGAACAGCTCGAGCGCGGCCATCGAGAAGGTGCGCATGTTGTTCATCCGGTCGCCGCTGCGGGTCTCGATCGTCGCCGCGCGCTCGCCGTTGGGGCCGACCACCGCGACGCAGCTATGGCCGGCGTCATGGCCGTAGCGGCTGCCGGTCGGGCCGGCCGTGCCGGTCTCGCCGATGGCCCAGGTGGTGCCGAGCCGCTCCTTGATCTTGCGCGCGAAGAGCAGCGCATAGGGCTCGGTCGACGGGGTGATGTCCTTCAGCGCGGCGAACTCCTCCTCACTGACCTGCAGCAGCTCGGTGCGCGAGACCCGCGTGTAGACCACGGCGCCGCCGATGAAATAGGCCGAGGCGCCCGGCACCGCGAGCAGCGCCGCCGAGACGAGGCCGGCCGTCGAGGACTCGCCGACGCTGACGGTTTCCTTGCGCGCCTTGAGCTTCTCGCCGATCCGTTCCGCGTAGGGCATCAAATCCTGTAACATCGTCTGCCTCCCTTGGTGCTCGTTGCGACCTTCCCAGGTCGGCGGGCTTCAATGCAAGAGCTTGGATGACCAACACGCTTCTTACCCTGCACGACCCGGCCGCGGCGCGGCGTTATTACGCCGAAGGCTTGTGGCGCGCGGATACGTTCTACACGCTCGTCGCGAAGCACGCCGCCGAGCGGCCGGATGCCCCGGCACTGCGCGACTCTACACGCCGACTGCCCTGGGCGGACCTTAAGCGCGCGGTTGATGCGGTCGCCGCCGATCTCGACGCCGCCGGGTTGAAGCGCGGCGAGCGGGTCGCGGTGTGGCTGCCCAACCGGGTCGAGGCGGTGATCGTCTTCCTCGCCTGCTCGCGGCAAGGCTATGTGTGCAATCCGTCGCTGCATCAGAACTACACGGTCGCCGAGATCGTCGCCCTCCTGGAGCGCACCAACGCCGCCGCGCTCTTCGCGCAGCCCGGCTACGGCGCCGACGCGAGCCGCGCCGATATTTTCACGGCGGCGAGCGCCCTGCCCTTCCTGCGCAAAATCTATTCGCTCGGCGGGGACGAGCAGGCGGCGACATTTCCAACGCGCGCCGAGACCATGCCGCCGCCGGCCAGCGACCCCGACAGCGTCGTCTATCTCGCCTTCACCTCGGGCACGACCGGCATACCCAAGGGCGTCATGCACTCGGCGAACACGCTGTTCGCCAACGCCCGCGCGATGGTCGCCGACTGGCATCACGACAGCGCGACCGTGCTGCTCAGCCTCAGCCCGCTGTCGCACCACATCGCCACCGTCGCGATCGCCCAGGCGACGCATGCCGGCATGGAGCTTGTGGTCAATTCGCCGCCCCGGGGCATGACCCCGCTCGACTGGATCGTCGAGACCGGCGCGACCTATGTGATGGGCGTGCCGACGCATGCGATGGACATCCTCGCCGAGATGCGCCGCCGCAATCTCGACACGCTCGGCAGGGTAAAGACCTTCTACATGGCCGGCTCGGTGATCCCGCGCGAAGTCGCGCAAGCGTTTCTCGACCGCGGTGTCATCCCGCAAAACGTCTATGGCATGAGCGAGAACAGCTCGCATCAATACACGCTGCCGAGCGACAGCCCGGAGACCATCGTCGGCACCTGCGGCAAGGCTTGTGCGGCGTACGAGATCAAATTGTGGGACCAGGAAAACCCCGACATCGAGGTCGCGCCCGGCCAGGTCGGCGAGATCGCCGGGCGCGGCGCCTGCCTGATGCTCGGCTATTTCGATAACCAGCGTGCCACCGAAGACTCGTTCAACCGCGAGGGCTGGTTCCTGTCGGGCGATCTCGGGCGGTTCGATGAAAACGGCAATCTCGAGATCGTCGGCCGCAAGAAGGACCTTATCATCCGCGGCGGCCACAACATCCACCCGGCGCGCATCGAGGAGCTGGCGATGCGCCACAAATCGGTCGCCAAATGCGCCGCCTTCGCGGTCGCCGACCCGCGGCTCGGCGAAAAGGTGTGCCTGTCGGTGATCTGGCACGAGGGCGAAAGCGGAGCGGGCGACGCGATGCTCGCCCACCTTTCCGCCGAGGGCCTCTCCAAATATGACATGCCGGAATATTTCATCGCGATGGAGTCCTACCCGCTGACCGCGAGCGGCAAGATCCTCAAGCGCGAGCTGGTCGAATGGGCCAAGTCGGGCCGCATCGCGCCGGCCCCGGTTCGCTGGACCGGCAGGTGATTTTTTGCAGAACTAGGCTTGAATGATGGATCGATGTTCCCATTTTGTTCCGAATGAAGATAACATCGCTCATTCTTCCGGCGATAAACGGTGTCGTATGGGGCGGCTCTGCGTGGATGGGATGGGACCTAATTAAATCTGTCGAATTGCAGCACGCTCCTGGCTACCCCAATTCTGGGCAAATTTTTCTTTATGCGATTTTCCCGCTGCTCATGCTCAGCGTGTCGCTAGTGCCCGCGGCCTTTTTAAGTCAAACCAAATGGGCAATCATCGGGAACATCTGGTCGGTGCTGACGCTGGTGCCATTTTTCCCTTATTTCTGCTCGCTTAGCGGCGGGGTATAGGGTCCGGTGCCTCCTGTTATCGAGGCCATTAACAGGAGGAGAACAGGAGGTAAGCCTCCTGTTAAAGTCGATGGATAAGAGATGACCGTACACCTCACCCGCAGCGACGAATTCGCGCTCATGACGCTCGACCGGCCGGAGGCGCTCAACGCGCTCAGCTTTGCGACCTTGCGCGAGCTCGACGCGGCTCTCGATGAAGTCGCGGCAGGCGATGCGCGCGCCCTGTTGGTGACGGGCGCCGGCGACCAGGCGTTTTGCGCCGGCGCCGACATCAAGGAGCTGATGGGCCGACCGCTGGCGCAAGGCCGCCGCGACATGCGCAACGGCCAGCGCATCGTCTCGCGCTTTGGCCAATTGCCGATGCCTTCCTTCGCGCTGCTCAACGGCTACGCCTTTGGCGGCGGGCTCGAATTGGCGCTCGCCTGCAATTTCCGCCTCGCGCTCAAGACCGCGCGGCTCGGCCTGCCCGAGATCAAATTGGGCCTCATCCCCGGCTATGGCGGCACGCAGCGCCTGCCGCGCCTCATCGGCGAGGCCCGTGCGCTCGACATCATCATGACCGGCCGCACCGTGATGGCCGACGAGGCCGAGCGCATCGGCCTCGTGCACCAGTTGGTCGATAGCGACCTGATGGAGGCCGGCAAGGCCTTCGCGCGGGAGATGACCGGCTACGGCCTCCCTGCCCTCGCGTTGGCGCGCGACGCGATGATGGGCGCGCTCGACACCACGCTCGAAGAGGGCCTCAAACGCGAAGCCGACCTCAACACCCTCGCCTTCGAGACCGAAGACGCCACCGAAGGCATGACCGCTTTCATCGACAAGCGGAAACCCGTGTTCAAAGACAGATGACCCCCCTCTTCGACCGGCTCGATGCGCTGCCGCCGCTGTCGCCCGAGGAGCGGCAGGTTTTGGACAGCGTCCGCGCCCTCGCTCGTGACGAGATCGCGCCGCGCGCCGCCGGCTATGACAAGGCCAGCGAATTTCCGCGGAAGAACATCGAGGCGATCAACGCGCTCGGCCTCAATGCGATGTTTGTGCCCGAGGAATATGGCGGCGCCGGGCTTTCCTATGCCGCCTATCTCGCCTGCGTGCGCGAGATCAGCGCCGCTTGCGCCTCGACGGGGATCATCTGGGCGACCAATTTCCACGCCGCGAAGCCGCTGATCGATTTTGGCAGCGAAGAGCAGAAGCGGCGCCTGCTGCCCCGCGTCGCGGAGGGCGCGCTCCTGGCGCTGGCGATCACCGAGCCCGGGGCCGGCTCCGACGCCACCGGCATGAAGACGCGGTTTACCCCGGAAGGCAATGACAGCGTTGTCATCGACGGCGGCAAGATTTTTATCACCAATGGCGATGTCGCCGACCTGATCCTGCTCTTCGGCAAGTGGAGCGATTTGGGCGATGGGCGCGGCGCCATCACCGCGCTCTATCTCGAAAAAGACACGCCGGGCTTCTCGATCCTGCGCAAGGAAGAAAAGCTCGGCCACCGGGCGTCATCGACCGCCGCGCTCGCCTTCGACAAATGCCGCGTGCCGCGCGCCAATGTGCTCGGCGAGCCGGGCCAGGGCCTGCCGCTGCTGCTCGCCGCGCTCAACAAGTCACGACCTTCGGTCGCCGCGCATGCGCTCGGGATCGCGCGCGCCGCCTTCGGTGACGCGGTCGCTTACATCAACGAGCGCCGTCAATCCGGCCGACGCATTGTCGAGTTCCAGGGCATCCAGTTCCTGCTCGCCGATCTCGCGACCGATCTGGCGATGTGCGAGGCGTGGCTGTGGTATGTCGCGAGCCTCATCGAACGCCGCGAGAGCGATATCGGCCCCGAGGCGTCGATGCTGAAAATGCGCGCCTCGGACCTCGCGATGCGCATCGCCGTCGAGGCGGTGCAGCTTTATGGCGGCTACGGCTATATCGCCGACAACCGCGTCGAGCGCCTGCTGCGCGACGCCAAGATCACGCAAATCTGGGAAGGCACCAACCAGCTGCACCGACAGCTGATCGGTCGCAGCTTTATCGAACGGCGCTGATCTCGGCGGGAACGGCCGGGACTCGCGCCCCGGCCATGCCGCCGCCCGCTATGCGAGCGTGATTTCTGCCTCGATCACTTCCAGGTCGGCCGTCATGACCATGCCCTTGGTTTCCGGCCCCAGATAGACCGCGACGATGTACACGACCAAGGAGCCTAGCGCGGCGTACATCATCGGTTTAGCGAAACCCATGCCTTGGTTCACCGCGAAGTACGTCAGGATCGGCGCGACGAACGCGCCCCAAACCGCACCCTGGTGATACACGAAACCCGCTGCGGTGGCTCGTACCTCGGTCGGAAAGCGCTCCGATAGCCAGCCGGGGTTGAGGGCGTCCTTACCGCTGAAGAAGCAGATGAACAGCAGGAAGAACCCAAGGAACAAGGTGTGATCGACCTGCATGATGTACAGCGGAATAAGGCCCAGGGAGACGATCGTCGGAATCATCAGCGCCCAACGCCGGCCGACTTTTTCCGACACCGCGCCCCAGAAGCTGCAGGCCATGAAAGTGAGGATGTTGCCCCAGAAAACCGGAACCGCCACCTGCGCCGGCGTCCATCCCAGCTCTTTTGTCAAATAGGTGCCGAGCATGGCCCAGACGGCGTAATAGACGCAGAAATTCGCCGCCATCCACAGGCAGCCGGTGAGGGTGTTCCAGAGATATTTGGGCTTGAAGATGGCGAACAGCGGAAGGGTGACCTGTTTTTGCGTCGCGTTCTGGATCTTTTTGTTTTCTGCCCAAACCTCGGGCTCTTTCACGTACATGCGGATCCAGACGCAGGCCAGGGCCGGCAGCACGCCCAGGATCAGCATCCCGCGCCAGCCATAGCCCTTATGCCATGCCTCCAACGGCCCATACAGAAAGCCGTAGGCGAGCCCGGACAATGCGAAGCCCAAGCCCCAGGACCCCTGCAGCACGCCGGACATCAGCCCGCGAGACCGCGCCGGCCAGGATTCCATCGCCAGCGCCGCGCCGGCTGGCCATTCTGCTCCCATGCCGATGCCCAACAGCGCCCGGACGATAAACAGAAACGTAAAGCTTGGTGAAAAGCCCGCGACGAAATTGCAGATCGAATACCAAAGAATGGAGATCATCAGAGGCGCCCGACGCCCCAGTCGATCGGCCAACCAGCCAGACGCCGTTGCTCCACCAAGGCGCATGATCAGCGTGACCGTGAAGATCGCGGTGACGCTGATCAGCGGGACTCCGAATTCCTGCGCGATCGGAGCCATGATCAGCAGAAAAACGGTGAAGTCGAATGCGTCGAGCGTCCAGCCCATCCAGGCGGCGCAATAGGCATACCATTGGTCCTTGGTCGGCTCGCGCCACCAGGGAAGTGCTTGTCCAACCGTAACGTTGCTCGCCATTAGCCGCCTCCGCTGTTCCGTCCCGAGATGCCCCGCTGCGCGACAGCTCCCGCGACTGCAATACTGTTACAACGGGTAGTAGATTATTGAATGATGTTGCGTCACAGCAATATCCGATTCAGCGACGCAAACCTCCGGGACATGCGAAAAGCGCATCTCCGCCGCGGCTAAATGCCGCGAGAGGGTCTTTTACCGGCCCAACGTTGTGAAATCGGGAACTTGCTGTCCCGTGCGAGCGTATCCATCGCCGGCAATATCCTCGGCAGGATGCGCCCTTGACGATATCGGCGTGTTGGCTAAGTTGTTGCTGCCACGGCTGCGCCCGACCTAGGCGCCGTCCGATCGCTCACAAAGGAGAGCAGCGAGATGTCGAAAATGATACGGGTGACTGCCGCCCTTTTCTCTGCGGTCGTCGGGATCGCAGCGCTTGCCGGTCCGGCGTCGGCCCAAAGCTCCGTCAACGTCGGAACCCTGACCTGCAACGTCGCCAGCGGGTTCGGTTTTATCTTCGGTTCGTCAAAGGCGCTTAACTGCACCTTCGCCGGGCTCGGCCGGAACGAGCATTACATGGGCAACATCACCAAGTTCGGCGCCGATATCGGCTACACCTCTGGCGGCGTCCTGGTATGGACCGTCGTCGCGCCTGTCGCGGTGATGCAGCCGGGCGCGCTCGGCGGGGCCTATGCCGGCGGCACCGCCAGCGCCACGGTCGGCGTCGGTCTCGGCGCCAATGCGCTGGTCGGCGGCTCGAACAACACGATCGCGCTGCAGCCGCTCAGCATCGAAGGCAACACCGGGCTCAACGTGGCCGCGGGCGTCGCCGCGATCACGCTGTCGGCCGCACCGTAAAGTCTGAAAGCGGCGTCGGCGGCGCGGCTTACCGCGTCGCCGACCTTGCCGCGCAATAAGGAACAGTTGTGAAGCTCTGACGTTCGCCGGTGACGGCGAGCCGGTCTCGGTATTTCGCCGAGACAAAAGGAGCTTCGATCAATGATTATCGGTCTTGGCGGCCATTTGCAGCCGCTCGTCGCGCTTGTCGCCGGCGTCCTTATCCTGCTGGTGCCGCGCATCCTCAATTATGTCATCGCGATCTATCTGATCATCGACGGCATCATCGGCCTCGGTCTCATCCGCTAGTGGCTATCGGCGCTAGTGGTTGCCGGCAAGGCGGTGCAGCTGGTCATAGACGAGCTGATCGATGTCGAGGCCCTCGCGCGACAGCCGTTCGCGGTTGCGCGCCGAATTCTCGCCAGGAATGCGGATTTCCGCGACGCCCGGCGCACGCGGCACCGCCTTGACGCGGGCGATCAGCGCGCTGACCTCGCGCTTGCACTGATCGAGCGGGATCAGGAGGTCGGGTCGGAACGCGATGAACAGATAGCCGTCACCGGCGTCGTGCACCATGCCCGCACCGCCCAACACGCCGAGTGCCTGGACGACAAGCCCGAGCCCAAACCCCTTGTAGCCGGCGAACGGCAGCAGCGCGCCAGCGGTCGCCTCGGCCGGGTCGGTAGTCGGGCGCCCGTCGCGGTCGATCGCCACGCCTTCGGGCAAAGGCTCCTTGCGGCGTACCCGCAATTGCAGCTCGGTCGCCATGAAAGCCGACGTCCCCATATCGAGGATCAGCGGCCCTTCGTCGGTCGGGATCGCGAAGGCGATCGGGTTAGTGCCTAGGATCGGCTTGATCCCGCCCAGCGGCGCGACCGCGCCGCCACTCGAGGCAGTGTGGATCGCGACAAAACCTTCCTTGGCGATCATCTCGACAAAATAGGCGTTGCGGCCGCTCATCCATGTGTTGGTGACGCCGACCAGCGCGATGCCGTGCGCCTGCGCCTTGGCGATCGCCGCCTTGGCGACGTGATGGAGCGCGATCATCCCGTTATTGTTGCCGCCATCGTAGAGCGCCGAGACCTCGGTCTCGCGCAGCAGCTTGATCGGCTGGCGCGCCACGGCGAAGCGGCGGTGCTCCGGGACGTTGAGCAGCTTCGCCAACCCTGAATACTCGTAGCCGCACAACGCCGCGTCGACGACATGGTCGGTGAGGACGCGCGCATCTTCGTCATCGTAGCCGATGCCGCGCATCGCCCGCTCGCCGAGGCGACGGGCGTCATCGACGCTCAAATGGACGCGACCTGCCGGCATGTATTTCTCCTAGGGCTTCTTGGCGACGAACAACTCGACGGTCGCGCTGTCGGGAATAGCATATTCGGCGGTGATGCCGGTCGCATGCGGGATGTCGAATTGGGTGAAGGCGTCGAGCAGAATTTTCGCCGCGCCAGGCGCGCTCGGGTCACGGTCGAGCACCGCGATCCCCATCGCCGGTCCCTCAACGACGTTGGCGCTCTGCTCGGGGCCGTTGGCATCCCACCCGGCGGCCTTGAGGATGTCGACGAACTGGTTGGCGTAATTGTACGCCTCGACATCGCCCGGCGCACAGGACACGACGACCCGGTAGCTGCCGTATTGGCGCAGGTAATCGGCGAGCTTGCCAACAGTCGTGGGATCGACCGAGCGCGCGGTTTGGCCGGCCTTCAGTGCCGCGACCTGGTCCTTGACGCTGGCGAGCTTGGCGCTCAGCGAAGCGAGCGCGTCGTCGACATCGCTGAACGAGCCCGGCGGGCTGCCGTTCGCCGGCGGCGGCAACGTCTTCGACAGATCGTCCCATTGCGCCCAGAGACCATGGAGCGCCACGGTTTCCGACGTTAGCCGAGCGGCGAGCTGATCGGCGGCGGCGTTGCCGCTGGTCTGCTGCTCGAAGCGCAGCAGCGCGGCGGCGCCGACCCCGCACAGCACGACCGCAAGTACCCAGGCGCCCTTGGCCCAATAGCGCCAGGGCAAGACGACCGCCTGCACCAGAGCGAGGGCGAGAACCAACCCGAGCGGCAACATCGGTCCGAGGCCCGCGGCGGTCGCGCCCCACTCGTGCAGGTGCGCCACCATTTCAGACGTCTGGAACACCCTGCTCGAGCTCGGCGAGCCAGGTATCGGCGTGGGAGTCGGACGGCGCGCGCCAATCGCCACGCGGCGACAGCGACCCGCCCGACGAGATTTTCGGTCCGTTCGGCAGCGCCGAACGCTTGAACTGGCTCTGGGCAAAAAAACGCGTCAGAAACACCCGCATCCAGCGCTTGATCTCGGCGAGATCAAAGGCGCGGCGCGCGCTGTCCGGCGTGTTCGTCGGCCAATCGCCCTTTGCCGCATCATGCCAGGCATGCCACGCCAGATAGGCGATCTTCGATGGCGTGAAGCCGTAACGCGTCACGTAGAACAGCGTAAAATCCTGCAGCGCATAAGGCCCGACAAAGCTTTCCGTCGATTGGATGAGCCCATCCTCGCCCGCGGGCACCAGCTCGGGCGATATCTCGGTCGCCAGGATGTCTTCGAGAATATGCGTGGTCTCCGCGTCGACATCACCGTCATGCGCGACAAAGCGGATCAGATGCTGGATCAGCGTCTTCGACACCGAGGCGTTGGGGTTGTAGTGCGACATGTGATCGCCGACCCCGTAAGTGCACCAGCCGAGCGCCAGCTCGGATAGATCGCCAGTCCCGACCACCAGCGCGCCGTTATGGTTGGCAAGGCGGAACAGATAATCGGTGCGCAACCCGGCCTGCACGTTCTCGAAAGTCACGTCGTAGTGCTTCTCGCCGCGCCCCGCGGCGTGGCCGATATCGGCCAGCATCTGGTTGGCCGCCGGGCGGATATCGATCTCACCGCCGGTGACACCAAGCGCCTTCATCAATCGCCACGCATTGGCCTTGGTCCCCTGGCTCGTCGCGAAGCCGGGGAGCGTGTAGGCCAGCACATTTTTTCGCGGCAGGCCGAGCCGATCCATCGTGCGGCAGGCGACGATCAGCGCCTGGGTCGAATCGAGGCCGCCCGATACACCGATCACCAGCTTTTTCAGCCCCGTCGCCGACAGGCGCTGGGCCAGCCCTTGAACCTGAATATTGTAGGCCTCGTAGCAATTCTCGCGCAGCATCGCCGGATCGGAAGGCACAAACGGAAAGCGCTCGACCCGGCGGCGCAAATCGAGCCGTCCCTCGGGCGCCGCGAAAGCGAAGTCGACGTGGCGGAACGACGGCCCCGCCTCGAGGATGAGCCGCGCATTCTCTCCAAATGTATTGGTGCGCATCCGCTCCTGTCGAATGCGACCGACATCGACATCGGCGATGGCGATCTCAGACTCGGTGCTGAACCGCTCGGTCTCGGCGAGATCATCACCCATCTCGAAGATCCCAGCCTGCCCGTCCCAGGCCAGATCGGTGGTGGACTCGCCCCAGCCGGCCGCTGAATAGGCATAAGCGGCGATGCAGCGCGCCGATTGCGACGCGCAGAGGAGACGCCGCATCTGCGCTTTGCCGATCGTGATGTTGCTGGCCGACAGATTGAGAAGTATCTCGGCACCCGCCGCCGCGCCCGCGATGCTGGGAGGCTGCGGGACCCACAAATCCTCGCAAACCTCGATGTGGAAGGTGAAGGCGCTCGGGCCGCCCGCGGCAAACAACAGGTCGATGCCGAATGGCGCGTCTTGTCCCACCAGCGTCATGATCTCGCCACGGACTGCCTCGCCCGAGGTGAAATGGCGGCGCTCGTAGAATTCGCGGTAGTTCGGCAGGAAAATCTTCGGCACGACGCCGATCACCCGGCCGCGATGCATCACCACCGCGCAATTGTAGAGCCGCCCGCACCAGCGCAACGGGGCGCCGACGACAATGACCGGCGCGTGATCGCGGCTCAGCTCGACGAGCCGGCCGATCTGCCCGACAACAGCGTTGAGCAGTGCGTCCTGAAACAGGAGGTCGTCGATCGCGTAAGCCGACAGACAGAGCTCGGGAAACAGCATGATCGCGATGCCCTCGCGATCGCCCGTCCCCACCATCGCCGCGACCTGATCACCGTTTTTCGCCGGATCGGCAACGGTGACGCGCGGGACGCAGGTCGCGAGGCGAATGAACTGATGGCTATAGGGCGAGAAGAACTCGGGCATCGGGTCGGCGTGCTCGCGCGGTTGCGGTTTCGCTTTAGCCATACGGCAGCGACCGCTTAGTTGTACTCACGATGAGCATTTGTCAATCACACCGTCTCAATCCGCGAACGGGTCGCGCACCAGCACGGTGTCTTCGCGCTCGGGGCTGGTGGAGAGCATCGTCACCGGCGCGCCGATCAGCTCCTCGACACGGCGGACGTATTTGATCGCACTCGCTGGCAGGTCGGCATAGGAGCGCGCGCCGCGCGTGCTTTCGTGCCAGCCGGCGAAGCTTTCGTAGACCGGCTCGATCTCCGCCTGAGCGGTGACGCCGGCCGGCAGATAATCGTAGCGCTTACCGCCGCGCCGATAGGCGGTGCAGACCTTGATTTCGTCAAAGCCGTCGAGCACGTCGAGTTTGGTCAGCGCGATGCCGTCGATGCCACCCATCTTGATCGCCTGTCGCACCATCACCGCATCGAACCAGCCGCAACGCCGGCGGCGGCCGGTTACCACGCCAAATTCGCGTCCGCGATCGCCCAGCAACTGGCCGATCTGGTCGGTCAACTCGGTCGGAAACGGGCCGCTCCCGACGCGCGTCGTGTAGGCCTTGCAAATGCCCAGCACAAAACCGATCGCCGCCGGCGCGATCCCCGCCCCCGCCGCCGCCTGCCCTGCCAGCGTGTTTGACGACGTGACGTAAGGGTAGGTGCCATGATCGACATCGAGCATCGCTGCCTGCGCGCCCTCGAAGAGGATGCGTCGCCCGGAGCGGCGCGCCTCGTCGAGGATGCGCCAGGTCGTGTCGGCATAGGGAAGCACCTTGGGCGCGATCTCGCGCAGCGCGGCCAGAAGCTCCTTGCGCTTGACCTCGGGCGCGTCGAGCCCGCGCAGCAGCGCGTTGTGGTGCAGCAGCACCTCGTCAACGCGGTCTTCCAATGCCTGCGGGTCGGCGAGGTCGCAGACGCGGATCGCCCGGCGGCCGACCTTGTCCTCATAGGCCGGGCCGATGCCGCGACCGGTGGTGCCGATCTTCTTGTCGCCGCGCCGCTCCTCGCGCGCCCGATCGAGCGCGCCGTGCGACGGCAGGATCAGCGCGGCATTGTCGGCAAGCTTCAAATTCTTCGGCGAGATGTCGAGGCCCTTGCCGCGCATCACCTCGATCTCGTTGAGCAGCGCCCAGGGATCGACCACGACCCCGTTACCGATGATCGATAGCTTGCCGCGCACCACGCCCGACGGCAAAAGGCTCAGCTTATATTCGACATTGCCGACGACAAGCGTGTGGCCGGCATTGTGACCGCCCTGGAAGCGCACGACGATCTCGGCTCGCTCCGAGAGCCAGTCGACAATCTTGCCTTTGCCCTCGTCACCCCACTGGGCGCCGACCACCGCGACATTCGCCATAACTGTCTCCTTGCGGCGCTATCGCCGCTCGCGCGCCGGCACGGGCTTGCCGTCTTCGAGAACGTGACCGCAGCCGAGCCGCACCGCTTCCGCATGCCAATCCCCGGCCGGCGCGAGCGCAGCGACCGTGATCCAGCCCTGATCGGGGTCACGCAGCTTCGCCGCCAGCGCCGGGTCCGTGCCCGGCGGCAGCAGCAGCCGGCGGCGCGACGCCGCCTCGGGCAAAGTGGCGAGGATCATATCAGTATAGAGCGTGAAGCCCGTCGCTGGCTCGGGCAGCGCCGGGTCACCAGCGTCATAGCGGCCGCCGCGGGCAAGCTCACCCATCGCGCCGCGCTGGGTCGCGATGCGGGCGAAGAACGTAAAGCTGATACCCGTATGATACTCGAAGCCGCGGTTCTCGACCGGATCGACCGTGACCATCAACCCGGGCATCGCTGCGGTCAGCCCGTCGATCACCGCCCCCAGCCGGTCGCGCTCGGCGCGGGCGCGCTTGGGCAGATCGAGCGCATCGAGCGCCGGGCGCGCTTGCGCCGCGCCGCCCGCCGCGGCAACCAGCGCGGTCAGGAGCGGCCCCGCACGCCCGGCAAGCTCTGCCACAGCTGCGGTGTCCTTATGGTCGAGCGCGAAGCGCAAAGCCGCCCGCTTATCCGCCGGAAACTCGAATTCGTCGGCAATCGCCGGGACCAGGGTCGGTGTCGTAAGGTCGACCGACAGGTTCGGCACCCCAACGCCGAGCAACGCCTCGGCCGCCACCGCGATAACCTCGACATCAGCCGCCGGTCCCTCGGCGCCGATCAACTCCGCGCCGGCCTGCCCGAACTGGCGCTCCGGACGCACCTCTGAGCCCCTTACCCGCAGCACCTGCCCCGCATAACTAAGCCGCAGCGGCCGCGGATAGTGGCCAAGCCTGGTGACAGCGATCCGCGCGACCTGCGGTGTCATGTCGGCGCGCACCGCGACCATGCGATGCGAGGTCGGGTCCATCGTGCGAAAGCTGTCGCCGCTCATTGCCGCCCCGGCGCCAGCGAGCAATGTCTCCTCGAACTCGACGAGCGGCGGCTTGACGCGCTGGTAGCCATGCGAGGTCAACACGGCCATCAGCCGTGCCGTAACCTCGGCCTCACGCTCGGCCACGGGCGGCAGCAGGTCGTAGAGCCCGGTCGGTAACAGAGCATTGTGCGGCGCGTCGTTCATGGGCGCGATATTGCCTCGGCCATCCCAAGAAAGCGATTGCTCTGCGGAAAAAATACCCGCGATGTCGGCAATTAACGCACGACAGCAGGAGCTTGCGACTAACCCGTTGCGGTTTATGCCGCGAAGCAGGCGGTCATTTCTTGCGGCGCAAGCGTAACTATTCGTCTACCGATTGCCCAGGCCATCATAGGTTTCGCGCTGCCCGATGCTCGCAACGCGCGAATCAAACTTTCTTAACTACAATCAAGTGGTTGAATTGCTGGATTAGTATTGCATCTTTTTGAGATTGCTTACAGAATAGGAACCTGCATCGTCACTTCCCCCACCCTCGACGGTGCAAGCCCAGTTCCGCCTACGTCGACGGAGCTCGAAACCCCGACCTACCCCCGGTCGGGGTTTCGCATTTCAAAAGCTCAGAATTTCATGGACTTGACCTGTACCACGTTGGGCAGCGCGCGAACCTTGTCGAGCAATTCGACGGAAAGCGGCTGATCGACCTCGATGAGGCAGATCGCGTCCTGCCCAGCGGCGGTGCGGCCAAGATGGAAGGTCGCGATGTTGATCGACGCAGCGCCGAGCGCGTTACCGAGTGCGCCGATAAATCCAGGTTTGTCGAGATTGCGCACGAACAGCACGTGCTCGCCAAGTTCGGCCTCGAGCGGCATGCCCTCGACCGCGACCAGCCGGGGTTTATCGCCAGCGAAAATCGTCCCGGCGATCGAGCGCGCGCCGCTCTCCCCGGTCACGGTTATGCGCATCAGCGTCTGGTAGTCGCCGGGCTCGGGCTGCAGCGTTTCACTCACGCGGATGTCGCGTTCGCGGCAGATCACCGGCGCGTTGACGATGTTGACCGAGGCGAGCTGCGGCGCAAGCAGACCGGCGAGAGCGGTCGCGGTCAGCGGCTTGACATTGAACTCGGCGACCGGGCCTTCATATTCGACCGCGATCGACGTGATCCCGCTCTCAGTCAGCTGGCCGGCAAAGCTGCCGAGCTGTTCCGCGAGCTTCATAAAGGGCTTCAGACGGCGCGCATCCTCGGCGCTGAGCGAAGGCATGTTGACGGCGTTGCTGACCGCGCCAGTCAACAAGTAATCCGCCATCTGCTCCGCGATCTGCACCGCGACATTTTCCTGCGCTTCGGCCGTGGCGGCACCGAGATGTGGCGTCGCGACGACATTGTCGCGGCCAAACAGCGGGTTTTCCTTCGCCGGCTCCTCGACAAAGACGTCGATCGCGGCGCCAGCGACGATGCCCTGATCGAGCGCCACAGCCAGGTCTTCCTCGACGATCAGTCCGCCGCGCGCGCAATTGATGAGCCGCGCGCCGGGCTTCAGTTTCGCGAGCGCCTTGGCGTCGAGCATGCCGCGGGTCGCGTCGGTCATCGGGGTGTGGAGCGTCACGAAATCGGCTCGAGCCAGGAGCTCGTCGAGCGTCACGCGCTCGATGCCGAGCGCAACGGCGCGCTCTTCAGAGAGAAACGGGTCAAAGCCAATCACCCGCATCTTCAGCCCGAGCGCCCGATCGGCGACGATCGCGCCGATATTGCCGCAGCCGACGACGCCTAGCGTCTTGCCAAAAAGTTCGACACCCAAAAAGCGCGACTTTTCCCACTTGCCCGCCTGTGTCGAGCGGTCGGCCGATGGGATCTGACGGGCCAGCGCGAACATCATCGCGATCGCGTGCTCGGCGGCGGTAATCGAGTTGCCATGGGGCGTGTTCATCACGACGATGCCGCGCTGCGTCGCGGCGGGCACGTCGATATTGTCGACGCCAATCCCGGCGCGACCGACGATCTTCAGCGCCGAGGCCGCTGCGAGAAGCGCCGCGGTGACCTTTGTCGCCGAGCGCACGGCAAGCCCGTCATAACCAGCGATACGCGCGGCCAGTTCGTCAAACTTGAGGCCGATCGCGACCTCAGCTTCGATCCCGCGCTCGGCAAAGACGGCGACGGCGCGCGGGCTCAGATCGTCGGCGATCAAAACTTTCGGCATTCAATTACCCCCTGACGCGTTGAATGGCACGGTGCTGCGACCGCGTCCGCCACGTCTTCTCTGCGCCCTCAGCGCGGAAATTATTTTGTTAAGCGGCCTTCGCCGCATCGCGTTCCTGTTCCCAAGCCCAGTCGAACCAGGGAAGCAGCGCCTCAAGATCGCTGGTCTCGACCGTCGCGCCAGTCCAGATGCGGATGCCGGGCGGCGACGCACGATGCGTCGCAAGATCATAGCCAACGCCCTCTTTGTCGAGCCGCGCCAGCATGCGGCGGTTGGTTGTGAAGCGCGTCTCCGGGTCGAGGCTCTGGAACCACGCGTCGGTGATCATGATGCAGGGTGAGGTGCAGGAGAGCGTTGCCTGATCCTCGGCGAGAAACTCGACCCAGGGCGTCTTCGCGACCCAGTCTTTCACCACCGCGAGATTGGCCTCGGCGCGCGCGACGCAACCCTCTAGCCCACCGACGCTCTCCGCCCAGCGCAGCGAGTCTAGCGCGTCCTCGATGCACAGCATCGACGGCGTGTTGATAGTCTCGCCGCGGAACAGGCCCTCCATGAGCTTGCCCTTGCTGGTCATGCGGAAGATTTTCGGCAGTGGCCAGAGCGGCGTGTAGCTCTCGAGCCGTTCGACGGCGCGCGGGCTGAGCGCGATCATGCCGTGCGCCGCCTCGCCGCCCAACGCCTTCTGCCACGACCAGGTCACGACATCGAGCTTCGCCCAGGGCAGCCGCATCGCGAACGCGGCCGAGGTCGCGTCACAAATCGTCAGGCCCCGACGATCGGCGGCGATCCAATCGCCGTTCGGCACGCGCACGCCCGAGGTCGTGCCGTTCCACACGAACACCGCGTCGCGATCGAGCGACACGGCCGACAGGTCGGCGATCTTGCCATACGGCGCCGCGAGATGCCGGACATCGGAAAGCTTCAAGTGGTTGACGACGTCGTCGACCCAGGTCTCGCTGAAATTCTCCCAGGAAAGAATATCCACACCGCGCGCACCCAAGAGCGACCACATCGCCATCTCGATCGCGCCGGTATCCGAAGCCGGGACGATGCCGATCTTATAGTCGGCGGGGATTTGCAGCAGGGCGCGCGAGCGCTCGATGACCTCGACGCATTGCGCGAGGCCTTCCTTCGAACGGTGCGAGCGCCCGACCAGCGCGTTCGACAGCGCTTGCGGCGACCAGCCTGGCCGCTTGGCGCAAGGTCCCGACGAGAAACAGGGATTGACCGGCCGGCGGCTCGGCTGCATCGCGCACTTCCTTTCATACGTTCGTCAGCGCGCGCTATGGCACAAGGCTGCGCGCCGCGGCGAACCCTATGTAAGGGTGGGCTGCAGGTCAATTCAACGGGCGCGCACGGGCAGGACGACGTTCGGCCGCGCCTCACCATCCGGCGACCCGGCGGGCCGCCCGCGGTTCTTTAATACGATAAAGGCCTCGGATCAGAAGATCGCGAGGCCGATGACCGGGTTGTTCCAGGTCTTGCGAACCTGTGCTTCGACGAAGAGACCCGTGTGGGTCACCGCGTCATGCACGCGGGTATCAATGTGAGGTTCTGCGGGGGCGAGACACCTCACCAAGTGCTCGATCGTGGCTTCTTCACTGACGTGCCATTTCCGGAAACGCGCTTCGACGCTGCGCATAGCGGTCATGGATACCTCCCTCCGATAGGGGCTTTGGGGAACTCGCCCCGTCCGGTGCCGGCTTTCATAAGAGCCCTTTTTGTCGCAGGCAACTGTTTTGCTAATAAAGTAACCCAAAAAAATCAGAAGTGCCTATTTCGCAGTCAGATTTACGCACCGGTTACACCGCGTTACACACCGTTACGAAACTTCGCCATAAGGTAGATTGTCCGCCCACAGCTTCATCCACAGCGGAAACACGAGTCATCCACAGGCAAGCGGGAGATGTTCGATGCAACACGGCCTCTTCACCATGCCCTCGCATCCGCCGGAGCGGTCGCTTTACGACGGCCATCAATGGGATTTGCAGACGCTGCGCTGGGCCGACGAGTTCGGGTTCAGCGAGGCCTGGATCGGCGAGCATCACACCGCGCCATGGGAGCCGCACCCCTCGCCCGATCTGTTGATCGCGCAGGCGCTGATGGAGACAAAGAACATCCGCCTCGCACCGGGTGGGTTCCTGCTGCCGTATCATCACCCGGCGGAGCTGGCGAACCGCGTGGCGATGCTCGATCACATGGCGCAGGGCCGGCTCAATTTCGGTGTTGCCGCGAGCGGGCTGCCGAGCGACTGGGCGATGTTCCATGTCGACGGCAATTCCGGCCAGCACCGTGAGATGACGCGCGAGGCGCTCGACATCATCTTGAAGCTGTGGACGTCGGACGAGCCGTTCGACTATCCGGGCAAGTACTGGCAGGTGTCGCTGATCGAGCCGCAGCTGCGCACCCTGCGTGCCCATATCAAGCCGTTTCAGAAGCCCTATCCGCCGATCGGCGTCGCCGGGGTCAGCAAGGGCTCGGAGACACTAAAGCTCGCCGGCGAGCACGGCTTCCTGCCGATGAGCCTCAACCTCAATCCCGGCTATGTCGCGAGCCATTGGGAGTCGGTCGAGGAGGGTGCGCGGCGTAGCGGCAAGACCCCGCGTCGCCAGGATTGGCGGCTGGTGCGCGAGATCTTTGTCGCCGAGACCGATGCAGCCGCCTGGAAGCTGTCGGTCGGCGCGCAGATGGGCCGGATGATGCGCGAGTATTTCCTGCCGCTCCTGACCGATGTCGGCGTCATCCAGTTCCTCAAGCATGACGAGAATGTCGCCGACAGCGACGTGACGCCGGAGTACTGCGCGACGCATAACTGGCTGACCGGCTCACCCAAGACGGTTGTCGAAAAGATCGAGCGCATGTACGCGGAGGTCGGCGGCTTTGGCTCGCTGCTGCTGTTCTGTTTCGACTACAGCGAGAATCCCGAAGCCTGGCGCGATTCGATGAGGCTGCTCGCCGAGGAGGTCATGCCAAAGGTCGCGCACCTAACCGGCGCGTAACCTCGGCGCGCCCGCTTGTGCTGGGCGTGCCATCATTCCCATATAGGGTTTGCGCCGCAGCCATGCTGTTTGATGCGTTGCGTGGACGCGGGCAGCGCGGCAGATTTCGCGCGCTCAGTTCGGCTATGCGAAGGAAGGATGACGGCGGTGGCCGGTAGGGGTATAAGCGCCCGCTGTGCCGTTGCGCCGCACCTCTGGCGAACGGCACGCGCGCCTTGGCGCGAGAGGACAATCCGGGCTGGCGGGGGCTTGGCTCGGCAGGAGATATTTGTTGCAGCCCACCGATATCACTAACCCCGACTACTTCCACAAGGTTGTCGACTGCCAATGGGCGTGCCCGGCGCATACCCCGGTCCCCGAATACATTCGGCTGATCGCGGCGCGCCGCTACAGCGAGGCGTGGGCGGTCAACTGGGAGTCGAACGTCTTTCCCGGCATCCTCGGCCGCACCTGCGACCGTCCGTGCGAGCCCGCCTGCCGGCGCGGCCGCATCGACGAAAAGAAGGAGCCGGTGGCGATCTGCCGGCTGAAGCGCGTCGCTGCCGATAATCGCGGCGACATCAGCGCCTTCCTGCCGAAGCTGCAGCCGAAGAACGGCAAGCGTATCGCGCTGGTCGGCGCCGGCCCGGCCTCGCTCACCGTGGCCCGCGATTTGGCGCCGCTCGGCTATGAATGCATGATCTTTGACGGCGACGCCAAGGGCGGCGGGATGATGCGGACGCAGATCCCACGCTTCCGGCTGCCGGAGTCGGTAACCGACGAAGAGGTCGACCGCATTCTCGATCTCGGCGTCGAGACCCGGTTCGGCCATTTCGTGCCGAGCCTCAAGGCGCTGCTCGCCGAGGGATGGGACGCAGTATTTGTCGGCTCCGGCGCACCCCGCGGCCGCGAGCTTGAGATTCCCGGTCGCCAGGAAGCCGCGGAACACATCCATATCGGCATCGATTGGCTGTCGTCGGTGTCATTCGGGCATATCGATAAGATCGGCAAGCGCGTCGTCGTGCTCGGCGGCGGCAACACCGCGATGGATTGTTGCCGCTCATCGCGCCGTCTCGGCGGCGAGAGCGTCACGGTCGTGGTGCGCAGCGGCTTCGAGGAGATGAAGGCGAGCCCGTGGGAAAAAGAGGACGCCCAGCACGAAGGCATCCCGATCCTCAATTTTCTGGTGCCGGTCGAGTTCACCCATGAGGGCGGCACGCTGACCGGCATCGTCTTCGAGAAGGTCGAGGCCAAGTACGACGACAAGGGCCGGCGCTCGCTGGTCCCAACCGGCGAAACTCAACACGTTCCGTGCGATGACGTGCTGGTGGCGATCGGCCAGGAAAACTCGTTCCCGTGGATCGAGCGCGATATCGGTATGGAATTCGACCGCTGGGACATGCCCAAGGTCGATCCCAGCACGATGCAGTCGACGGTCCCCAATGTGTTCTTTGGTGGTGATGCGGCGTTTGGCCCGAAAAACATCATCTGGGCCGTCGCGCACGGTCACGACGCGGCGATTTCGATCGACAAGTTCTGCCAAGGCGAGGACGTCAATGACCGGCCCCCGCCGGGGACGAGCCTCACCAGTCAGAAGATGGGCATCCACGAGTGGAGCTACGACAACGACATCTCGAACGATGTCCGCTATCGGGTGCCGCTGCGCGACACCGCAGTGGCGCTGGCCGACATCAGAACCGAGGTGGAGCTCGGTTTTGACGAAAAGCTTGGCTATCTCGAAGCCGAGCGCTGCCTTAATTGCGACATCCAGACCGTGTTCGCCGGGCCGCTTTGCATCGAGTGCGACGCCTGCGTCGACATCTGCCCGGTCGACTGCATCACCTTTACCGATAACGGCGAGGAAACGGAGCTGCGCACGCGGCTTAGCGCTCCCTCAACCAATCTGACCCAGGATCTCTATATCGGGAATTCGCTGAAGACCGGACGGGTCATGGTGAAGGACGAAGACGTCTGCCTGCACTGTGGCCTCTGCGCCGAGCGCTGCCCGACCGGAGCGTGGGATATGCGCAAATCCCTCATCGAAATGACACACGCTGGTTCGTCATGCCAAAGCCGATAGAAGCGACCGCCGTCATGCCGAAAGCGATCGAAGCCACCAACGACTTCGTCGTTAAATTCGCCAACGTCAACGGGTCCGGCTCGGCGAGCGCCAACGCACTGTTCGCCAAGTCGGTGCTGCGCATGGGCGTGCCTGCGTCGTCGCGCAACATCTTCCCCTCGAACATCCAGGGTCTGCCGACCTGGTACGAGGTGCGCATCAGCGAGGCGGGCCATCTCGGCCGCCGCGGCGGCGTCGACATGATGGTCGCGATGAACCCGGAGACCTGGGACGAGGACATCGCCGAGATCGAGCCGGGCGGCTATCTGCTCTATGATTCGACGCGCAACCTGCCGACGTCGAAGTTCCGCGACGACATCAACATCATCAGCGCGCCGCTGACCGAGATCTGCAACCGAACCTACACGCAGATGCGCGAGCGGCAGCTATTCAAGAACGTCATCTATCTCGGCGTGCTGTCGGCGCTGCTCGACATGGATCAAGAGGCGACCGCGACGCTGATTGGCGAGCAGTTCAAAGGGCGCGAGAAACTCATCGAGGCCAATCTGCACGCGCTGAACCTCGGCCGCGACTGGGCGCTCACCAACCTCGAATGCCCGCTCGGCCTCAGGCTCAAAAAGACCGACAAGGTCGGCGACTCCATTTTCGTCAACGGCAACGACACCGCGGCGCTGGGCGCTGTCTATGGCGGCGCGACGGTGTGCGCGTGGTATCCGATCACGCCCTCCTCCTCTCTCGCCGAGGCGTTCTCCGCGCATTGCTTCCGCCTTCGGCGTGACCCCGATGGCAAGCATAAATTCGCGATCGTTCAGGCCGAGGACGAACTCGCCTCGATCGGCATGGTCGTCGGCGCCGGATGGAACGGCGCGCGCGCCTTTACCGCGACCTCGGGTCCCGGCGTCTCGCTGATGCAGGAATTCATCGGCCTCGCCTATTTCGCCGAAATCCCGGCGGTGATCTTCGACATCCAGCGCGGCAGCCCCTCGACGGGCATGCCGACCCGCACGCAACAGGCCGATCTCCTCTCCGCCGCCTACGCCTCGCATGGCGACACCAAGCACGTGATGATCTTCCCGAAGGATCCGCACGAAGCCTTCACGATGGCGGCCGATGCGCTCGACCTCGCCGACCGGCTGCAGACGCCGATCTTTGTCATGCTCGATCTCGACATCGGCATGAACGACTGGCTGATCCCTCCCCTCGCCTGGGACCCCAACCGCAAATTCGATCGCGGCAAGGTGATGACCGCCGAGGAGCTCGAAGCCGGAGTCGAGTTCGGCCGCTATCTCGATGTTGACGGCGACGGCATCCCTTTTCGCACGCTGCCCGGCACGCATCCGCGGCGCGGCGCATTCTTCACCCGCGGCACCAGCAAGGACCGCTACGCGCGCTACAGCGAAGAAGGCCACGACTACGTCGACAACATGCAGCGCCTGCTACACAAGTTCGACACGGCCAAGCGCCTCGTGCCGCAGCCCGAAAAGCGCGCCGCGAAAGAGGCAACGAAATTCGGCGTGCTCTATTTCGGTTCGACGACCGTGGCGATGGAAGAAGCCTTTGGGGCGCTCGAAGCGCGCGACGTCCATCTGGACGCGATGCGGTTGCGCGGTTTCCCGTTCGCCGACGAGGTCAGCGACTTCATCGCAGACCACGAGCGCGTCTTTGTCGTCGAGCAGAACCGCGACGCGCAGATGCGCACATTGCTGACGACCGAGCTTGAGATCGACCCAGCCAAGCTCGTGCCGATCCTCCACTACGACGGGACGCCGATCACCGCCCGGTTCATCGTCAAACAGATCGCCGACATGGTTTCGATCGTGACCCTGGCTCCTCTCCGCAAGGCCCGCAGCTGATGACCTACATCACCAAGCCAAAGCTCCACCACCCGCAGCTTCCGACAAACAAGCTCGGCTATACGCGCCGCGACTATGAGGGATCGGTATCGACGTTGTGCGCCGGCTGCGGCCACGATTCGATCAGCGCCGCGATCATTCAGGCCTGCTTTGAGCTGAGCCTCGAACCGCACCGCATCGCCAAGCTCTCGGGCATCGGCTGCTCGTCCAAGACGCCGACCTATTTTCTCGGCAAGTCGCACGGCTTCAACAGCGTGCACGGCCGCATGCCGTCGGTGCTGACCGGCGCCAACCTCGCCAACCGCGACCTTGTCTATCTCGGCGTCTCAGGCGACGGCGACAGCGCCTCGATCGGGCTCGGCCAGTTCGCGCATTGCATCCGGCGCGGCGTCAACATGGTCTACATCGTCGAGAATAACGGCGTGTACGGCCTCACCAAGGGCCAGTTCTCGGCGACCGCCGACAAGGGCTCGAAGACGCGCAAGGGCGCCGCGAACACCGACTCACCGATCGACATGGTGAGCCTCGCGCTGCAGCTCGGCGCGAGCTATGTCGCGCGCAGCTTCTCGGGCGACAAGAACCAGCTCGTACCGCTTATCAAGGGCGCGATCGAGCACGAGGGCGCCGCGTTTATCGATGTCGTCTCGCCCTGCGTGGCGTTTAACAACAACCCCGAGTCGACCAAGAGCTATGAGTACGTCCGCTCCCACAACGAGGCGGTCAACAGGCTCGATTTCATGGTCGACCGCACCGAGATCACGGCGGATTATGCCCCGGGCACCGCGGTCAATGTCGTGCAGCATGACGGCACGACGCTGCGGCTGCATAAACTCGCCCTCGACTACAATCCGACCGACCGGGTTGCCGCGATGAACTATCTGGCGCGGCATCATGTGAGCGGCGAAGTCGTCACCGGGCTGCTCTATGTCGAGCAGGATCACGGCGACCTGCACCGTTTCCTCGATACGGTCGAGGCGCCGCTCAACGCGCTCGACGAGGTGGCGCTAGTCCCCGGCGAGGACGTGCTGGCCCGCTACAATGCGGCGCACCGCTAGCCACTAGGTCAGCGAAAACCCGCCGGCGAGCGGGTCGCGCGGATCGACAAAGATCGTATTGAAACCGGTCATCCGCGCCCAACCGGCGACGCTCGGCATGATCGCCGCGTGGTTGGCGACTTGTGCGGCCGCCTCGACGCGGCCGTCGAACAGCGTGCCGATAATGCTTTCGTGGATGAAATCGTCACCGGGATTCAGGCGGCTTTTCGCGGCGAGCTGCGCCATGCGCGCCGAGGTGCCGGTGCCGCACGGAGAACGGTCGATCGCCCGATCGCCGTAGAACACCGCGTTGCGGCCATGCGCTCGTCGGTCGCGCGGCGCGCCGGTCCATTGCACGTGGCTGACGCCGCAGATCGTCGGGTCTTCGGGATGAGCGACCGAGACGACTTTGTTGACCCGTTGGCGCAGCACCGGGCTCCAGCGCAACAGCCAATCGACCGAGACCGACTCCAGCCCGGCGAAATTCTGCTGCGGGTCGACGATTGCGTAGAAATTGCCGCCATAAGCGATGTCGACGACCAGCTCGCCGAGGCCGTCGACGGCGACTGGAACCGCTTCCATGGCCAAGTAGCTCGGCACATTGTAGAGCCGCACGCTGTCGACATGCGCGCCGTCGCGGCGGTAGCGCGCGGTAACCTTGCCAGCCGGCGCGTCGAGCGCGACGACGCCCTCCTCACGCGGGCTAACCAGACCGTGCTCGAGTGCGAAGGTCACGCTGCCGATCGTGCCGTGCCCGCACATCGGCAGGCAGCCGGTTACCTCGATATAGAGGATGGCGATGTCGCAATCGTCGCGCAGCGGCGGATAGAGGATCGCGCCCGACATGACATCGTGGCCGCGCGGCTCAAACATCAATGAGCGCCGCACCCAGTCAAAGCGGGTTACAAAGTCTTGACGCCGCTCGCTCATCGTCTCGCCGGAGAGGGTCGGGCCGCCGCCGATCACCAGTCGCACCGGGTTGCCGCAGGTATGGCCGTCTATGCAGGAGAAGGTATGCAGGCCGGGCGGGACCGTGTCGGCAGATCTCATCAAGAGTTCGGCTGATGGGTGGGAAGCTCGAGAGGGACGCAATTGCGCCGCCCCTGCATCAGGCAATCTTCGATTTGCGATTCTCGGCGCAACTCCCGCACCAGCACGACCCCCACAATCGCCAGCAACAGGATGACGATGAGGCCCATCGACGCGTTGGTGCGTCTCGCTTCCCCTTCGTCGATGTCGCCCTGCCGCAGCATCGCAATGTCCTTGCAGCCGATCGGCCGCGACGCATTGTACCCGGTTTGCCCGCGCGTCGCCACGCGGAGATCGAGACATTGCGCCGATTGCGGCGCATCTCGCTCTGCGCTATTGACCCTCGTTAGCAACGCCAAAGGAACCGCCGCATGGCACAGCCCGGCCCGCTCGCGGGCATCACGATCGTCGATCTCTCCCGCATTTTGGCCGGGCCGTATTGCACCTTGCTGCTCGCCGAGCTGGGTGCACGGGTCATCAAAGTCGAGGCGCCCAAGACCGGCGACGACGCGCGTCAATACGGGCCGTTCACCAACGGGAAATCGACCTATTTCGCTTCGGTCAACCGCGGCAAGGAGTCGATCGCGCTCGACCTCAAGGCGCCGGGCGATCGCGAAATCTTTGAGCGGCTTTTGGACAAGGCCGACGCGATCGTCGAGAACTTCCGGCCCGGCACCATGGAACGGCTGGGCTATGGCTGGGAGACGCTGCACAAGCGCTATCCCCGGCTGATCTACGCCGCGGCGTCGGGGTTTGGCCATAGCGGCCCGTTCTCGCATTACCCGTCCTACGACATGGTGGTGCAGGGCCTCGGCGGCATCATGAGCATTACCGGAAATCCCGACGAGCCCTCCCCGCGCATCGGTACGTCGATCGGCGATCTCGGCGGCGGGCTCTACACGACCATCGCGCTCAATGCGGCGCTGTTGCACCGCGAACGCACCGGCGAGGCGACCAAGGTCGATGTCGCGCTGTTCGACTGTCAGCTAGCGCTGCTTGAGAACGCGATCATGCGCTACACGACCTCGGGCGATATCCCGGGCCCACTCGGCGCGCGCCACCCGTCGATCACCCCATTCGAGGCATTCAAGGCCAAGGACGGCGACATCATCATCGCCGCCGGCAATGACGGGCTCTGGCTCAAGCTGACCGAGGCGCTCGGCCATCCAGAGCTAGCGGAGAACCCGAACTACAAGACCAATCCGCTGCGCAACCAGAATCAAAAGCAACTGAAGGCCGAAATCGACGCCATCCTGTCGACCAACACGCGCGACCACTGGATCGCGCTGCTCGAAGCCGCGGGGTTGCCGTGCGGCCCGGTCAACAACGTGGCGCAGGCGATCGCCCACCCGCAGGTCGAGGCGCGCAATATGCTGGTCGAGATCGACGACGCGACAACCGGCCCGCTGAAGCTCGTCGGCAACCCGATGAAATTCTCCGCCTTCGACGATCCGCGGACCCGCGCCGCCGCCCCCGATCTCGACGCCGACCGCGCCAAGATCCTCCGCGAATTGGGGATGTGACGACCGTCCAGCAACCGCGCGGGCAAGCATCTTGAGGTCGCGCCATCATCGGCGGCGCGGCCGGGTCTGGCGCACGCTTGGCTGGGGCGTTCTCGGCCTGCTCGTCATCGCGCTCGTCGCGGCGGGCGGCGGGTTTATCGCGCTGCGCACCTCGCTGCCGACGGTCGATGGCACGGTTATGGTGGCGGGGCTGCACGGCACGGTCAACATCAGCCGCGACGCCGATGGCGTGCCGACAATCACCGCCGGAGACGATGACGATCTCGCCTTCGCGCTCGGCTATGCCCAAGCCCAGGATCGGCTGTTTCAGATGGAGCTGCAGCGCCGCTTCGGCGCCGGGCGGCTGGCCGAGATTTTCGGGCAGGCCGCGGAGCCGGTCGACACTCAGATGCGCGTGCTAGGCCTTTACCGCAGCGCCGAGGCTGCGTTCGACAAACTGTCGCCAAAGGCGCAGGAAGGGATCAAAGCCTATTGCGCCGGGGTCAACGCCTATCTGGAGACGCGCGGGATGCTGCTGCCGCCCGAGTTCCTGCTGCTGCGCTTTTCACCCGAGCCGTGGACACCCGCCGATACGCTCGTCTGGGGCAAGCTGATGGACTTTCAGCTCGGCGGCAATTACCGCGGCGAATTGTTGCGCGCGCGGCTGGCGAAGACCGTATCGACCGACGACATGACGTTCCTCTATCCGGACTACCCAAAGGACGCCCCACGCACCCTCGCCGCGCTGACGCCGCTTTATCGCCAGCTGCCGTTCGGGCGCCTCTATGCGACGCTGCCGGAGACGATGGGACCGCATTACGCATCGAACAACTGGGTAGTCGACGGCGCACACACCTTATCCGGCAAGCCGCTACTCGCTAACGACCCGCATCTCGGGTTCGCCGCGCCCGGCTTCTGGTATCTCGCGCGACTGAAGACGCCCGAGCATGACATCGAGGGCGGAACGGCCGCGGGAACGCCGCTCGTCATCATCGGCCACAACGAGAAAATCGCCTGGGGCTTCACGACAACGACCGCCGATATCGAGGACGTCTTTATCGAGAAGCTCGATCCGAAAGACCCGAACCGCTACATGGTTGCGGACGCCACCCTGCCATTTCGCACCCGCGAGGAGACGATCAAGGTGCGCGACGGCGACTCGATGAAGCTGACCATCCGCGCCACGCGGCACGGACCTGTCATCTCGGACATGCTGCCGCCAGGAACAATCGACGCGGGCTATGTGCTGGCGGTGCAGACGACCTTTCTCGACGATGACGACACGAGCGCCGAGGGCCTGTGGGACATCGATCGCGCGACCGACTGGGCGAGCTTCCTCGATGGGCTGAAAAAGGTCGTTGGTCCCCCGCAAAATGTCGTCTACGCCGACACGAGCGGCACGATCGGCTTTATCGCCGCCGGCCGCATCCCGATCCGCAAATCGGGTGATGGCTGGCTGCCCGCGCCGGGATGGAGCGGCGACTATGACTGGCAGGGATATATCCCGTTCGATCAGCTGCCGCAGGGCACCAACCCCGCGTCCGGACATTTTGTCAGCGCCAACAATAAGATCGTGCCCGACAGCTACCCGTATTTTATCAGCCGCGACTGGGACTTGGCGGATCGCGCCGAGCGCATCGAAGCGCTGCTGACCGCGACACCCAAGCAGTCCGCAGAAGCCAGCGCAGCAATCCAGGCCGATACGCTGTCGCTCGAAGCCAAACGCCTGGTGCCGCTGATGACCAAGATCGTGCCGTCGAGCGACATGGCGCGCGAGGCCGTGACGCGGCTGCAGAACTGGGACTTCCATATGGATGCCGACAAGGTCGAGCCGCTGCTGTTCACCGCGTGGCTGCGCGCTTTCGCCCAGTCTGTATTGTTCGCGCGGCTCGGCGACGACGCTGCCGACTATTGGGATCTGAAGCCGGAAGTAATGTTCAACGTGCTGACCCAGCGCCCCGACTGGTGCGCCGACCCGAAAAAGCCGAGCGAGACCTGCGAGACACGGCTTTCGGCGGCGCTGGACCGGGCTCTCGACGAATTGCGCCATGGCTACGGCGAGGAGATGGCGCAATGGCAGTGGGGCCGCGCGCACATCGCCTACTTTCCCAATGCGGTGTTCGAGCGGGTGCCGCTGCTGCGCGATTGGCTGCGCGTTACGATCCCGACGCCCGGCGGCTACGACACCGTCAATCGCGGTCCGAGCGTGATCCGCGACGATGCGCATCCCTACGAGCAGCGCTTTGGCGCGGGGCTGAGGATCATCACCGACATGGCCTCGCCCGGGGACTCACAGATGATGATCGCGCCCGGCCAGTCGGGAAATCCGCTGTCGGCGCATTACGCCGACCTGCTGGCGCGCTGGCGTGCCTTTGATTGGCTCGTCCCAGCGCGCGGCACGGCGGCGGCGAGCTTGACCCTGACGCCCGCGCCATGAGCGCACTTCCCGTCACTGCCTCGGATGTCGACCGCGCCGCCGCGGCGATTGCCGGCGCGATCGGCGAGACGCCGCTCGTTCCCGCGCCGACGCTTTCGGAGGCCGCCGGGTGCGAGGTGTGGCTCAAGCTCGAGACGCAGCACCCGACCGGCTCCTTCAAGGAACGTGGCGCGCTCAACAAGCTGTTGACCCTCAACGCCAACGAGCGCGGCGCCGGGGTGGTGGCGATGTCGGCCGGAAATCACGCGCAGGGCGTCGCGTACCACGCCCGGCCGCTCGGCATCCCAGCGACGATCGTCATGCCGGAAGGCACGCCTTTTACCAAGGTCGAGCGCACCGAAAACCTCGGCGCGACGGTCGTGCTGCAGGGCGAGAACCTAGTTGCGGCGCGCCAGGCAGCCGATGCGCTGGGGCGCGACAAGGGGCTGGTGCCGGTGCATCCCTATGACGACCCGGCGGTAATCGCCGGGCAAGGCACGATCGCGCTCGAAATGCTGGCCGACCAACCCGAGCTCGACGCGCTGATCGTGCCGATCGGTGGCGGCGGGCTGATTTCCGGAATCGCCGTCGCCGCCAAGGCGGCAAAGCCGGCGATCGAGATCGTCGGCGTCCAATCCGCGCTCTACCCGGCGATGGCGGAGGTGCTAGCGGGTCGGACGCCCGATACCGCGACAGCCGGCGCGACCATGGCCGAGGGCATCGCGGTCAAGGAGCCGGGGCTGCTGACCCGGCAGATCGTCGCGGCGCTGGTTTCCGACATCCTTCTTGCCGACGATACCCAGATCGAGGCGGCGATCGAACACCTCGTCGACCGCGAGAAGCTGGTCGCCGAGGGCGCCGGCGCGGCGGGGGTCGCGGCTTTGCTTGCCAACGCCGAGCGGTTTCGCGGCAAGCGGGTCGGCATCGTCGTCACCGGCGGCAATATCGATGCGCGGCTCCTCGCGTCGGTGCTGATGCGCGGGCTGGTGCGCGAAGGCTGCCTGGTGCGGCTGCGCTCCGAGCTGCCCGACGTGCCGGGTGCACTGGCGCGGCTCTCGGCGGTGATCGGCGGCCGCGGTGGCAACATCGTCGAGGTGCATCACCAGCGCCTGTTCCAGGATGCTTCGGTCAAGCGCGCCGAGCTCGACGTGGTTATCGAGACGCAAAGCCGCCGTCATGTCACGGCGATCGTCGCCGCGCTGATCGCCGCCGGTTTCCCGACCGAGCTTTTGTCAGCGAGTGGCGAGCGGCTGTCCTCTACACCTCCGTAGGCGACGCCGGCGCCACCAGCACCCGGTCGACGCGGCGACCATCCATCTCGACGACCTCGAAGCGGAAGCCGCCGCCAAGCACGCGGTCGGCAACCATCGGCACGCGATTGAGCCGCGCCATCAGATAGCCCCCGAGCGTGTGGAAATCGGCGTCCTCACCCGGCAGATGCGAGATACGCAGCGCCTGCTTGACCTCGTCGAGCGCGACCATGCCGTCGAACAGCCAGCTGCCGTCCTCGCGGCGCACGACGCGCGGGTCGGTATCGCCGGCACCCGGCATCTCACCGACCAGCGCCTGGAGGATGTCGTGCAAGGTCACCAAACCTTCGAGGTCGCCGTACTCATCGACGACCAGCGCCAGGGCCTCGCCAGTCGACTTGAATACTTCGAGCGCGCGCAGCACCGTGACCGTGTTGGGCAGAAAGAGCGGCGTGCGAAGCGCCTTGCGAACGTCGAACGGTGCTTCGTTGAGCACCTCGTCGAGCAGATGCTTGACCTGAACGACGCCGGCGAGCTGATGGGTGTCTCCCCGAACCACCGGAAAGCGCGAGAACGAGCTTTCGGAGATGTGCCGGCGGATATCCGCGATGGGGTCGTCGAGGTCGAGAAACTCGATTTGCGTGCGCGGCGTCATCACCGCGCTGATCCGGCGGTCGCCGAGGCGCAGCGCCATCTCGACAATCGCCGTCTCGCCGAGCGGAATGTGCCCGGCCGCGGCGCCCTCCCGCAGCATAAAGCCGATCTCCTCATCGGTCACACCGGCCGGCTCGCTGCGCACTGGGATGAGTTTCAGGATCAGATCGGTAGACGCGCTGAGCAGCCATTCGATCGGCGCGGCGAAGAGCGACAGCCGGCGCATCAATCGCGCCAGATGACTGGCGATGCCCTCGGCATCGCCCAGTGCAATGCGCTTTGGCGCAAGCTCACCGATGATCAGCGAGAAATAGGCGATGCCGATCACCACGACGATCATCGACGCGACATGGGCATAGGACGCGATACCGGGCAACGTTGCGAAATACGCCTCGAGCGGCTCGCCGAGCGTGTCCTGGCCGAACGTGCCCGAGAGGATCGCGATCACCGTGACGCCGATCTGCACCGTCGCCAGGAGGCGCGACGGATCGGCTTTCAATTCAAGCGCCGCCTTGGCGCCGGCGCTGCCACCGCTCACCCGCGGCTGAAGCCGCGCCGGCCGCGCCGATATCAACGCGATCTCCGCCATCGCGAAGAAACCGTTCAGGAGAATGAGCAAAAATATGATCGAGAGGTGCAGCCACAGCATCGCAGCCCCCTGGTGTTAAGGTGGGCCGACGCTCGGTGGGTTCACCACTTCTACGTCATCTCCGGGCATGTCCCGGAGATCCATGTGGATGGCCGGAACAAGTCCCGGCCATGACGAATGGGGCCGATAACAGCCGCTATCAGCGCGAATAAAATTCGACGACGAGGTTTGGCTCCATCGTCACCGGATAAGGCACATCGGCGAGCTTTGGCGCGCGGATGAATGTGCCGCGCATCCGATCGTGATCGATTTCGAGGTAGTCCGGCACATCGCGCTCGCTCGACTGCGTCGCCTCGAGCACCAGCGCCATCAGCTTGGCCTTCTGGCGAAGTTCGACGGTGTCGCCGTCGCTCAGCTTGGCCGAGCCGATATTGAGCCGCTTGCCATTGACCAGGACATGGCCGTGATTGATCAGCTGACGCGCGGCGAACGGGGTCGGCGCCAGTTTCATGCGGTAGACGATCGTGTCGAGCCGCCGCTCCAAAAGCTCGATGAGGTTTTCGCCGGTGTCGCCCTTGCGGCGCACCGCCTCCTCATAGAGCCGACGGAACTGCCGCTCGCCGATATTGGCGTAATAGCCCTTGAGCTTCTGCTTGGCGGAGAGCTGAGTGCCGTAATCCGACGGTTTCTTGCGCCGCTGACCGTGCTGGCCGGGGCCGTATTCACGGCGATTCAGCGGGCTTTTCGCGCGCCCCCACAAATTGACGCCGAGGCGGCGATTGATCTTGTACTTCGACTCCGTGCGCTTGCTCATGCGCGCTACTCCCGTTTCGGGTTGTTGTTATCCCAATAGTGCTTCCGCTGCGTCACCGCCCGGAGCCGGGGCTTTCGCCCACATTCTTGGGAAGAGGCGCGCACTATACGCATGGCGCCGATGAAGTCAATTTGAGCGGCATCGAAACGCTACGAACCAGGCTAGTTTAACCTGTTATTGCTGGAAATTTACAGGCGGCCGGCGCTTCGCGGCAGCGCCTTCGCACCGTTTGAACAAGAACTCTAGAAAACGATTTTGGCGATTTTACGGTCGCTCTGGACAGGGAGCCGCCGCGCTCGCCAAACTCGCGGCAAACAGGAGGAGCGCCCGATGCCGATCATCGATTCACAAGTCCATGTCTACGAGGCGAACACGCCGAAGCGGCCCTGGCACAGCGTGCCGAACTGGCCCGATCATGTGACCGGCGACGAGATGGTCGCGGCGATGAACAAGGTCGGCGTCGATGGCGCGATCTTCATCTCCGCCTTCTCGATGTACCAGTACGACGCGAGCTATGCGGTGGAGGTGCAAAAGGCGCATCCCGGCAAATTCGGCATCGTCAAGCCGGTCAACCCGGACGATCCGGCGGTGGCGGACGTCATCGCCGAGTGGAAGAAGGTTCCCGGCACCGTCGGCATCCGCATCATGCTGACGCCTGAAGCGGGCCGCGACCCGGCCGATCCGGGGCTCGACCGCATCTGCCGCGCGGCCGTGCAACACGATTTCCCGGTCAATGTGCTGTTCTGGGGCAATGTCGATAACGGCACAAAGCTTGTCGACCGCCATCCGAACACGCGGTTCATCATCGACCATCTGGCGATCCTGCAGCCGCGCGTGCCGCCGGCGCCGCCAGAGCCATGGGCCGACCTGCCGAAGGTGGTGGAACTGGCGAAGCGGCCGAACGCAGTCATCAAGGTCAGCGGCGCCTGCACGCTATCGAAACAGCCGTTCCCCTTCCCCGACATCTGGGACCCGCTCGCTCGCGTCTTCGACGCCTGGGGTTTCGAGCGCTGCCTGTGGGGCACCGACTGGACGCGCGCCTTCGCGGTCGTCAATTACGAGCAGGCGGTCGAGCCGTTCCGCCTGACCGACCGGCTGAGCGCCAGCGAGCGCGCGATGCTCATGGGCGGCGCCACGGCCAAGGCCTACGGCTGGTCGCCGAGCTAAGGCCGGCGCGCCCGCTTCGGGCAGCGGAACTGGCATCCAAACAACGCCGTTGGCGACGATCGGGCAATCGCCCCAATCGCGCAGGAGACGGCAGATGTTGGTGGTGCGGCCCAACGCGCGAAAGATGCGCGCTTTTCTGCAAAGTCCTTCCGAGCGCCCCACCGGATGGCGCGGAAAGACGGGTATTGCATGGCGACTGCCGTGGAGCCGCGTGCTGCTCACGGTCGGGATTGTCGGCGCCGCCGCAATCGCGGCGATCGCCCTCGCCCCGCAGTGGTAGCCCCGCCCTGGCGGCTACGCGGTTACTCCACCGCTGCCGAGCGGCTAGCGCGCTCGCGGCGGGCAGCGATAATTCTCGGCCAGAGCGCGTGCGATCAACTCGGGCGCGCTCAATCGCCGTAGTTCGGGGTTCTTGCGAAAAAATCGGACTACGACGAAGCGGAGCTCCGCTTCGTCGGGCGCGGTCGAAACGCAGGCCGTGAACTCGCCCATCGCATGACCTTGAAAGAGATAGTCGGCAACCGCGTCGATGTAGCCGTAACAGAAATTAACGATGGCGCCGATCGTCGCGGTGCATTCCGCGAACAGCACGTCCCCGTCCCTCACCTGCGCCGCGGAGGGCGAGGCCCACGACAAAACGATGATTATCAGTGTGGCCAGTGACGTACGAAGCGCCTGTCGTCCGATCGCGGTCCCTACTCCGCCGCCGCGGCGCGGGAAGCGCGTTTGCGGTCGTTGGCGTCCAACAGGCTCTTGCGCAAGCGGATCGCCTTTGGTGTCACCTCGACCAGCTCGTCGTCGGCGATATAAGCGATCGCCTCTTCGAGGCTCATCTGGATCGGCGGGGTGAGGCGCACCGCCTCGTCCTTCGAGGTGGTGCGGATATTGGTGAGTTGCTTGCCCTTCGCCGGGTTGACGTCCAGATCGTTGTCGCGCGTGTGAGCGCCGATGACCATACCGGGGTAGATCGCGTCGCCGTGCGAGACGAACATCGATCCACGCTCCTCGAGGTTCCACAGCGCATAGGCAACCGCTGCGCCGCCGGCGGTCGAAATCAACACGCCGTTGACGCGCCCCTCGACCGGACCCTTATAGGGCGCGTAGCCGTGGAAGATGCGGCTCATCACCCCCGAGCCGCGCGTGTCGGTCAGGAATTCGCCGTGATAGCCAATGAGGCCGCGCGTCGGCGCCAGGAAGGTGAGCCGCAACTTGCCGCCGCCCGAAGGGCGCATGTCCTGCATCTCGGCCTTGCGGCGGCTCATCTTTTCGACGACGACGCCGGCAAATTCCTCGTCGACGTCGACAAAGACTTCCTCGATCGGCTCGAGGCGCTGACCGTTTTCGGTCTTGAAGAGCACACGCGGGCGGGAGATCGACAGCTCGAAGCCCTCGCGGCGCATCGTCTCGATCAGCACCCCGAGCTGCAATTCGCCGCGGCCCGAGACCTCGACCGAGTCGCGCGCGGCGCTCTCGCGCACGCGGATCGCGACATTGCCCTCGGCCTCGCGGAAGAGGCGTTCGGCGATCATGCGAGAGGTAACCTTGCTGCCCTCGCGGCCCGCGAGCGGGCTGTCGTTGACCGAGAAGGTCATCGCCAGAGTCGGTGGGTCGATCGGGTCAGCCTCGAGCGCGGCCGTCACTTCAGGGGCGCAAAGCGTGTCCGCGACCGTCGTCTCGGCGAGACCGGCGACAGCGATGATGTCACCGGCGCGCGCCTCGTCGACGCCGACGCGCTCGAGGCCGCGATAGGCGAGCAGCTTGGTGAGCCGAGCCTGCTCGATGACGCGGCCATCGCGGGCAAGCGACTTCACCGGCATGTTAAGACGCGCGATGCCGGAATGGATGAGCCCGGTCAGCACCCGGCCGAGATACGGGTCGTAGTCGAGCGTCGTCGCCAGCATCGTGAACGGCGCGTCGACATCGGCCTCGGGCGGCGGAACATGCGCGACGATCAGGTCGAAGAGCGGTGTGAGACCGGTGCGCTCGTCGGCCATATCGGCGACCGCCCAGCCGTCGCGGCCCGACGCGAAGAGGGTCGGGAAATCGAGCTGGTGCTCATCGGCGTCGAGTAGCGCGAAGAGGTCGAAGATCTCGTTATGCACGGCCCCGGCACGCGCGTCGGGGCGATCAATCTTGTTGATGACGACGATCGGCCGCAGCCCCCGGCGCAGCGCCTTGGCGACGACGAACTTGGTCTGCGGCATCGGCCCTTCGGCCGCGTCGACCAGCACCAGCACGCCATCGACCATACTGAGGATGCGCTCGACCTCGCCGCCAAAATCGGCATGGCCCGGCGTGTCGACGATATTGATGCGCGTGTCGCCCCAAGTCAGGGACGTGCACTTCGCCAGGATGGTGATGCCGCGCTCGCGCTCCAGGTCGTTGGAATCGAGCGCGCGCTCGGCGACCTGCTGGTTGGCTCGGAAAACGCCCGACTGGCGCAAAAGTTGATCGACCAGCGTCGTCTTGCCGTGATCGACATGCGCGATGATCGCGATGTTGCGGATATTCTCTGTCACTTGAACAATTAACCTCGTACCGGCGGCACCTACACCAAGCCGGCGGAGGCGACAAGTTTGTCGAGCCGGGTTTCGGGCCGGGCGCCGACATGACTAATGATCTCGGCCGCGCAGAGGCCGCCGATAGCCCCACAGGTGGGGAGCGGCAGTCCGCGGGTCAAGCCGAACAGCACGCCAGCCGCGTAAAGATCGCCGGCGCCGGTGGTATCGGCGACCCGCGCGACAGGCGCGGCCGGGATCGTATGCACCTTATCGTCCGAAATGATGACACTGCCCTTGGCGCTGCGGGTCAGCACGGCGATCTTGACCTGGCTGCGCGCCAGGGCCACGGCGATGTCGAAATCTTGAGTCTCGTAGAGCGAGCAGATCTCGGATTCGTTGGCGAACAAAATGTCGATGTCGCGGGCGACGAGATCGCGGAACTCGGCGCGGTGACGATCGACGCAGAACGGGTCGCTGAGCGAGAGCGCGACCTGCCGATCAGCCGCATGAGCGACCGCGGCCGCGCGGCGGAACGCCGTCTTCGCGCGGGGCGGATCGAAAAGGTAGCCTTCGAGATAGGTGATCTGCGCAGCAGCGATAATGCGCGGGTCGATATCCTCGGGGCCGAGATCGACACAGGCGCCGAGATAGGTGCCCATCGTCCGCTGGCCATCCGGGGTCACCAGTATCAAGCAGCGCGCGGTGCCGGGGCCGGTCGTCGCGGTCGGCGTGTCGAAGCTAATCCCCATCGCCCTGATGTCGTGGCGGAAGATCGCGCCGAGAGCATCGTCACGCACCTTACCGATATAGGCGCCGCTGCCGCCGAGAGACGCGATCCCCGCCATGGTATTGCCGGCCGAACCTCCCGAACTCTCGATGCCCGGCCCCATGCGACCATAGAGCTCGTCAGCGCGCGCCGAGTCGATCAGCGTCATCGCGCCCTTGACCATGTTCTCGGCGTCGAGAAACGCCTCGTCCGCATGGGCGATGACGTCGACAATCGCATTGCCGATGCCGGCGACGTCAATAGTGGCCGCGGCCATTCCTTCCCCTATGAAACGATGATGGGAAATGCGGCGCGCAGTATAGGGAGGTTCGCCGCGGCGACAAGTCTGCGTTCGCGCTCGTCGATTCGCCGAAACTCTACGGATCGCGTTGTTACAATTCCGGTCGCGGCGGGTCTTAGATTGTTGGGATTGGCGGTTTCCCTGGCGCTCGCAAGGATGAATCTTTTTGTTTTCGCCCGGCTCAGCGGATAAGGTTCGCGACGGGGACTATTCGTGAAGGTCGCGCTTCAGACGGCTTTGCGTCATTACGCGCCGGGGCGCGAATTTAGGGTCACATCCGAATCTCCCGATTGACCACTGATGGGGCACGGCATCGATGTTTGGCCGCAAGAGATCGGATACGGAGGATCGTACAATGGCTGACGCGCCCGATGATTTGGGCATCCCGATGAAACCGGCGCGACCGCTTGGGGCGTCGGTCTCCGTGGGCCCGGTCAGCCGCACGCCCTCCGCAGTGCCGCCGCGCGTTCCCGAAATGGCGCGCCCGCCAGCCGAGCAGGCGCTCGCACCCGAACCGCCGCGCCGGTCGGTGACCGAACCGATCCCGGCGCCGGTCGCATCGCCGCCAGTCGCCACCGCTCCGCCGCCATTGCCGGCGAGCCAGCGGCGCAGCGAGACCGGACTGCGCCAACTGACTGTCGGCCGCGAAATCTCGCTGACCGGCGAGATCGCCTCGTGCGACACGCTGATCGTCGAAGGCAGCGTCGAAGCGAACCTGCAGAACTGCCGCGATGTCGACATCGCGGAGACCGGGCTCTTCAAGGGCAGCGCGGAGATCGACAATGCCGATGTGCGCGGCATGTTCGAGGGCAATCTGGTCGTCCGCAAGCGGCTGCTGATCCGCTCCGGCGGACAGGTGTCGGGGACGATCCGCTATGGCCAGATCGAGATCGAACTCGGCGGGGTGATTTCCGGGGACGTGCAGGCGGCCGGTGTCGCTGGCGATTTCATCGCCGAACTGCCGAACGCGCGGGCTGTCTCCTAGGAGAAGCCGCCGCGGCTTTCGCCGCGATCAGCGCATCGGGCACGGTCTTCGCCCCATAGCGGCACAGCGACGCAATAACGCAATCCGGGCAATCCGGTTTGCGCGCCTTGCACACATGACGCCCGTGCAGGATCAGCCAGTGATGCGCATGCAACTTGTATTGCGGCGGCGTCATCTTCTCCAAGCCTAGCTCGACCGCGTGCGGCGTCTTGCCGGGCGCGATGCCGGTGCGGTTGCCGACGCGGAAGATATGCGTGTCGACCGCGATGGTCGGCTCCTCGAAGGCGACATTCATCACCACGTTAGCGGTCTTGCGGCCGACCCCAGGCAGAGCCTCAAGCGACTCGCGATCGCGCGGCACCTCGCCGTGATGCTTCTCGACGAGGATGCGGGAGAGTGCGATCACGTTCTTCGCCTTGGTGCGAAAGAGCCCGATCGTGCGGATCAGGCTTTCGACCTTCTCGACGCCAAACGCCGCCATCTTGGCGGGCGTATCCGCGAGCGCGAAGAGCGACGGGGTCGCCTTGTTGACTCCGACATCGGTCGCCTGCGCCGACAGCACGACCGCCACCAGCAAGGTGAAGGGGTTGATATATTCGAGCTCGGTGCGCGGGATCGGCCGGCTCTCGGCCAGCCTGCGGTAGAACTCGACGGCCTCGGCTTTCGTGAATTTCTTCATGGCGTGAGCTTAGCGCATTTTTCGCGTTAACAGCGTCATGCCACGCTATGCTGCGAACCCGATGGCCGACATCCCGTCTGACGTTCTTGGCCCGCCGCGCAAGGTGTTCGTCGAGCGCGTGCTGCTGCCCTATCGCAGCCTGCCGCCGCGTGGCTTCAACATCCTGATGCTGGTGCTGGCGGCGTTCAGCGTCGTCGTCGGGATACTCTTCGTGTCGATGGGGGCGTGGCCGGTCTGCGGGTTTTTCGGGCTCGACGTTGGGCTCGTCTACCTCGCGTTCCGGCTCAGCTACCGCAGCGCGAGGCAGCGCGAGACGCTGCGCCTCGCCGACGAGGAGCTGACGGTCGAGCGGGTCGGGATTCGCGGCGACCGGCGGCTATGGCGCTTCCAGCCATTCTGGGTGCGGGTGGTCTTCGAGGAGCAGCCGGACGAGTCGAACCGGCTGGCGCTGACCTCGCACGGCCAGACCCTGCCGATCGGCACGTTCCTGCCGCCGCCAGTGCGGCGCGAGGTGGCGTTCAACCTGCGCGACGCACTACACCGCTGGCGCGACAGCCTCAATCCGCGGCAGCAGCGATAGATTCCTCGGGCAGCGCCAGCCGCTCGGCGATGACGCGCAGGGTGCGCGGATTGGCCAGCATCGTAGTGTGCGCACCGTCGATCGCGACGTTCTCGCGGTCGGAGGCCGGCTCATCGATGCAGCTCTGCCAGGCGACGACCCCGTCGCGCGGGCTGTAGATCGCGGTCGTCGGCACTGGCGGCGGCGCGCTGAGCTGCTCGAGCATCAGATGCTCGCCGCTGTGCAGCGGCGCCAGCGCACGGTAGAGCGGCTCGAGCGGGCTTGCCGCCGGCAGGCGGAACGGGCTGCACACGGTGATGACGCGACGCACCCGGTCGGGATTGGCGCTCGCCAGCGCCCGCGCCAGGACGCCGCCAAGGCTGTAACCGACAAGGCTCGCCTTGCGGCCGCTCGTCTCGGTGCAGCGTTCGAGGATCGCATCGACGGCGGCGACCGCACCCGCGGTCGGCCCGATATTGACCCGCGGCCCCCAGCCCTCGACCTCATAGCCCAGCGCCGCCAGCCACTCGCGCAAACCGCGGCTCATATGGTCCGAGCACAGAAACGGCGGCAGTACGATCACCGGATGGCCATCGCCGAGCGGCACCGGCCCCAAGTGAATGCGCCGCCCCGTGCGCCGCATCCCGGACAACACCGCCAGCCCCTCGCCCATCAGGTCGCGCCATGACGGCCCATCAATCTTATGGCCGTCGACCGTCCGGTGGCGCGCGAAGATGCGCGCGTGCGCGCGCCGGCGGCTGTGCGGAGATGCGTGCAGCTCGACGGTCATAGCCCCAGCACTTCCTTCATTCCGTAGAGCCCTGGCTTTTGGCCGATGACCCAT
The DNA here is from genome assembly GCA_035570495.1 of Allostellaceae bacterium. Lineage (GTDB taxonomy): Bacteria > Pseudomonadota > Alphaproteobacteria > ATCC43930 > CGMCC-115725 > DATARH01. The sequence goes on along the minus strand of DATMLO010000166.1, from coordinate 2,112 downwards.
CGCGCCGCGCGCACGGCGCCCTTGGCGTAGATCGCGCGATTGGTGGCGCGATGCGACAATTCGAGGCGCTCGCCGGCGCCGGCAAAGACCACGTGATGGTCGCCGACCGCGTCGCCGCCACGCAGCGAGGCGAAGCCGATATCGCCATCACGGCGCGCGCCGGTGATGCCGTCGCGCCCGCGCTGAGCGACGTTGTCGAGCGAGACACCGCGGCCCGCGGCGGCCGCACGACCGAGCGCCAGCGCCGTCCCCGACGGTGCGTCGGCCTTGCCGCGATGGTGCATCTCCATGATCTCGACATCCCAGTCGGGGCCGAGCCGAGCCGCGACCTGCTCCACGAGGCCGAGCAGCAGGTTGATGCCGAGGCTGGTGTTGGCCGCCCAGACAATGGGCACGCGCTTTGCCGCCTCGTGCACCGCCGCCGATTCCGCCGGGGACAACCCCGTCGTGCCGATCACCAGCGGCTTACCGAGCTCGGCGGCGAGCGTCGCGTGCGACGCGCTCGCATTGGCGGTGCTGAACTCGATGACCACGTCGCTGCGGCGCAGCAGATCGCCCGCCTCATTGCTGGCAGCCAGCCCGATCCGGCCGATCCCGGCAAGCTCGCCGAGGTCGCTGCCGACCGTGGCGCTACCCGGCGTCGCGGTACCACCCGACAGCTCGCAGCCCTCGGCGGAGGCAATCTCGGCGATCAGCATGCGGCCCATGCGGCCGCCGCATCCGATGACGCCCATTCTGATGTCGGCCATCGCGGCCTCCCGAATCGGAAGCCGCATTCCATATTCTGTGTGACAAAAAAAAGACAAGGAGAAATCGCACCCTGGCAGCGAGATTCTTTGGCGCTGTTTTCCGCAGCCGGGTTTTCCGATAAACCGCGCCCCTATGGCTCTCTTCCGCTCGGTCGCGACGGTCGGCTCCTGGACGATGGTGAGCCGCCTGTTCGGATTTGTCCGCGATATCCTGACCGCGGCGATCCTCGGCGCCGGGCCGGTGGCCGACGCGTTCTTTGTCGCGCAGCGCCTGCCGAATTTGTTCCGCAGCCTCTTTGCCGAGGGCGCGTTCAGCGCGGCCTTCGTGCCGCTCGCCAACCGTGCGCTGGTCGACGGCGGCAAACCGGCGCTCAAGGAATTCGCCGAGGAGGCGTTCGCGGTGCTGTTCGCGGCGCTGCTGGTGTTTGTCGTGCTCGGCGAAATCTTCATGCCGTGGGTGATGCGTGCCATCGCCCCCGGGTTTGAGAAAGAGCCCGCCAAGTTTCAGCTCGTCGTCAATCTGACGCGCATCACCTTCCCGTACCTCCTGTTCATCTCGCTCACCGCGCTGCAGGGTGGGTTGTTGAACACGGTCGACCGGTTCGCCGCCGCCGCCGCAACCCCGGTGCTGCTCAATCTGTTCCTGATCGCCGGATTATTGCTGATGACCTGGCTGCATTGGGCCGACGGCAGCGTGCTCGCCTGGGCGCTGACCGTGTCGGGCATCGCGCAATTCTGCTGGCTGATGCTGTCCTGCCGGCGCGCCGAAATGGAGCTGAAACTGCGATTTCCGCATCTGACCGCGGGCGTGCGCCGAACGCTAAAGATCATGGGGCCGGGGGTGCTCGGCGCCGGGGTGACGCAGCTCAATCTGTTGATATCGACCGCGCTTGCATCGCTGTTGCCGGGCGGGTCGGTGTCGTATCTCTACTACGCCGACCGGCTGAACCAGCTGCCGCTCGGAGTGGTCGGCATCGCTGTCGCGACGGCAATCCTGCCGCCACTGTCACGGGCGTTGAGCGGCGGCGACACGGACAGCGCGATCGCGACGCAGAACCGCGGGCTAGAACTGGCGCTGCTGCTGACGCTGCCGGCGGCGACGGCGCTCGCGATTTTAGCGCTGCCGATTCTCGCGGTGCTGTTCGAGCGCGGCGCATTCGGTCCGGTCGAGGCGTCGGAGACCGCCTCGGCGCTGATCGCCTACGCGATCGGGCTGCCGGCCTTCGTGCTGGTCAAGGTGCTGGCGCCGGCATTCTTCGCCCGGCACGACACCAAGACGCCGGTCAAGGTGGCGATGGTGTCGTTGGCGACCAACTTGCTGCTGACCATCCTACTGATGCAGTTCTTCGCGCATGTCGGGGTG
>DATMLO010000165.1:0-9488 GCA_035570495.1 Allostellaceae bacterium | reverse complement strand
GGTCGAGACGGGCGAGACCTTGGAGGTTCGGGTGTCGCCGGGTCAGCGCGGCCCGCAGGTGACCGAGGTGCTCACCGTCGACAGCTCGACGGCGGCGCCGGCTCGTCCGCGTTCGAGCGGCCCGCGGATGGGTGGCGGCGGTGGCGGTGGGTATGACCAGCCGCCGCTGGAGGCGTCCTCGCAGGAGCAGGGGACGGTGAAGTGGTACAACGCGACGAAGGGGTTTGGCTTTATCGTGCGCGACGGCGGCGGCAAGGACGTGTTTGTGCACGCCTCGGCGCTGCAGCGCGCGGGGCTGATGAGCCTCAACGAGGGCCAGCGGGTGGTGGTTGACATCGCCGAGGGCCGCAAGGGCCCCGAAGCCGTCGGCATCACTCTCGCTTAATCGACCCTCGCGTAGACAGGCCATTCGGCCGCAGCACGCTGCCTGAAAATAGGCAGCGTCGCTGCTGCTTTGCTCTACGACACGGTCGGATTTTACGCGGCGGCTTTCGCGGCGGGATCGTGTTCAACGTCATGCACCTGAGGGTGGTCGGCCCGCTGGTCTGGCGCGGCCGCCGCGCGAGGGCCTAAAGCACCAGATCAAGAAACGCGCGGGTGCGCGGGTTCTGCGGCGCCTGAAAGATCTGGCTCGGCGGTCCGGACTCGACGATGACGCCGCCATCAGTGAAATAGACCGTGTCGGCGATCTCGCGCGCGAACGCCATCTCGTGCGTGACGAGGATGCAGGTCATGCCGTCGGCGGCGAGCTCGCGGATCGTCACCAGCACTTCCTTCTTGGTCTCCGGGTCGAGCGCCGCGGTGACCTCGTCGAACAGGATCACGAGCGGGTTCATCGCCAAGGAGCGCGCGATCGCCACGCGCTGCTGCTGCCCGCCCGACAGCTCGCCTGGGTAGGACGCTGCCTTGTCCTCGAGGCGTACGCGTTTCAGGAGCGCCCGGGCGCGCGCCTCGACCTCGCGCCGGTCCTGCTTCAGCACCGTCACCGGCGCCATCATCACGTTCTGCAGCGCCGTCTTGTGCGGGAAGAGATTGTACTGCTGAAAGACAATACCGACCTTGCGACGCACCGCGAGCTTGTCGAGCCTGGGGTCGTTGACCTCGACGCCGTCGACAAGGATCGAGCCCTTGTTGATCGGCGCGAGCGCGTTGATGCAGCGCAGCAGCGTCGACTTGCCCGAGCCCGAGGGGCCGATGATGCAGACCGTCTCGCCGCGATGGACGACCATGTCGATCTCGCGCAGCACCACCGTCTCGCCAAAGCGCTTTTCGACGCCCGCGATGGTGATGATCGGCTCGCCGAGCTTGTGGTGCTGCTGCTCCATCAGAACTTGACCTCGGCCCGGCGTTCGAGGGCGCGCGTCGCCAGCGCGATCGGGTAGCAATAGACAAAGAACATCGCCAGCAGCGTCGCGTAAAGCGGCAGCAGCAGATCGGTGCGGTTCTCCGCGACCAGCGCGCCGCGCACGTCGGTGAGGCCGTCCTGGACGCCGACAATAGCGATGAGCGGCGTCGCCATCGCGAGGATCGCGTAGAGGTTCATCCAGGGCGGCAGCATGCGCTTTAGCGCTTGCGGCAGGATGATCTTGAGGATGGTCTGCGCCGGCGAAAAGGCGAGCGACTCCGCCGACTCCCATTGCGCGCGTGGGATCGACAGCACACCGCCGCGGACGATCTCGGAGACATTGCCCATGACGGGAATGGCGAGTCCGATCACCGCCTTGATCCAGGCGGGAAACGGGATCGACCGGCCGAACAAGCGGAACTGAAACGGCAGGAGGAACATCGTCAGGAACAGCAGCACGAGCCACGGCGCGTTGCGGGTGAATTGCGTCACCGCGGAGGCGCAGCGCTGAACGACACGGTTACTGGCGATCTGCGCGAGCCCCAGCGGTATGCCGGCGACGGTGCCGATTGCCATCGACAAAACACTGACCAGGAGGTTGAGGAGGAACCCCATAAAGATCAGCGGCAACCATTTGACGACCAGCGACAGGATGCTTGCCGAGCCGGGCGCGGCGACCTGCGCATACGCCAATGAACCGCCCGCGATCAGCGCGGCGGCGGCCAGCGCGAATGCGACGATGCGGGCCGTGATCTTTGGCTCAGACATCTGTGCCCGGCATGCGTAGCGCCCGCTCGACCCGGTTCATGATCCCGGTATAGCCGGCAATGAGGAGCAGATAGGTCGCGAGCATGACCAGCATCATCTCGCGGACATTCAACGATTCCGACCAGATCGCCGCCGAGGCATAGAGCAGCTCGGGCACGCCGATCGCATAGGCCAAGGTCGTCGTCTTGATCAGGTTGACCATGTTGTTGTTGAGCGCCGGCAGGCTGATGCGGAAGGCGAGCGGGAAGACGATCTGCCGGAACGCCTGAAACCGTGTGTAGCCGAGCGACTCGGCGGCTTCGCGCGTCGCCGACGGCACTGCCTCGAGGCCGGAGCGGAAGATCTCGACATTGAGCGCGCCGCCATAGAGCGACAGCGACAGGATCGCCCAGCCGACGCCGCCGATCAGCGGCGTTACCTGGCCGCTCGAATTGACCGCTCCGCGGAAGAACGGCGACACCCGAAAAAGAAGAACAAGAGCTGGATCAGCGGCGGGGTGTTGCGGAACGCCTCGACAAAACCGGTCGTCGCCGCCTTGAGGATGCGCGACCGGCCGCCGAGCATCCATACGCCGCCAAGCCCGATGACGACCGACAACGCCATCGACACCAGCGACAGCAGCAGCGTCATCAAGAAGCCGTGTACGAACCGCTCGCGATCGAACGGGTCGTACACGATGCTCAGATTGATCCCGTAGGCGTCGTTGAGATGCTGGAACGCCTCGGCGATCGTCATGCGGGCAGTATAGGCGCGCTATTTTCCGGCGTATTTATTGTGCATCTCGACAAGGAACGACGACGGGTTGATGCCCCATTTCTTTTCGAGGTCGATCAGGAAGCCGGTCTTGTGCCATTCCTCCGATGTCTTCGACAGGAACTGGCCGAACGGGCCGTTGAGGTCGTCGAGGCGGACGCCGATCGCCCAGGGCTGTGGGTCTTCCGAGGTGAGCGGCATCTCGTAATCGGCCCATTGCGGGTCTTTCGACGACAGCGTCGACTGGACAAAGGTGTCGTCATAGACAAAGGCGACGCAGGTTCCCGCCTGCAGCGCCTTCAGCGCGTCGGGGACGGCGGCGAACGAGACGATCTCGGCCTTGTATTTCTGCTCGACGCCGCGGTTGTAGAACGCGCCCTGGACGCCACGGACCTTCTTGCCGGTGAGGTCGGTCCAGGCTTTGAGATGCGCCGATTTCGGCGCCAGGATGTTGGTGGCGCTGGCGTAATATTGCGGCTCGATCATGCCGACGACTTTGCGCCGCTCCGGCGTGTCGCTCATCGTGGCGATGACCATGTCGATATTGCCCTGGGCCAGGAACTCCATGCGATTGGCGGCGACGACCGGCACCAGCTTGGGCTTCACGTCTAGCCGCTTGGCGATGTCGTTGGCGAGGTCGACTTCCATGCCGACGATCTGCCCCGACGGGTCGAGGAAGCCCCACGGGCGGTAGTCATTTTTGACGCCTGCCGCGATCGTTCCCGCGGCCTTGACCTTGGCGAGCGTGTCGTCGGCCATCGCCTGGCCGCCGGCCAGCGCGATCAGGATCAGGGCGACCGCCCACTTCGCGAATGTCCGCATGACGTCCCTACCCCTCCACCACGAGTTTCACACCGTAAAGGCTCGCTAGCTTACGATGTAAGGCATTGATAAAACTAGTCCTGAAAAGCGGGATAGCGCGCTCGAAAGAACTATCGCCGGTTTAGCAAATACTGGGTACGACGCTCGGCGCGACCGGCTCGTCCGACCGCGAGACGCTTTTGACATTGATCCTCAAGCCGGTGGTCACGCCGTGCAGCGCGCCCTCGCCATTAACCTGAACTGTACCTTTGCCTGGATAGGCTAGCCGGACCAGCCACCCGGTGATGCCCGTCGATGCCTGAACCCGCCTCATCCGCCGCGCTCGACATCCGCGATCTCGCCAAATCTTTCGAGCGGCCGGCGGTCGACGGATTGCAGCTGCGTGTGGCCGCCGGTGAGTACTACACGCTGCTTGGCCCGAACGGGGCCGGGAAGACCACGACGCTGCGCATGGTGGCGGGGTTGCTGAAGCCCGATCGCGGCTCGATCGCGGTGTTCGGGGTCGACGCGCTGGCCGATCCGGTCGCGGCGAAGCGGGTGATGGCGTGGCTGTCCGACGAACCGATGATCTACGACAAGCTGACGCCGCTCGAATACCTCCAGTTCGTCGGTGGATTGTGGTCGGTGCCGAGCGAGCTTGCCGCGGTCCGCGCGGGCGATCTCATCGGCTGGCTCGGCCTCGGTCCATATGCCGATACGCGCTGCGAAGGCCTCTCGAAAGGCACGCGCCAGAAGGTGGCGCTCGCGGGGGCACTGCTGCACGAGCCACGGCTGATCATCCTCGACGAGCCGTTCACCGGGCTCGACGCGGCGGCGGCGCGCCTGGTGAAGGATGTACTGCGCCAACGCGTCGCCGCCGGCTGCTCGGTCGTCATGACCACCCATATTCTCGAAGTCGCCGAGCGCATGGCCGACCGCATCGGCGTGATGGCCGGCGGTCGCCTCGTTGCCGAAGGGACGCTGGACGAGCTGCGCCGTCGCGCCGGACCCGGCAACACGAGTCTCGAAGACGCCTTTCTTGCGCTCACCGCTGACGGCGCAAAGCCGGCCGGAGCGCTGGCGGCGTGACCGGCGCGGCGAGTGTCACCTGGTTTGCCCGGCACGAGGCGAGGCTCGCCTGGCGCGACTGGCGGGTTCTGTTGTCGGGAGGCCGGCGCCGGCGCAATGTCACGCTCGCGCTCGGCTTTGGCTGCTTCGTGGCGTTCTTGCACGCACTGGCCTATGGCGGCCTAGCGCGATCGACCGCCTTGCTTACCGGTCCGCCGGACAAGCGCATGCTGGTCTATGTCACCGGCACCCTGGTGCTCTACTTCTCGCTGATGCTGTCGCAGGCGATGGAGGCGGTGACGCGCGCCTTCTATGCCCGCGGCGACCTTGAGCTGATCCTGACTTCGCCGGTTCCGGCCTGGCGTGTCTTCGCGGTGCGTCTCGCAGCGATGGCGGTCACGATCACGTTGATGTCACTGGCGCTGGCCGCGCCAGTGATCGACATCGCCGCCTGGTTCGGCGGCCTCGCCTACCTTCAAGGCTATGGTGTCGTTGCCGCGATGGCGATGTTGTCGGTCGCGATCGCGGCGATGCTGACCATATGGCTGTTCCGGTTGATCGGTCCGCGCCGCACCCGGGTCGCGGCGCAGATCGTGGCCGCGGTGATCGGCGCCAGTTTTGTCATCGGCCTGCAATTTGCCGCCATAGGCTCCTACGGCTCGCTTTCGCGGACCGCGTTTCTGCAATCCGACGCGGTGATGAGCCGCGCACCGGGGCCGGGCAACCCGTTGTACCTGGCGGCCCGCGCCGCCGTCGGAGATGGTGTGGCCCTCGCGATCCTGCTCGTGGTTTGCGCCGCCGCGCTTGCTGCCGCGATCGTCGCTTATGCACCGCGCTTTGGTGAGTTCGCCTTGGCGGCCGGCGGCGCCTCGGTCGCACCAGGGCGCCGCGCGCGTCGCAGCGCGGCATTCCGTACGGCATCACCGGCCCGGGCGCTGCGCCGCAAAGAATGGGTGCTGCTGCTGCGCGACCCTTGGCTGATGTCGCAGAGCTTGATGCAGCTCCTCTATCTGCTGCCGCCGATCTTCCTGCTGTACCGCAGCTTTTACGAAACCGGCAGGGCATCGACACTGCTCACGCCGGTGCTGGTCATGGCAGCCGGCCAACTCGCCGGCGGTTTGGCATGGCTGGCGATTTCGGGCGAGGACGCACCCGAACTGATTGCCTCGGCCCCGGTCACCGCCGCGCGGGTGCTGCGCGCCAAGGTCGAGGCGGTGTTTGGCGCAATCGGTATCGTCTTCGCGCCGTTTCTCGCCGTGCTGGCGATCACCGACCCGGGCACCGCGCTGGCGACCTTGCTCGGCATTGCGCTGTCTGCGGGTTCGGCGACGTTGATCCAGTTTTGGTTCCGCGGCCAGGCGAAGCGCGCCTATTTCCGGCGGCGCCAGACATCGTCGCGGATCGCGACGATCGCAGAGGCGCTGTCGTCGATCACCTGGGCCGGTGTCGGTGCCCTCGCCGCGGCCGGCACTTTGCTCGCCGTCATCCCGGCCGTAATAGCCGTCCTTATTCTCGCCGGCACCTGGGCGATCAGCCCGACACATGGCACGGGCTGATTCAGCCCGTCGCTTCCCGCGGGGATGTTCATAGCCCCTGGCGCACGCGAACGATCACTTCGGAGGCGATCATCTCGATCGTTTCCTTGGCGAGGCTGTGCGGCATCCCGGCCCATTCGGTGCTCATGACCAGGTGGTTGACGCCCAGCCGGCGATGGATCGCCACGATCTGCTCGGCGACCTCGTCGGGTGTGCCGATCAGGAAGCGGTCGGCGGCAAGGCTCGCGAAATCCTGCCCGAGCCCGCTATCGTCGGCCGGCAGTTCTTGCGCCCAGCTATGGTAGGCGGCGTATTTGGCGCCGAGATAGGGCCGACACAGGCGAAATGCTTCATCTCGCGTCCGTGCGACGAACACCTCGCGCCGCAGGGGTAACTCCACGGGGAACGGCTTGCCCGCGGTGTCGAGTGCGCGGCGATAGAGCTGCATCTGCCGCGCGGTGACCTCGATCGTCACGCTCGGGCCGGCATACCAGCAGTCGCCGAGGCGAGCGGCGCGCTCGATCGCCGGGTCGGCAAAGGCGCCGACCCAGATCGGCGGGTGAGGCTTCTGCACCGGCTTCAGCGAGCACGACGCGCCGTCGAGCTCGAAATGCCGCGTCGTCATCGTAACCCTGTCCTCGGTCCACAAACGCCGTATCGCGACCAGATTGTCTTCGAGCCGCCGGGCCCGCTGTGCGCGTGGGACGCCAAACGCCTTGAACTCGACATCGCGGTAGCCAAGCCCGACGCCAAGGATGATCTTGCCGCCCGACATCACGTCGAGCGTCGCGAACTCTTCGGCGACATGCAGCGGCGACATCAACGGCAGCAGTACGACCCCGGCGTTAAGACGCAAATTGGGCGCTTCGGCCGAGAACCGCGCCAGCATCGGCACCAGCTGCAGCATCTGCCAAGGGTGCGCGCTGTAATGGGCGGTCTTGGTGATCGAGTCGTATCCCAGGCGGTCCGCGAGCCGGACCAGCTCGATCGTCTCGTCAAAGCGCTTGGTGATGTCCTCGCCGGCCTCGGCCTGGCCCCGTATGACGAGACCAAATTGAAACGATGTGGCCACCGATGATCCTCCTATGCAACGCAGGCATTCTGAGGTCAGCCTGTAAATTTCCGCATCCGCAACTCTGTCGCAGCCCCCGGGTATCGGAATAAGCTGTCGCGCGAAACAGCTTCGCACCATGAAGGAGCCCATCATGCCCGTAACGCCCGCATCGCCCGGTTGCCTCTCCGGCATTCGCGTTCTCGACCTGACGCAATTCGAGGCGGGGACGACCTGCACCGAGGCATTGGCCTGGATGGGCGCCGACATCGCCAAGGTCGAGCCGCCGCGCGGCGAGGCCGGCCGCACCGGTTTTGGCGATGCCTATTATTTCATGATGTACAACGCCAATAAGCGGTCGCTGACCGTCAACTTGAAGTCCGAGCGCGGTCTGGCGCTGGTCAAGGAGATGGTCAAGAAGGCCGATGTCATGGCCGAGAATTTTGCGCCCGGCGCGGTGGAGCGGCTGGGCCTCGGCTACGATGTCGTTAGCGCCATCAACCCCGGCATCATCTATGCCCAGATCAAGGGCTTTGGCGCCGGCAGCCCGTTCGAGAATGGGCTGGCGTTCGACCCGATCGCGCAGGCGGCGGGCGGCGCTATGAGCATCACCGGCGAGCCCGGCGGGCGACCGATCAAGCCGGGCCCGACGATCGGCGACACCGGCACCGGCATGTTGATGGCGTTTAGCATCGTCAGCGCGCTGCTGGAACGCGGCCGCACCGGCAGGGGCCGACGGCTGCAAGTCGCGATGCAGGACTCGATCATGCATTACAGCCGCAGCGGCTTTATCGCCCAGGCCCGCACCGGCAAGGCCGCGCCGCGCCGCGCCGCCGCTCCCAACCCGCCGAGCGGCATCTTCCCATGCCAGCCGGAAGGCCCGAACGATTACGTCTACCTCCTGACCAGTCGCGCCAACCCGGAGCACTGGCCGCGCCTGTTGAAGCTGATCGGCCGCGAAGACCTGATCGGCGACGCGCGCTTTGACACGTATGAAGGCCGGGTGGAGCACGAGGCCGAGGTCAACGAGATCATCACCGCCTGGACCCGGCAGCGCACCAAGCAGGAGGCGATGACGCAGCTCAGCGGCGCTGGAGTCCCTTCCGGTGCGGTCCTCGATACGGACGAACTCGTCAACGAGCCGAGCTTTTACGAGCGCGGCATCCTGCAACACATGACGCATGGCGAGCGCAAGATGGCGATGCCGACCTGGCCGGTGCGCTTTGACGGGGTTCCCGCCAAGGTGACGTCGGCGCCGCTCCTGGGCGAGCACACGGCCGAGGTGCTGCACGATTGGCTCGGCCTCGACGAAGCGGCGGTGACGGCCTTACGTAGCGACGGCGTCGTCTGAGGCGTTGCCGACCCGACGGACCTGTCCTTTTCAGGGGGTGTCATGGAGTTCTGGACAGAGCCGCAGATGGCTTCGATCCACAAAATGCTCAATCCGCGCTCGATCGCGATCGTGGGCGCGACGCCGCGGATGCAATATGGCGGGCGGTTTCTGGCCGCGGCGCTCAAGGCCAAGGAGCGGGTGCGGGTTTATGCCGTGAACCCGCGTTACGACGAAATCATGGGGGAGAAATCCTACAAGAGCGTCACCGACCTGCCGGAGGCCCCCGACGTGGTGGCCGTCGTGGTGCCCTACGATCAGGTGCTGGATGTCCTCGAGGAGAGCCATCGCAAGGGGGCGGGCTCGGCGATCGTGATCTCGGCCGGCTTTGCCGAGCGTGGGCTGGACGATCGGCGCGATTTGCAGGGGGAATTGGGTGAATTTGCCCGCACCTCCGGCATGCGGATCAGCGGCCCCAATTGCCTCGGGCTCGCGAACGTCAAAGACGATATCTGGGCCACCGCTTCCTCGCGCGGCGCGTCCGGTCTGACCGGGCCGATCGGCCTCGTCTGCCAAAGCGGCGCGACGGCGTTCGGGCCGTTTCTGGTGCGGGCGGTGGAGAACGGCATCGGCTTCAGCTACATCATCTCGACCGGGAACGAGGCCGACCTCGACTTTACCGATTTCGCCCGCTACCTGCTCGACGACCCGGATACGCGGGTCATCGCCGGGTTTGTCGAAGGCTTCAAGCGGGCCGACAAGTTTCTCGAAGTGGCCAAGCTCGCCGCCGAGCGCGGCAAGCCGATCGTCCTGATCAAGATCGGGCGTTCGGAACTC
>DATMLO010000164.1:0-5315 GCA_035570495.1 Allostellaceae bacterium | reverse complement strand
CGACTGGTCCTTCATCGGCGTCTCGCCATAGGTCATCATCGCGACGATTTTGCCGCCAAGCGCCTTTTCGTAGAACTTGAACGCGGCCTCGCAGCGGCCGTCAAAGCCCAGATACGGGTTCAGCTCCATGTTTCGCTCCTCTTGTGAATTTCGTCTCGTACGCGCCGCGACCGATTCCTCTTACGCGGCGCAACCCGATCGTCTCGTGAACCTAATTCTTTGCGGCGAGTTTGGCGCGCATGCGCTCCTCGGTCTCGCGCAGCTCGGGGGTCATGGCGGGGCCGAAATCTTCGGCCTCGAAAACCTGCCGGACCTCGATCGCCCCGCCGAGAAACGGGACGCGTTTGGCCCAGTCGATCGCCTCCTCTTTCGCTTTGACATCGATGATCCAGAAGCCGGCGATCAACTCGCTCGGATCGGCAAAAGGGCCCTCTACAACGGTCCGCTTTGGCCCGGCGAACAACACGCGGGCGCCTTTCGAGCTCGGATGCAGCCCGTCGGCCGTGAGCATCACACCGGCCTCGACCATCTTCTCGTTGAATTTCATCATCTCGGCGAACAGTTCCTTGTCGGGCAGCACCCCGGCCTCGCTGTCGCGGTCGGCTCGCACCTGCAGCATGAATCGCATCGCCACGTCTCTCTCATGTGATTTCGAGTCCGCGTTCGCAGCGCGCCGAGAACGGCGTCCGCGTGCCCTCAGTCGTCGATCGCCTGATAGGCCAAGGTCCAGAAATCGAGGCAGATGTCCGGGGGGATGGGCGATGTCCAGGCGCGCTGGGTCAACAGGATCCCGACCATGCCCGCCGAGGGATCCGAAAACCAGGCCGTGCCGAGGCCACCGTTCCAGCCGTATTGGCCGACCGGCTCGGCCGGGCTGTCGCGCCGGGTGACGACCGCTACGCCAAAACCCCAACCGTGGTTGTCGAAAAAGCGGGGGGCGAGCTCCGACACGGCCTTTTGCGCCGGGGTCAGATGGTCGGCCGTCATGATTTCGACCGCGGCCCGCGACAGGATGCGCTCGCCGCCGTTCTTCCCGTGGTTCAGCAGCATCCCTGCAAAGGAAAGGTAATCGTCCACCGTCGAGACCAGACCGCCGCCGCCCGATGGGAAGGCGGGCGGGCGGCTCCATTGGCCGCCTTCGGGCATGTCGTAGACTTCGGCAGCACCGGTTCGCGGGTTGGTCCAATAGCTGGTCGCGAACCGGTCGAGGCTCGCGGGTGGCACGCTGAAAGCGGTATCGCGCATGCCGAGCGGCTCGAACAGGCGCTCGCGGAGGAACGCCTCAAACGGCTGGCCCGAAGCGCGCGCGATCAGCACGCCCAGAACATCCGAGCCGGTGTTATACACCCATTTCTCGCCCGGCTGGTGCATCAGCGGCAAAGTGCCGAAACGGCGGATCCACTGGTCGGGCGCCGGCGGCGTCTGCGGCTGGGGCATTCCCTGACCGAGGTCGGGCTCGCTCGCCGCGGTCTGGATCGGGTAGCTGCCGGGCGGCGCCATCAGGATGCCAAAGCCCATGCGAAAGGTCAGCAGGTCGCGCAGGGTGATCGGCCGTCGCGCCGGCTCGGTGTCGTCGAGGGGACCGTCGAGACGCCGCAAAACCCGGCGATCGGCGAGTTCGGGCAACAGCCGGTCGACCGGGTCGTCGAGCCGCAGCCGGCACTCCTCGACAAGGATCATCGCCGCGGCGGCGGTGATTGGTTTCGTCATGGAAGCGATGCGAAAGATCGTGTCGCGGCGGACCGGGTCGCCGCCGCCGGCCGATTTCGCGCCGATCGCCTCGACATGGACCTCGCCGTGCCGGGAAACCAGGGCGGCGACACCCGGCACCTTGCCGCGCTCGACATAGCCGCTCATGACGTCGCGCAGGCGGGCGAGGCGCGTCTTTGAGAGTTTCGAGCCCATTTCGCGGTCCCTATTCGCCGCAGCAGGACGGCATCTCTGCCGTGTTCTCTTACTCGTCGTGGCGCTTTACCCAATCCATCAGATTGTGGTGCGGGCCAGTTTCGTTGCGCCCTTTCGGCGTCAGGTCAAGCACCATGTAGGTGGTCAGCAATTCCTCGGCACCGCGGGCAAAGCTGGAGTAGGTGTGAAAGACGTCATCGCCATCTCTAAAAAAGACGCTGAGGCCAGCGAGTTCCTCGATCGCGACATCGGTCATTCGATAATTATAATAAGCCTTGCCTTTGGTCAGTTCTTCCTTGGTGAAGGACACATGGTAGTCGTAGTTGAAATCATTGTCGTAGGACGACACCCATCTGAAGTTCCAGCCCATGCGCTTTTTGTAGGCTTCGATTTCGGCCAGGGGGGCGCGCGACACCACGACCCCGCTGACATCGTGATGCTCGAGGTGGACGCGCGAGCCTTCGACATGGTCGGCGCCGAACGAGCAGCCGATGCAGCCTTCGCCCCAGCCCGGTCCGAGCATGAAGTGATCGACGACCAATTGGCTGCGGCCCTCGAACAGGTCCGCAAGGGTCCTTTTGCCCTCCGGCGCGTCAAAGACGTATTGCTCGTCGACCCGAACCCAGGGCAATGCCCGCCGCGCCGTACTCAGCCGGTCGCGCTCGCGGGTGAACGCCTTTTCTTGCGCCAGCAATCTCACACGCTCGGCCAACCACGCCTCGCGCGAGACAATCTTGTGCGGTTCCATGCGGCTCACTCTTTTGATCGGCGTTGACAGAAACGTTGATACCAACGTATCATGCGGCATGTCAAGCGGCAAAGAACCTTCCGACGAAATCACGCTCGAAGTTCGCGGCTGTCTCTGCCTGCATCTGCAACGCGCGGCCCGCGCCGTGGCCCGGCGTTTTGATCAGGCGTTTCGCCCGCTCGATCTGACCAACGGCCAGTTCTCGCTGTTGACCGCGCTGGATCGGATGGACCAGCCGAGCATCGGCCGGGTGTCGGCCGTGCTGGCGATGGACCGCACCACGCTGACCGCCAATCTGAAGCCGCTCGAACGCCGCGGGCTGATCGAGGTGACCATGGACCCCGCCGACAAGCGCGCCCGCCGCCTGACTTTAACCGCGGCCGGCCAGGAGTTGCTGGTCGCCGCGGTGCCGATATGGATCGCGACGCATGCGGCGCTCGAACAGGTCATTGGCGACGCCGGGCCTGACCGCCTGCGCGCCGATCTGCTCGCACTCTCCTGACGCGAGGGCCGCGCCGCGGGCGGCGTAGGCTTGCGGCTCGGCTGACGGCGGCCTAAGTTCCTGGCTTTGGGAGCGTCATCGGGGAGGGCACCGTGATCAAATTAAAGGGCATCGGACACGTCAATTTGCGGGTCGCCGACGAGCAGGCGTCAAAGCGGTTTTATCGCGACGTACTGGGCTTTGCGATCGCCGAGGAAGACCCCGATCATGGCGGCGTCTTTATGACCTTGGGAGAGAATTTCCACACCCTCGACATCGGCCAGCACCCCTCGCCGGGCGAGGCGCAGCGGCCGCGGCGCGATCAGATCGGGCTCGGCCACATCGCCTTTCAGGTCGGCAGCTATCAGGCTCTGCGCGACGCCTATGCGCACCTCGTCGAAAGCGGCGTCGCAATCCTGCGCGCGACCAATCACGTCAACCAGCGCAGCTTTTATTTTGCCGACCCCGACGGTAACACGCTCGAAATCTACTACGAGATGCCGCACGCGCTGGAACTGTTCGCCGATGGCCGCGCCGACGACGACGAGGCATTGCCGGTCAGCGGCAAGAACGACCCACTGCCGGCCTGGCTGCTCGAAGATTGGCCCGCACCGGAGATGGAACGGCGGATCGAGAGCATCAGCCAACGGCACAAGGCGCCGGCCTCCGCCTGACCGGCTTACTTTCCGTTGATGCCGGTCAGGGTGCGACGCAGCCGGTGTTGTCGATATAGGTCTCGCCGCACAAGATGTTCAGCCGGTGATCGAGCGGCGAGCCGAGCAACGGCGTCGCTTCGGCGATAAACTCCGCCGTCGCGGCGCTCCCCTGCCAACCGTTGTAGTCCGTCTCGGTGTCCCAGACTTCGAGGGTAATGAAGCGATTGGGGCGGTCGATCTGGCGTAATACGGTGAAGTTCAACAAATGCTTGGCGTTGGCTTTGATGCTGTCGGCGCCGTATTTGACCAGGCTCTCCTCGCCCTGGTCGGGGTCGCCCTGGTCCAAGAATGCCTGCAGAAAATCGACGTAGGTGATGACAAAGAGGGCGCTGCCGGCCCCAACGGTCGCGGGCAAGCCATTGCCGATCCACGAAGTGCCAAACGACTGCACCACGCTGTATTGGCGGTCGTCAATCGGGCTGCCGATGCAGCAGATGCCGTCGGGGGGCGGTTGGTTCTGCACGGCAAAGCGAAAATCGACGCTGTGGGTTTGCGCCAGATGCTGCTCGAACGCTTCGAGGCTGCTCCAGGCATCGACAATAAAGGAATGGTTTGGCGCCTCCAGCCAGTTGACGATGCGGAAACTCTTCAACCCCGCGTCGGATTTGCTTGCGTCGCGATAAGCGAACAACTGACGATAGGCAACCTTCTCGGAATCGAGAGGGGTTAAGAGAGGAAGCACGTCGAAATGGGTGATGTCGAATATCGGCCCACGTGCCGCGGATCGACGATCCTCGCCGCCGTCGCCCGCATGCGCCATCGCCACCGCCCAAAGCAGCGACATTATTGCCAGCGCTGAAATTCGCCACAGATACGCCCGCATCGCCGAATTCCCTCCCGCATCGCTCTTATTGTCGGGCGAACCGCGCACCCGGCGTTTGTGCCCGCCACCGCATCAGGAGTAGCTTTGGGCGACGGGACGCTAGCGGATCAGCGCAGATAGCGTCAACCCTAACGGAACCGAAAGGCGAGTTTTCGGCCCCAAAGCCGCCGGTCGCCGTCTGGCTGCGGAAGGGTTCGTCGGCACCGTTCGCCGCCTGACCGGCGGGCGGCGCGCCGGTCTCGACCGGCTGGCGGCGCGTTAAGCTTTGTCGCGCCTCGCTTTTTGGCCTCGCTTGCACTAATCTGCGGGCAGCAGAAGTCGGAGGAAACGCGTATGTTGCAGATGGCCGCACGCATGGGCGTGCTCGGGACCGAGACCGCGTTCGAGGTGCTGGCCCGCGCCAACGCGCTTGCCGCACAAGGCCGCCCGATCATCAATCTCGGCATCGGCCAACCCGATTTCCCGACCCCGGAGCACATCGTCGAGGCCGGCCGCAAGGCATTGGCCGACGGCCATCACGGCTACACCCCGGCGAACGGCATCCCCCAGCTGCGCGAGGCGGTCGCCGCCGACCTTTATCGCCGGCACCGGGTCGAGGTGTCGCCGGCGCGGGTGTTGGTCGTCCCCGGCGGCAAGGTCACG
>DATMLO010000163.1:0-2538 GCA_035570495.1 Allostellaceae bacterium | reverse complement strand
GTGCCGAATGGCGAATATCTCGGCCCCGAGCCGATGCGCGAGGCCGAGGCGATTGTCCGCGGCATTCACGCCATCGCGGCGCGGTCTCCCGCTGCGATCTCTTGACCCGTCTCGATCGTTGGCATGTCACGGGCCGCGTCGCGATTGCCGACACGATCGGTACCGCCTGGGCTGTGGTCCGACTGCACCCACCATGTCGGCCTGGGGTCATGGGCGGCGAGTTCGGCACAACGCGCGTATGTTTCAGCACTACCTCAGTAAGCAGACCTTCTGCCGGCGCGACTGCGGGCCTCTTGAATGCCATTAGCTGACTATGGCGATACCGCGGTCTCTCACAAGCTTGGAGGTCGTCCCTTCGGCCGCGTAGTGAGGGCTGCCCTGAGATCCACGTCTCCATGGATGTTCGACCGAGGGTCCACGGTTCCCATCGAGGTCGAAGCCTTGCCCTTGATATCAAACAAAGAGCTTCCCGAGGGCGGCGAGATCCACGAGCATCGTCCCAAGGCGGCCCGGCTTTGACCGGCCCACGGCCGATAACGGCCCTATGGATCACGTGCGGGCGCGTCTCGGGCGGCCTGGACAGAATGCTGCGCCAGGGCTTAATGATTCGCGCGCGGCTTGCCGTTCCGGGTAACTTTAATGAATGTGGCCAAATGGTTGCGGGACCTCGGGCTCGAACAGTATGCGCCAGCGTTCCGCGACAACGACATTGATGAGAAGGTTTTGCGCCGGCTGACCGGCGACGATTTGCGCGATCTCGGCGTCACGTCGATCGGCCACCGCCGCCGCTTGCTTGACGCGATCGCCACTCTCGTCGATCGGCACCGGGCTATTGAGGCATCGCCTGCACCTTCCCAAGATCCGCTTGCTGCCAGCGAGGCCGAGCGGCGGCAGCTGACCGTGATGTTTTGCGATCTGGTGGGCTCGACAGCGCTGTCGAGGCGCTTCGATCCCGAGGATCTGCGCGAGTTGATCGGCGTCTATCACCGCTGCGTCGCCGACACCGTGGCCCGCTTCGCCGGCTTTGTCGCGAAGTATATGGGTGACGGGGTGCTGATCTATTTCGGTTATCCCGAGGCGCATGAGGACGACGCGGAGCGGGCTGTCCGCGCCGGGCTCGCGGTCATCAACGCGGTGGGACGGCTCGCCTCGCGGGAGGCCTTGAACGTTCGGCTCGGCATCGCCAGCGGCCTCGTCGTGGTGGGCGATTTGATCGGCACCGGTGCGGCGCAGGAGCGCGGGGTCGTCGGCGAGATGCTGAATCTCGCCGCCCGGCTGCAAGGGCTGGCCGCGCCGGACACGCTGGTCATCGCCGACAGCACGCGGCGGCAGATCGGCGCCCTGTTCGAGATCGACGATCTCGGCCAGCAGGCGCTCGCCGGGTTTTCCGAATCGCAGCGCGCTTGGCGTATCGTCGGTGAGAGCGGCGTGTTGAGTCGTTTCGAGGCGCTTCGCTCCGAGGCTACCCCGCTCGTCGGGCGCGATGAAGAGCTCGACCTCCTGCTGAGCCGCTGGCAGCAGGCGAAAGCCGGCAAGGGGCACGTGGTGCTGGTCTCTGGGGAGCCGGGGATTGGCAAATCGCGCCTCAGCGCGGCGCTGTCGCAGCGCATCCAGGGTGATCCGCATATCCGGCTGCGTTATTTCTGCTGGCCGTACCATCAGGACAGCGCGCTCTATCCGGTCATCGTACAGCTCGAACGCGCCGCCGGATTTGCGCGTGACGACACGGTCAAAGAAAAGCTCAGCAAATTACGGGCATTACTCGTGCGTGGCGCGCGAGACGAGAACGAAATAGCGCTACTGGGCGAGCTGCTCTCGCTACCGAGCCTGGTCGCCGAGCTAAACCTCAGCCCGCAACGCAAACGCGAAATGCTGTTCGAGGCTGTGCTGCACCAACTCGAAGCCTTGGCGAAGCGACGGCCGGTTTTGATGGTATTCGAGGACGTGCACTGGATCGACCCGACCTCGCGCGAGCTGCTCGAGCTGACGCTCGATCGCATATCGCGGCTGCCCGTCCTCCTCGTCGTCACGTTCCGGCCGGAATTTCAACACGCCTGGGGTGGGCAGCCGCAGGTGACGATGCTAGCGCTGAACCAGCTGAGCGGGCGCGACAGCACAGTGCTGGTCGAAAAGCTGATCGGCAATGCCGGTCTCTCCCGCGACATCGTCGATGAGCTCGTCGAACGCACTGACGGCGTGCCGCTCTTCGTCGAAGAGCTGACCAAGGCGGTGCTGGAAGGCGGCGAACACGACAACCGGCTCGCCGTGGGCTCGCTGCCGAAACTTGCGATCCCCGCCACCTTACATGCCTCGCTGATCGCCCGTCTCGATCGCCTCGGGCTGATCGCGAAAGAGGTTGGGCAGCTCGGTGCGGTGCTCGGCCGGGAGTTTGGGTACGACCTGATTGAGGCAGTGGCGCGGCGGCCCGATGCCGAATTACGATTGGGGCTCGACCGGCTCGCCGAAGCCGATCTTTTGTTCTGCCGCGCTGTCGCTCCCGAATCTTCCTACCTCTTCAAACATGCGCTGGTGCAGGAC
>DATMLO010000162.1:0-25777 GCA_035570495.1 Allostellaceae bacterium | reverse complement strand
GCACGGGTAGGCCACGCCCGGCGAATAGGCGAGCGACAAATCACGCTGCGTGACCAGAGGCTTATGCGGCGCGATCGAAAGTTTGCCCGGCCTCCCATTGGCATGGAATTGTAGGGCCTCGTCTTCGGTGGCGTTGATCTTGCCGGTATCCATACGCCCCAGCGCTCCTCATGAATTGGTTTCTTTTAATCGGAGCCGTCGAGTGTAGGCGCGGCTCACGCCTCACGTCAAAGTCGGCAGGTAAAGTCGCCGCGCATGGCACGCGGCGATGCCTTCGGGATTGACACCAAAAGGCGCGACATTATATTCGCCGCTCCCGGACGGGCGCGGCCCGTCCGTTGTGTTTTCGCGTTCCAAAGCGCGATCAGATTTCGGCGGTCCCAGATGTTCGCAGTGATCCGCACCGGCGGCAAACAATATACGGTCGCCCAGGGCGATGTGATCGCGGTCGAGAAATTGGCCGGTGAGCCCGGTGCGACGATCGAGTTGGGCGAAGTGCTGATGGTCGGCGAGGGCGCCGACGCGAAGGCCGGCACGCCGCTCGTCACGGGCGCTTCGGTCAGCGCCGAGCTTGTCGAGCATCGCCGCGCCGACAAGATCATCGTCTTCAAGAAAAAGCGGCGGCACAATTACCGGCGCAAGAACGGCCATCGCCAGCATCAGACCGTTCTGCGCATCACCGGCATCAGCGCCGGCTAGGAGAGTTAGCAATGGCTCACAAGAAAGCAGGCGGTTCGTCGCGCAACGGCCGCGACAGTCCCGGTCAGCGGCTCGGCGTCAAGAAGTTCGGCGGAGAGATCGTTGTCCCGGGCAACATTCTCGTGCGTCAGCGCGGCACCAAGTTCCATCCCGGCTCGCATGTCGGCATGGGGCGCGACCATACGCTGTTTTCGCTGATCGACGGCGCGGTCAAGTTCCACACGGGGCTTCGCGGCCGCAAGTTCATTTCAGTAGTCCCGCCGGCGGAAGCTGCCGAATAGCCGCTTTCCCCATGAAATACGGAAAAGGGAGCGGCGGGCCGCTCCCTTTTTTGTTGTCTCGGCCTTTCCCATGTTGAACCGACGATGAAATTTCTCGACCAGTGCAAGATCTACGTGCAGAGCGGCGACGGAGGCCCCGGCTCGCTAAGCTTTCGCCGTGAGAAATTCATCGAGTTCGGCGGGCCGGACGGCGGCGACGGCGGCAAGGGTGGCAACATCGTCATCGTTGCCCAGGACAATCTCAACACGCTGATCGACTACCGTTACCAGCAACATTTCCGCGCCCAGAAAGGCCGTGGCGGCGCTGGGCGCAACCGCACCGGCGCGGGCGGCGAGGATCTGGTGCTGCGCGTGCCGGTCGGCACGCAGGTGCTGGCGGAGGACGGCGAGACGCTGGTCGCCGACTTCACCCGTCCCGGCCAGCGCCGCGTGCTGTTGCGCGGCGGCGATGGCGGGTTTGGCAATGCGCACTACAAGACCTCGACCAACCAGGCGCCACGCCGTGCCGACCCGGGCTGGCCCGGCGCCGAGGCCTGGATCTGGCTACGCCTTAAATTGATCGCGGATGCCGGGCTGGTGGGATTGCCCAACGCCGGCAAATCGACGTTCCTTTCGCGCGTCTCGCACGCCAAACCGAAAATCGCCGACTACCCGTTCACGACGCTGCGCCCGCAGCTTGGCGTGGTGCGGCTCGACGACACGGAATTCGTGATCGCCGATCTGCCGGGTCTCATCGAGGGCGCCAGTGAAGGTGCTGGGCTCGGCACCCGCTTTCTCGGTCATGTCGAGCGTTGCGCGGTGATCCTGCACCTGATCGACGGCACCGCCGATGATGTCGTCGGTGCTTACAAGACGATCCGCGGCGAACTGGCCGGATATGGCCACGGGCTGTCCGACAAGCCAGAAATTGTCGGCCTCAACAAGATCGACGCGATCGACCCCGACGAGGTGAAGAAGAAGCTGCGCGCGCTCGCCCGCGCCGCCGGACGTGGCACCACGGTGCTCCCGCTCTCCGGGGTGAGTGGCGAAGGCGTGCCGGCGGTCATCGCCGCGCTGCTGCACACGATCGAGGCCGCGCGCGAACCCGCGCTCGCCGCGGAATTTGCTGACGCATGATGGACGCCATCGCCCTCGCCCCAACCGCCGCGGCGGCGCTTGCCGGGGCCAAGCGGCTCGTCATCAAGATCGGCTCGGCTCTCCTTGTCGACGATGGCGGGTTGGTGCGGCATGCCTGGCTCGACGCGCTGGTCGACGACATCGTGCGCTGCCGGGTGCGCGGCCAGGAAGTCATCATCGTCTCGTCCGGCGCGATCGCGGTTGGCCGACGGCACTTGGGGCTTGCCGGCCGCGCCCTGCGGCTCGAGGAAAAGCAAGCGGCGGCTGCGACCGGGCAAATCCGCCTCGCGCATGCCTATCAGGAAGCGCTCGGCCGCCACGGCATCACCGTCGCGCAGATCCTGCTGACCCCCGACGACACCGAGGCGCGCCAGCGGCACCTCAACGCGCGCGCGACCTTCGCGCAGCTTTTGGCGCTGGGCGCGATCCCAGTGGTCAACGAGAACGACACGATTGCCACCGCCGAAATCCGCTTTGGTGACAATGACCGGCTCGCCGCCCGCGTCGCGCAGATGGTGAGCGCCGACATGCTGGTGCTGCTCAGCGACATCGACGGGCTCTACACCGCCGACCCGCGCCATGACCCCGAGGCTCGGCACATCCCGCTCTTGAGCGAGATCACCGGCGAGATCGAGGCGATGGCGGGCTCGGCGCCGCCGGGCTACAGCTCGGGCGGCATGGTCACCAAGCTTGCCGCGGCGCGCATTGCGATGGGCGCCGGCTGTCACATGCTGATCGCGCAAGGGCGTCCAGGGCAGGGGCGGCCCCAATCTCGATCGAGAGACCGTGCACGCGGGCCGCTGGCGGCGATCGAGGCCGGCGCCAAGGCGAGCCTGTTCCTGCCGCTGGCCGAGCCGCGCTCGGCGCGCAAGGCGTGGATCGCCGGCGCGGTCAATCCTGCCGGCGCGGTCATCGTCGATGACGGCGCGGCACGCGCGCTGCGTCAGGGCAAGAGCCTCTTGCCGGCCGGGGTGGTCGCGGCCGAGGGCAGTTTCGAACGCGGCGATTGCGTCGCTGTCCGCACCCGCGCCGGCGCCGAGGCGGGACGCGGGCTTTCCGCCTATGCCAGCGGCGACATCCAGCGCATCGCCGGGCACAAGAGCGGTGAAATCGCGACCATCCTCGGCTATCGTGGCCGCGACGAGATCATCCACCGCGACGACTTCGTGCTGACCGAGACACCCGGCGAAACGCGATGAACGACGCCACCCCTCTGGATAAGCCCAACGCGCTCGCCGCGACGATGGCGGAGCTCGGCCGCGACGCGCGTGCTGCGGCGGCACAGCTGGCGCTGGCCTCGCCTGAGGCGAAAATCGCCGCGCTCAACGCCGCGGCCGGTGCGGTGCGCCGCCGCCAGGACGAAATCCTCACCGCCAACGAAGAGGATGTCTCCGGAGCAAAAGCCGCCGGGATCGGCGCGGCGCTGATCGACCGCCTCGCGCTCGACCCGAAGCGGCTCGAAGGCATCGCCCAGGGGCTCGAGGACATCGCGGCGCTCCCCGACCCGGTCGGTCGCGTATTGGACGAGCGCACCCGGCCCAATGGGCTCAGAATTTCGCGCGTCGCGGTGCCGCTCGGCGTCATCGGCATCATCTATGAGAGCCGACCCAACGTGACCGCCGACGCCGGCGCGATCGCGCTCAAGTCAGGCAATGCCGCGATCCTGCGCGGCGGGTCGGAGAGCTTTCATTCGTCGCGCGCTTTGGTCGCGGCGCTGCAGGACGGGCTGCGCGCCGGCGACCTGCCCGAGGCCGCGATCCAGCTCGTGCCGACCCGCGACCGCGACGCGGTCGGCACTATGCTCGGCATGAGTGGCGTCATCGACATCATCGTGCCGCGCGGCGGTGCCTCGCTGATCGAGCGGGTACAGCGCGAGAGCCGTATCCCGGTCATCGCCCACCTGGAAGGGCTGTGTCACACCTATATCGACGGCGCCGCCGACCCGGAAAAGGCACGCGCGATCGTCCTCAACGCCAAGATGCGCCGGGTCTCAGTGTGCGGCGCGACCGAGACGCTTTTGGTCGATCGCAAGGCCAAGGCCATGCTGCCGCCGATCCTCGCCGAACTGAGACAAGCCGGCTGCGAGCTGCGCGGCGATGCCGAAGTGCGCGCGCTCGGCAACGAGATCGGCGCGGCGACCGAAGAGGCCACGGAAGAGGATTGGCGCACCGAGTATCTCGACGCAATCCTCGCGGTGCGCATGGTCGACGGCGTCGCCGGCGCCATCGACCATATCGAGCGCTACGGCTCGCATCACACCGATGCGATCGTCACCGAGGACGAAACGACCGCCGAGCGCTTCTTACGCGAGGTCGACAGCGCGATTGTGCTGGTTAACGCCTCGACCCAGTTCGCCGATGGCGGCGAGTTCGGTATGGGTGCGGAGATCGGCATCTCGACCCAGCGCCTGCCGCCGCGCGGGCCGGTCGGCCCCGCCGAGCTCACGACTTACAAATACCTTGTGCGCGGCAACGGTCAGGTGCGGCCCTGAAGCCACCGAACAACATGCTTTACGGTCGGCCGCATCGCCGCATCGGCCTTTTGGGCGGGTCGTTCAACCCGGCGCACGGGGGGCATCTGCACATCAGTCTCCTGGCGCTGCAACGACTCGACCTCGACGAGGTGTGGTGGCTCGTCTCGCCGCAGAACCCGCTGAAACCGGTGAAGGAGATGGCGCCCTTCGCGAAACGGCGCGCGAGCGCCGAGGCGCTGGCCAAAGGTCAGCCACGCATCGCGGTCAGCGCGATCGAGGCCACGCTCGGCACCAGCTACACCGCGGATACCATCGCCGCGTTGCATCAGCGTTTTCCGCACACGCGCTTTGTCTGGCTGATGGGCGGCGACAATCTCGCGCAGCTGCCGCGCTGGAAGCGCTGGGTCGAGTTGCTGGAAAGCGTGCCGGTCGCGGTGTTCGACCGGCCCCAGACGTCGCTAGGCGCGTTGGCCGGCAAGGCGGCGCGTCGTTTCGCGCGAGCGCGGATCGCGGCGGACGCGGCGCGCGATCTGGCTGAGATGCAAGCGCCCGCCTGGACGTTCTTTCATACGAGGCTCGATCCACGTTCGGCGACCGAGATCCGCAAACGTCCGGAAACCCGGGCGCCCCGAGCCACAAAGTCGTCTGCTGGAAAGCCAGCTAAGGAGAACGCCACGGTTACCACCCTTCCCGCGCGCCGCCGCCGCAGGGTCCAGCCCGCCAGCGCGCCGACGCTACTACCGACGATCATTGCCACCCTCGAAGACGGCAAGGCCGAAGACATCGTCACCATCGACCTCGCCGGCAAGACCGATATTGCCGATTACATGGTGATCGCCAGCGGCCGCTCGGCGCGCCAGGTGACGGCGCTGACCGATCATTTGCTCGAGGCACTGCCAAAAAAATGGCGCTCCTCGGTCGAAGGCAAGGCGCAAGGCGACTGGGTACTGATCGACGCGGGCGATGTGATCGTCCATCTGTTCCGCCCGGAAATCCGCGCGCATTACAACCTCGAAAAGATGTGGGGCGCGGCGCTGCCCAGCGCCGAGGCGGCGCGGCAATAGGATCGCGGCCATCCGCTTCGTCATTCTCGCCATCGGCAAGCAGCGGCGCGGCGCGCTCGGCGATCTGCAGGCGCTGTACGCCGGCCGCCTCAACCCGCCGCCGGCGATCATCGAGCTCGAAGAAAAGCGCAAGCTGCCGCCGGCGCAGCTTCAGGCGCGCGAGGCCGAACTGATCCTTGGCGCGCTGCCGGAAGGGGCGCGTCTCCTCGCGCTCGACGAGCGCGGTCAGGCCTGGACGAGCCGCGATCTTGCCGCCCGGCTGGGACAATGGCGCGACCAGGGCGTCGCTACGCTCGCTTTCGCGATCGGCGGCGCCGAGGGTCTGGCTCGCCCGGTTATCGAGCGCGCCGACGCGGTATTGTCGCTCGGCGCAATGACCTGGCCGCATCTCCTGGTGCGCGGGATGCTTCTGGAACAGCTCTACCGCGCCCAGCAAATCCTTGCCGGCCACCCCTATCACCGCGACTGAGACGCGCAACCTATTCGCTCCGCTGCCTGTTTCACGTATAAATGTCGCGCTAACTAGCAGGTTTTCCGCCGATGCCGACCCATCCCCGTCCCGTCGTTCTGTGCATCCTCGACGGCTGGGGCGAGCGGCCAAATACCGACGACAACGCCATCACTCGCGCCAAGACGCCGGTCTGGCACCGGCTGATGGCGCGCTGGCCGCATTCGCACCTCGAAGCCAGCGAGCACTTTGTCGGCCTGCCCGACGGACAGATGGGCAACTCGGAGGTCGGCCATACCAATCTCGGCGCCGGCCGGGTCGTCATGCAGGATTTGCCGCGCATCGACACGGCGGTAAAATCGGGCGAGCTGGCGAAGATGCCCGCCCTCACCCACTTCATCGCCAAGGTAAAGGCGAAAGGCGGCGCGGCCCATGTGTTCGGGCTGATGTCGCCGGGCGGGGTGCACTCGCACCAGGGGCAGATCGCCGCGCTTGCCCGCATCGTCGCCGCGGCCGGGGTCAAAGTCGCGGTGCACGCCGTTCTCGACGGGCGCGACACGCCGCCCAAATCGGCGAAGGAATATCTGAAGCAATTCGCCGCCGACACCAAAGGCGCCGACGTTCGTGTCGCAACGGTGTCCGGGCGTTTCTATGCGATGGATCGCGACAAGCGCTGGGACCGCGTCGAGAGGGCCTATCACGCGCTGTCCGAAGCCAAGGGCGAAAGCGCGAAGGACGCCATCGTCGCGGTCGATGCCGGGTATAAGCGCGACGAAACCGACGAATTCGTGCTGCCGACCGCGATCGCCGGCTACGAGGGCATGCGGGACGGCGACGGGCTGCTGCTCGCCAATTTTCGCGCGGATCGCATCAGGGAAATCGCCGGCGCGCTACTCGACCCCAAATTCGACGGTTTCAAGCGCGGCAAGATGGTCAAATTCTCCACCGCCCTCGGCCTGGTCGAATATTCGGAGGAGCTCAACTGCTTTCTCGACACGCTGTTTCCGCCGACCGACCTCAGCGACACGTTTGGCGAGATCGTCGCCCACGCCGGGATGACACAGCTGCGGATCGCCGAGACCGAGAAGTACGCGCACGTCACATTCTTCTTCAATGGCGGACGCGAGACCGTGTTTCCTGGCGAGGAGCGCATCCTTGTGCCCTCGCCCAAGGTCGCGACCTACGACAAGCAGCCGCAAATGTCGGCGCCGGAGGTGACCGACAAGGTCATCGCCGCAATCGAGTCCGGCAAGTTCGACGCCGTCGTGCTCAATTACGCCAATACCGACATGGTCGGGCATACCGGGATCATCGAGGCGGCGGAGCACGCCGTCGAGACCGTCGACCAATGCCTCGGCCGGCTCGCCGAGGCGGTCGAGAAGGCGGGCGGCACGCTCGTTATCACCGCCGATCACGGCAACGCCGAGATGATGCGCGATCCCGAGACCGGCGAGCCGCACACGGCGCATACGACGAACCCGGTGCCGTTCATCGTCGTCAACCCGCCGGCGGCGATCCATCGGGTGGAAAACGGCCGGCTGGCCGATGTCGCGCCAACCTTGCTCGCTTTGCTAGGGCTGCCCCAGCCCACGGCGATGACCGGTCACTCGCTCCTCGGCGACGACGCGCGGATGCGCGCCGCCGACTGACGTCGCGGCGATGTCTTTCCGTAGCGGGCGCGGGCCCGCTTGTATGATTGCTTTGCTCGTCCTTTGCAGTGTCGCTCCGCGGCTCCCGGCCGCAACACCGGCGCCGGCCGACAGCCAGCTCGACGCGCTGCGCCAGCAATGCATCGGCGCGGCGCTCGCGGCCCAACAGCGCGAGCAGTCGATCGGCGCGCTCGATCTGGCGATCCACGCGATGCAGGCCAGCACCGAAGTTAAAAACCGCGAGCTCGTGCTGAGCCGCGAGCAGCAGGAGGCGCTGTTGGGCGCGCTCGAACGTCTCGCGCGGGCGCCAGCCGGGACACTGGCGCTGACGCCCCAAGACCCCATCGACCGGCGGCGCAGCGAAATCCTCATCGCCGCTGCGGTGCCAGCGCTCTCCGCTCAGGCGCGTAGCTTGTCCAATCAACTCGCGGAACTGGAAAAGGTGCGCGGCCAGATCGACGCCCGCCAAAAGGACATCGATGCGGCGCGCGACGTGCTCGCCAAGAGCCGCGTGGCGTTGGCGCAAGCCGTCATCCGTCGGAATGCGCTGATCGGCCAGATGCTGCATGACGACGAAAAGGCGACTGCGGTCGATGCAACAGCGAGCGGCGGGCAGGCCAGCGATCTCTCCGATCTCATCAAGAAGGCCGACGCGGCCACAGACCTGCATGACAAGGAGCTGCTCATCCGCCTCAAGGCGCTTTATGCGGCGCCGAACAAGCCGCCGCCGAACCTGGCGGATCCGACCAAACCCAAGACGCTGCGCTCATTCGACGCGCCAAACGCTCAGATGGTCTGGCCAGTCTTGGGCGAGCTGATCCATCGTTTTGGCGAGACCGATCTGAACGGCGGGCCCGATCAAGGTCTTGCCCTGCAGGGCGTCGACGATGGCGTGGTCGTGGCGCCGTTTGACGGCCAGGTCGATTATATCGGACAGTTTCAGGATTACGGGCTGATCTTGATCATTCGCCATGGCGGCGGATATCATTCGCTGCTGGCGGGATTGGGCCATGTCGACGTGACGACTGGCCAATGGCTTTTGGCAGGCGAGCCGGTGGGCAGCCTTCCCGGCGCCGATGACAAAGGAACCGGCACGACGTTCTATTTCGAATTGCGCCGCGACGGGCGTCCGGTCGATCCCCAACCACGACTGGGAAGTCGCGATCAAAAGAGCGAAGACACTAGGGTGCACGAATGAAACGACTGGGACTGATCGCGGCGCTTGCGGGTGTATTGCTTGTACTGCCGCTGAGGCAGGACATCGGCATCGCCGCAACGACCTCTGCTTCGTCATCGACCAACACGGCCGAGACCTACAAAGAACTCAGCCTGTTTGGCGACGTCTTCGAAAAGGTCCGCAGCGAGTACGTCGACGATGTCAGCGACGATTCGCTGATCGAAGGCGCGATCAACGGCATGCTGACCTCGCTTGATCCCCACTCCAACTATCTGAACGCCAAGAATTTTACCGACATGAAGGTCCAGACTCGCGGTGAGTTCGGCGGGCTTGGGATCGAGGTGTCGATGGAGAGTGGGCTCATCAAGGTCGTGTCGCCGATCGATGACACCCCTGCGGCGCGCGCCGGTCTGAAGCCGGGCGATCTCATCACACAAATCGACAGCTCTCCGGTCCAGGGCATGACTCTACCCGAGGCGGTGGAAAAGATGCGCGGGCCGATCAACAGCGAGATCACGCTGAAAATCCGACGCAGCGGTAAGGATCCATTCGACGTCAAGCTGGTGCGCGCGACGATCAAGATTCAGTCGGTTCGCTCGCATCTCGAAAACAACAACATCGGCTACGTCCGCATCACCAGCTTTAACGAGCAGACCGACGTCGGGCTCGAGAACGCGATGAAGAACCTGAAGCAGCAGGCCGGCAACAAGCTGGTCGGCGTCGTGCTCGACCTGCGCAACAACCCCGGCGGGCTGCTCGATCAGGCGGTCGCGGTGTCGGATGCCTTCCTCGACAAGGGCGAGATTGTCTCGACCCGTGGGCGGCGGGCCGATGATGCACAGCGCTACAATGCGCATCCCGGCGATCTCACCGGCGGCTTGCCGCTGGTCGTGTTGATCAACAGCGGCTCCGCCTCGGCCTCCGAGATCGTCGCCGGCGCGCTGAAGGACCATCACCGCGCGATCCTGATGGGCACGAAGTCTTTCGGCAAAGGCTCGGTGCAGACAATCATTCCGCTGCCCGGCCACGGCGCGATGCGGCTGACCACGGCGCGCTACTACACGCCGTCCGGCCGCTCGATCCAGGCGAAAGGCATCGAGCCGGACATCATCGTCGAGGCCGCAAAGATCGAGCATCCAGCCAACGATGCCGACGCGGTCGCGAAGAAAGAGGACACCGCCAAGTCCGACTCCGACAATCCCGAGGATCAGGCCACGGTCGATCCGACGGTGATTGGCACGCCAGACGATTATCAGCTGGCGCGCGCCGTCGACATGCTGCGCGGCATCTCGCTGTTCGGCGCGAAGGCCGACAACTGAGCGAAGACACCGGCTCCGACCCGCCGCCCGAGTACCGGCGCGGCGCCGGGATCGTCCTGGTCAATCGTGACGGCAAGGTCTTTGTCGGCCGGCGCATCGGCATGCCCGAGGGCCTGCCGGCATGGCAGATGCCGCAGGGCGGGATCGATCCCGGCGAGACACCGGCGCAAGCCGCGCTGCGCGAGCTCTACGAAGAGACCGGCACCGACAAAGCCGAGATCATCGCCGAAACGCGCGGTTGGCTTTGCTACGACCTGCCGGACACCATCCGCGCCGGATGGCTACGGCGCTTTCGCGGGCAGTGCCAGAAATGGTTTGTGATGCGGTTCGCGGGCGACGACGGTGACATCGACCTCAACCGCCACCATCCCGAGTTCGACGCCTGGAAATGGGTCGAGCCGGCTGAGCTTCCGGGACTGATCGTCGACTTCAAGCGGCCGGTCTATGTCGCGCTGCTCGAGGAGTTCCGCGAGCTTCTAGCCCGGTAGTCGTGCGACCGCCGCGTCAATAGCGGCGCGATCCGGTATCGCTGGCTGCGCGCCGACCGCGAGGCAGGTGAGCGCCGCAGCGGCACTGGCGCGGCGCAGCATGGCGGGCAACTCCAGCCCTTGATCGAGGCTTGCGGCGAGGACTCCGGCAAACGTGTCGCCTGCGCCCGTCGTATCGACGGGGTCGATGAGCAGGGCCGGCGCGACGATCTCGCCGCCCGCGGGCAGATGAGCCACCGCACCCGCCGCGCCATGCGTCACGATCAGCGCCTGGCGCAGCCGACGCGCCGTACCAGCGCCGAGCGTGGCCGCCTCGCCCTCATTGGCGATCAGAATGTCAATGTCTTCGAGCCGCGCTGGCGCGATCGGCCCGGCCGGCGCCAGGCTCAACACGATACGCGCGCCGCGCTCCCGCGCGCGACGGATCAACAGCGCGTTTTCGGCAATCGGCACCTCGCGCTGCAGCACCAGCACCGTCGCCGGCCGAAGCAGTTCGTCGGGGACCTGCATCGCGGTAACAGTGAGATTGGCGCCGGAGGCGACCGCGATCTGGTTCTCGCCCGTCGGGTCGACGGTGATCGCCGCGCAGGCGGTCGGCCGGTCGCATGCGGCCACGAGGCTGAGATCGACCCCGTCGCGCCGCAGTAGCGACAACGCGATATCGGCAAAACTGTCGCGACCGACCGCGCCGATCATCGTGACGTCCGACCCGGCGCGTCGCGTCGCGAGCGCCTGATTGGCGCCCTTGCCGCCCGGCGCCAGCATGTAGTCGGCGCCGAGTACGGTCTCGCCCGCCGCCGGAAGATGCTCCACCGGCACGATAAGATCGACATTGATCGAGCCGAACACGACGATCATGGCGACGCCGTTAGGCAGTGAAAGATTGGCCGGCGATGGTAGATTGGCCCGCTTTCCCGGAGAAACCGCATGCTGGACAGCGCCAAGCTCAAGTCATTCGTCGATCAGTGCTGGGGCGACGACATCGTCCCGACCCTCGTCGAATACATCAAGATCCCGAACAAATCGCCCCTCTTCGATCCTGACTGGGCGGCGCACGGCCATATGGATGCGGCGGTGGCGATGTTCGAACGCTGGGCGCGCGGGAAGATCGCTGGCTTCCCCGGCGCGACGCTCGAAACCGTGCGGCTCGAAGGCCGCACCCCGCTGATCTTTATCGACATCCCCGGCGACGGTGCCGCGGCGAATACCGACACGGTGCTACTCTACGGCCATCTCGACAAGCAACCCGAGATGGTCGGCTGGGAAGAGGGTTACGGCCCGTGGCTGCCGCGCATTGTCGGCGACAAGCTCTACGGTCGCGGCGGCGCCGATGACGGCTATGCGATGTTTGGCGCTTTGACCGCGCTCGCAGCGCTCAAGGAGCAGGGTGTGCCGCATGCCCGCGCGGTGGTCTTGATCGAGGCGTGCGAGGAGTCGGGCAGCTATGACCTGCCGTTCTATGTCGATCATCTCGCCGCCCGGATCGGCAGCCCGTCGCTGGTCGTCTGCCTCGATTCGGGATGCGGTAATTACGAGCAATTATGGCTCACGACATCGCTGCGCGGCGTCGTGGCCGGCACCTTGACCATCGAGATTTTGAGCGAGGGCGTCCATTCCGGCCACGCGTCGGGGATCGTGCCGTCGAGCTTCCGCATCTTCCGCAAACTCTTGTCGCGGCTCGAGGACGAGGAGACCGGCGCGGTGCGTCCCGAGACGCTCTACGCGCAGATTCCGGCCGAGCGCCTCACGCAGGCGCGCCAGGCCGCCGCCGTGCTCGGCGATGTCGTGCGCAGCGAGTTCCCGTTTGTCGGGGATGCCGGCGCGGTCAGCGACGATCTCACCGAGCTGGTGCTGAACCGCAGCTGGCGGCCGCAGCTGGCGGTGACCGGCATGGCCGGGCTGCCGCTGCCGGGCGACGCGGGCAATGTGCTGCTGCCCTACACCAGCGCGAAGCTGAGCCTGCGCACCCCTCCGACGCTCGACGCTAAGCAAGCCACTGACACGGTGCGCGCGCTGCTCGAGGCCGACCCGCCCTATGGCGCCAAGGTCAGCTTTGCTGGGCAGGTGGGCTCGACCGGATGGAACGCGCCCGCCCTCGCGCCCTGGCTCGGCGCGGCGTTGCAAACGGCGTCGGAGGATGCGTTTGGCGCGCCTCCCGCCTTTATCGGCGAGGGCGGCAGCATCCCGTTCATGGCGATGCTCGGCGAAAAATTCCCGGCAGCGCAGTTTGTCGTGACCGGCGTACTGGGACCCCACTCCAACGCGCACGGCCCCAACGAATTCCTCCACATCCCGACCGGCCGCAAGATCACCCAGGTCATTGCCCGCGTGCTGGCGGACCACTTCGCGCGGAGGGTCTAGGCGGCTTCTCGCGCGAGCCGGCCGGCGCGCCAGCGCATCGCCTGCCACGACAGCCGGGCCAGCGTCCGGCCGAGCCAACCATTCGGGGTCAGCCCCACCGCCTTCAAAATCATCGCAACGCCGCGCTCGAGATGGTGCGGCCGGTAGATCGCGAAGGCCCGGCGCGCATAGGCGCGGCTCCAGCGCTGTCGGTCATAGATGGCGTCTACCGCATTGGCGGCGTAATAGGCGTAGGCGAGTTCGTCGTCCTCGCTCTCGGCGACGCGCGCGAGTGCGATCTTGAGGCGCGCCCACCGCGCCAGCTTCTCTCGCGCGAGACACACGCCGAGATTCTTATAGAAGAGCCGGTAATGCCTCAGCTCGTCGGCGGCGATGCGGCGGCAAATCTCCTGCAACACGGGCTCGGCGGTCGCTTCGCGCAGCGCGGTGTAATACGAGCTGGTGCCGGTCTCGACGATGCAGCGCGCCAGCATCTCACCCGCTTGCGAGCCCCGGCGGGCGAACATCTTGTCGAAGTCGATGCGGTATCCCGATCGGAACCGGGCGAAAGCCGCGTCGAAATCGAAGTCCGGGTCGGCGAGCGCCGCCCAGCGCGCCAGCGCCGCGCCGTGCTGCACCTCTTCCTCGCCCCAGCCCTGCGCGCTTGCCTGGAATGCCGGATCGTCGGCGAAGACCCGGCATAAATGCCGGGCGTATGACGCGCCGTTAAATTCGACGAGGCTCGCCGCCTTCACCAGACGCAGGATTTCGGGATCGACGCGCGCAGGATCAAATTGATCCCATGAAATGTCCTTGAGCGTCCACGAACCCATGCCCGCTTATACACCAGCGGGCAATAAAGTTCCCGCGGGCAGTTAGTGCGTCGCCGCGGCAAGCGCCTGCAGCTTGGCGCGCGCCACCACCTGCTGGCCCTCGAGCCCCCGCAATTCATGGGCGAGCCGGTCGCGGTCGGTGCCCGTGGCGCGCCCGACCTGCTCGCGCAGACTCGGCAGGTTGCCCTCGATCACCTGGAGTTCCGCTTCGATCGCGGCGCGATCGAGCGTGCCCGGATCCATCGCCTCTTCGGCCAGCACGGTGCAGCGCGCGGGCGTCACCTCGGCAATGCCGCTGACGACAAAGATGCGCTCGCTGATGTTGGGGCGGGTCTCGTAGATTTCGATCATCCCCGGGCGAATCGTCGAGATCAGCGGCGAGTGGCCCGGCAGCACGCCAAAATTGCCCTCGCTGCCAGGCACGACGACCATCTCGACCTCGGTCGAGAGTACCAGCCGTTCCGGCGTCACCAATTCGAACTGGACGCGGTCGGCCATCAAGCGGCCTCCGCCGCCATCTTACGGCCCTTCGCGACCGCGTCGTCGATCGTCCCGACCATGTAGAAGGCCGCTTCCGGCAGCTCGTCGTACTCGCCGGCGACGATGCCCTTGAACCCCTTGATCGTGTCTTCGAGGCTGACAAGCACACCCGGCGAGCCGGTAAACACCTCGGCGACATGAAATGGCTGCGACAGGAAGCGCTGGATCTTGCGGGCGCGGGCAACGGTGAGCTTGTCCTCTTCCGACAACTCGTCCATGCCGAGAATGGCAATGATGTCCTGCAGCGACTTGTAGGTTTGCAGCACGCGCTGCACATCGCGCGCGACCGTGTAGTGCTCGTCGCCGACGACGCGCGGATCAAGCATGCGCGATGTCGAATCGAGCGGATCGACCGCCGGGTAGATGCCGAGTTCGGCGATCTGCCGCGACAGCACGGTTGTCGCGTCCAAGTGTGCAAACGAGGTTGCCGGCGCCGGATCGGTCAAGTCGTCGGCCGGTACATAGATCGCCTGCACCGAGGTGATCGAGCCTTTCTTCGTCGTGGTGATACGTTCCTGCAGCGCGCCCATGTCGGTCGCCAAGGTCGGCTGATAGCCGACCGCCGATGGGATGCGGCCCAGCAGCGCCGACACTTCCGAGCCGGCCTGGGTGAAACGAAAGATGTTGTCGACAAAGAACAGCACGTCCTGGCCTTCCTCGTCGCGGAAGTATTCGGCGACGGTCAGCCCCGACAGGCCGACCCGGGCGCGCGCGCCCGGCGGCTCGTTCATCTGGCCGTAAACCAGCGCCGCCTTGGAGCCCGGGCCTTCCTTGGTGATGACCCCGGATTCCATCATCTCGTGATAGAGGTCGTTGCCCTCGCGGGTACGCTCGCCGACGCCGGCGAACACCGAATAGCCGCCGTGCGCCTTGGCGATGTTGTTGATCAGCTCCATGATAATGACAGTCTTGCCGACCCCGGCGCCGCCAAATAGCCCGACCTTGCCGCCCTTGGCATAAGGCGCCAGCAGATCGACAACCTTGATCCCGGTGACGAGGATTTCCGCCTCGGTCGACTGGTCGACAAATTCCGGCGCCGGCCGGTGGATCGGCATGCGCATCTTGGTGGTGATCGGTCCCCGCTCGTCGACCGGCTCGCCGATCACGTTGAGGATGCGGCCCAGCGTCTCCGGCCCGACCGGCATCATGATCGGCGCGCCCGTATCGACGACCTGCGAGCCGCGCACCAACCCGTCGGTGGTGTCCATCGCGATCGTGCGCACCGTGTTTTCACCGAGGTGCTGCGCGACTTCCAGCACTAGCTTCTGTCCGCCGTTATCGGTGTGCAGCGCCGACAGGATCGCGGGCAGCTCGCCCTCGAAATGGACGTCGACGACCGCGCCAATGACCTGGGTGATGGTGCCGACAATATTGGTGGCCATGTGCGTGTCCCTGGGTTAGAGCGCCTCGGCGCCGGAGATGATCTCGATCAGCTCCTTGGTAATGGCAGCCTGGCGTGAACGGTTATAGACGGTATTGAGCCGGTTGATCATGTCGCCGGCGTTTCGCGTGGCGTTGTCCATCGCGGTCATCCGCGCGCCCTGCTCGCTCGCGGCGTTTTCGAGCAGCGCGGTATAGATCTGGATCGCCAGGTTGCGCGGCAGCAGCTCGGCGAGGATTTCCTCTTCGTCCGGCTCGAATTCATAGATGGCGCCCCCCTCGGGGACGGGCGCCGCCTCCGCCGCAGGCTGCGCGAACGGCACGAGCTGCTGCACCGTCACGATCTGAGTCATCGCCGATTGAAAGCGATTGAAGACGATCGAGCAGGTATCGAATTCGCTCGCCTCGAACATCGTCAGCACACGCTGCGCGATGTCCCGCGCTTCGCCGAACGCGACGCCGCGGCGGCCGATATCGGTGATGCTGTCGTGGATGAGGCGCGCGTTGTCGCGGCGCAGCCCGTCGCGCCCCTTGCGGCCGACGGTGATGATCTTGATTTCCTTGCCGGCGGCCAGCAGCGTGCGGATTTGCCGCCGCGCCTCACGCAGGATCGTCGCGTTGAACCCGCCGGCGAGGCCGCGATCAGAGGTCGCGACGACGAGCAAATGCACCTGATCCTTGCCGGTCCCGGCGAGCAGCTTGGGGCCGCCCGATTTGCCAGCCATGCTCGCGGCCAGTGACGCAAGCACCCGTTCCATGCGCTCGGCATAGGGGCGCGCGGCCTCGGCCTGCTCCTGCGCGCGGCGCAGGCGTGAGGCGGCGACCATCTTCATCGCCGAGGTGATCTTCTGGGTCGACCTGACGCTGCGGATGCGGTTGCGCAGGTCCTTGAGACTGGGCATGCGCGCCTACGCGAAGGTCTTGGCGAAATTGTCGAGGAAGCCAACCAACGCCTTCTGCGAATCGTCCGAGAGCGCGCCCTCGTTGCGGATCGCGGCGAGCAGCTCGGCCTTGGTCGAACGCAGCTCACCAAGCATCGAAGCCTCGAAGCGGCCCACATCGCCGACCGCGACGCCGTCAAGATAGCCGCGCGTACCGGCAAAGATCGACACCACCTGCTCTTCGACCGGAACCGGCGAGAACTGTGGCTGCTTCAACAGCTCGGTCAGGCGCGCACCAAGCGCCAGCAGGCGCTGAGTCGAGGCGTCGAGATCGGAGGCGAACTGCGCGAACGCCGCCATCTCGCGGTACTGGGCCAAGGAAAGCTTGATGCCCCCGGCCACCTGCTTCATCGCGCGAATTTGTGCCGCCGAGCCGACGCGGCTCACCGACAGGCCGACGTTAATCGCCGGGCGGATGCCGCGATAGAACAGCTCGGTCTCGAGGAAGATCTGCCCGTCGGTGATCGAGATCACGTTGGTCGGGATATAGGCCGACACGTCGCCGGCCTGGGTCTCGATGATCGGCAGCGCGGTCAGCGAACCGGAGCCGTGCTCGTCGCTCATCTTGGCAGCGCGTTCGAGCAGCCGTGAATGCAGATAGAACACGTCGCCGGGATAGGCCTCGCGGCCCGGCGGGCGGCGCAGCAGCAGCGACATCTGGCGATAAGCGACAGCCTGCTTCGACAAGTCGTCGTAGATCATCAGCGCGTGCATGCCGTTGTCGCGGAAGAACTCGCCCATCGTACATGCGGTGTAGGGCGCGAGATACTGCAGGGGCGCCGGTTCCGACGCGGTCGCGGCGACGACGATCGAGTATTCGAGCGCGCCATAATCCTGCAGCGTCTTGACGATCTGGGCGACCGTCGAGCGCTTCTGACCGATCGCGACATAGATGCAATAAAGCTTCTTCGACTCATCGCTGCCGGCGTTGACGCCCTTTTGATTGAGGATCGTGTCGATCGCGACAGCTGTCTTGCCGGTCTGCCGGTCGCCGATGATCAGCTCGCGCTGACCACGGCCGATGGGCACCAGCGCGTCGATCGCCTTCAACCCGGTCTGCACCGGCTCATGCACCGATTTCCGCGGGATGATGCCAGGCGCCTTGACCTCGACGCGGCTGCGCGTGACATCCGTCAGCGGCCCCTTGCCGTCGATCGGATTGCCCAGCCCGTCGACCACTCGGCCGAGCAGCCCCTTGCCGACCGGTGCGTCGACGATCGAGCCGGTGCGCTTGACGATGTCGCCCTCGCGGATGCCGCTGTCGTCGCCAAAGATGACGACGCCGACATTGTCGGTTTCGAGGTTGAGCGCCATGCCGCGTGTGCCATTGGCGAACTCCAGCATCTCGCCGGCCTCCGCCTTGTCGAGGCCGTAGACGCGGGCGATGCCGTCACCGACCGACAGCACCTGGCCTACCTCGGCGACATCGGCTTCGCTGCCGAAACTCGCGATCTGCTGCTTGAGGATGGCGGAGATTTCCGCCGCGCGAATTTCCATGGGTTTCCTCTGCCTCTGGCTCTCTAGCCAATGCCTCTCATGCTCAGCTGCAACCGCTGCAGCTGGCCTTTCAACGAACCGTCGACCATGCGCGAGCCGATCTTGACGACCATGCCGCCCAACAGGCTCGGATCGACCTTGACGTCGACTGCGACCGCGCCGCCGACCACCCGGCGCAGCTGATCGCCAAGCGCGCTCTGCTGCGCTTCGGACAGCGGCTGCGCCGCGGTGATCTCGGCGGTCACCTCGCCGCGCCGCTCGGCGAGCTTCGCGAGATAGGCCTCGATCATCGCCGGCACCGCGAGGAGCCGGCGATTTCCCGCGACGGCGCCAATAAAATCTGAGGTGAGCTTCGACAGCTTGGCGTCGGCGACCAGCACCGCCATCGCCTTGCCCTGCTCGGCGCGGCTCAGCACCGGGCTGCGCACCAGCCGCAGCAGGTCACCGCTGGCGGCGAGCATCGCGCGCAATTCGCGCAAATCGCCGGCGACCGCGTCGAGTTCGTGGCGCTCGTCGGCCAGCTCGAACAGCGCCGCCGCGTAACGTTCTGCCAGGCCCGAAATGCCTGTCGATTCAGCAGCCAAAGGGAAACGGTCCTCGATCGGTGCGACGGGGAGCGGTGAGTGGCGGCATTGCCCTTGTCGGATCGCGTCAGAAACGACCTCGGGGCCACCACGGCCCCGCGAAATCCGCGCGGTTCCTAGCATGTTCGCGCGCCGGGCGCAACCGCACGAGGCTTGCATTAATTCAATGGCTTACGTGTTTCGCGCGGGTGCCATGCGTCAGAGAAAGCTGTAAGGATCGATATCGACCTGCAGTCGCGTTGATCCGGCGACGCGCACCTTGGCGAGCCAGGTGCGCAGCACGGCCTGGAGATTGACCGAGCGCTCGGCCTGCACAAGAAGGCGGCGGCGGTGCCTGCCGCGCAGCACGGCGAGCGGTGCGGGCACCGGGCCCAACACGCTGACGCCTGGCATATGCGGCGCCGCGCGGGCCAGCGCGCGGGCGGCGAAATCGGCCGACTCAGTATCGACGGCGCTGACGATCAACGCGGCGAGCCGGGTGAAAGGCGGCAGATGCGCCTCGCGGCGCTGCGCTGCTTCGGCTTCGAGAAAGCGGTCGCGGTCGTTGGCGGCGAGCGCCCGCATCACCGGCTGCTCGGGCATATAGGTCTGGATCAGCACCCGCCCCGGCCGCTCCGCGCGTCCAGCACGGCCGCCGACCTGATGCAGTAGCTGGTAGGTGCGTTCGGCCGCCCGGAGGTCACCGCCATTGAGGCCGAGATCGGCATCGACCACGCCGACCAGGGTCAGCATCGGGAAATGGTGCCCCTTGGCGACGATCTGCGTGCCGATCAGCACATCGTAGCGATGCGCGGCCATCGCGTCGGCAAGCTCCGCCGCGGCGCGCGGGCCGGGCAGCAGGTCGCTGACCATCAGCGCGACACGCGCGTCCGGAAAGCGTTCGGCAACCTCTTCCCGCAAGCGCTCGACTCCCGGGCCGCACGCCGCGAGCGTTCCAGCCGCTAAACACTCCGGGCAGAACGCCGGCAGCGCCGTCGAGTGGCCGCAATGGTGGCATTGCAGCCGGTTGATGAAACGGTGCTCGACCAGCCACGATGTGCAGCTCGGGCACTGGAAGCGATAACCGCAGGCCCGGCACAAGGTCAGCGGCGCATAGCCGCGGCGATTGAGAAACAACAGTGCCTGCTCGCCATCGGCCAGCGTCTCGCTCAGCGCCGCGACCAGCGGCGACGACAGGAACCGCCCCCGCGGCAGCATCTCCTTGCGCATGTCGATGACGGCGGTTGCCGGAAGCACGGCCTGCGCATGCCGCTCGGGCAGATGCACCCGGTCGTAGCGACCGCGCGACACGTTGACCACGGTTTCGAGCGATGGCGTCGCCGACACCAGCACGATGGGGATCTGCGCCAGTGACGCCCGCAACACGGCCATGTCGCGCGCCTGGTAGCAGACGCCATCCTCCTGCTTGAAGGACGGGTCGTGCTCCTCATCGACGACGATGAGCCCTAATTCTGGCAGCGGAAGGAACAGCGCCGAGCGCGCGCCGACCACCACCCGCGCCCGCCCGGTAGACAGCGCGCGCCACGCATCGCGGCGCTGGGTCTGGCCGATATCGGAGTGCCATTCGATCGGCATCACTCCGAACCGGCGGCGAAAGCGCTCGAGCCACTGCGCCGAGAGCGCGATCTCGGGCAGCAGCACCATGACCTGCTTGCCGCGCGCCAGCGCGGCGGCGACGGCCTCGAAGTAGGTCTCGGTCTTGCCCGAGCCGGTGACGCCGTCGAGCACCGTGACGTTGAACCCGCCGCTCTCCATCCGCTCGACAAGGCGCTTGGCGGCGCGTGCCTGCGCCGGCGACAGCGCTGGCCCGTCAGCGCGCCAATCGGGCGTCTCGGACCGCGGCGAAATGGGTTGCGCGAGTCGCTCGGCGACAAGCCCCAGCGCGATCAGGCCGCGCACGACCGCCGCGCCGACCCCGGCCTCGCGGGCAGTCTCGGCCACGGTCTCCGGAGGCATCTCCTTCATCAGCTCCAGCACCCGTCGGCGCGCCGGCGTGAGCTTTTTCGACGGCGGCTCAACCAGCGCCGCGATCCCGTCCTCGGTGATGACGCAGACCCGGCGCGGCGTCGGCGGCAATAGCGCCGCCTCGATACTCATCGCCATGCGCAGCACCATGCCGGGCGGCGCCAGCGTGTAATCGGCGACGCGGTCGATAAAACGGCGCAGCGCCACCGGCAAGGGCGGCGCCGCGAGCACTTCGGCGATCGGCCGCAGCCGATCCTCCGGCACATCGCCATCATCGCCGTCGCCCTCCCAGACGACGCCGATCAACGGGCGAGGCCCGAGGTTCACCCGCACGAATCGACCCGGCTCGGGCGGCGGCTCGCCGTCGACAGCACGATAATCGAGCGCCGCCGACAGCGGCACCGGCAGCAGCACGCGCAAGCGGTTGCCGATCACTTCCGGCTCCGGTGGGCCGGCGAGGCTGGCAGGGCTATCGGCCATCGGCTACACTCGCCCGTGCGCCTCCGGCCGGCAAGCGCCGCGGCGTTCCGATAGCCCGCTGAGGCAACATCGAGTGTGCAGATGGTAGACAGTCCCCGCGATCAGACGCGCTCCGGCCGCGACGCCGCGGTGCGTGCGGCCGACGCGCGCGAGCTGGCCGATCGCGAGATCACCGCGCGCGAGGTCATGGGCTATCTGCGTCGCCACCCCGAATTCCTCGACGAGCATCCCGAGGCATTGCGTCTGCTGCGCCCACCGAGCCGCGAGATCGGCGAAGGAGTCGTCGATTTTCAGCAATTCCTCTACGAGCGGCAGCGTCGCGAGCTCAACCGGGTCAATCTCGAATACCGCAATCTGATCGCGGTCAGCCGCGGAAATCTGGCGAGCCAGAGCCGGGTGCACAAGGCCGCGCTGACCATCCTCGCTGCTCCGAGTTTTGGCCAACTCCTACAGATCGTCACCACCGACCTTGCGGTGCTGCTCGACGTCGATGCCGTGACGATCGCGGTCGAAAATGTCGCCGGCATCACGCCGCGCCTCAATGTCCAGGGCATCCATCTGCTCGAAGCCGGCACAATCGAAGAGCGGCTCGGCCCCGACAAACCCGTCCTCTACGAGGCCGATGTCGTCGGCGACCCAACGCTGTTTGGCGCCGCCGCCGGGCTGGTGCGCTCGCAAGCCTTGCTGCGGCTGCGCTTCGGGCGCGAGACCCCGATGGGGCTCCTGTGCATCGGCACCCGCAAGCCGGGCCGCTTCCATCCCGGGCTCGGCACCGAGCTCTTGGGCTTTCTTGGCCGCATTGTCGGACTCGCGATCGGACTATGGCTCAATCCCGTGCGGTAGCATCCGCGCAGGCAAGCCCCCCCAAGCCTTTCCCCGCCCTTCCCGAACCCCAGCCGCTGGCGCGCTTCCAGGTCACGCAAGATTTGCGCGTGGCAATCGGCGCGTGGATCGATTGGCTGACCGCCGAGCGGCGCGCTTCCGCGCACACGATCGCCGCTTATGGCCGCGACCTCGCGGCATTTTTCGACTTCCTTGGCGAGCATCGCGGCGAGGTGCCGGACCTCCAATTGATGTCGCGTCTCACCGCGGCGGATTTCCGCGCCTATCTGGCGCGTCGTGCGCTCGACGGCCGCGAGCGCACGACAATCGCCCGCGGGCTTTCGGTGCTGCGCGGCTTTGCGCGCTTTCTCGAACGGCGCGAGCTTGCCTCGGCGCCCGGCCTCGCCTTGCTGCGCGCGCCAAAACTGCCGGCCAGCGTGCCAAAGCCGCTGACCGTCGAGGATGCCGACGCCGCCATCGAGGCGGCGGGTGATGTGGCGCTCAGCCCTTGGCAACAGAAGCGCGACATAGCGATCCTGACCCTGCTCTACGGCTGCGGGCTGCGAATTTCCGAGGCGCTAAGCCTTACCCGGCGCGAGGCTCCGCAAGCCGAGGTGCTCGTCGTCCTCGGCAAGGGCCGCAAGGAGCGGCACGTGCCGGTGCTGCCGGCAGTGCGCGAGGCGGTCGCCGATTATATCGCGGCCTGCCCCTATCCGCTGCCCAGGGACGGCCCGCTTTTTGTCGGCGCGCGCGGCGGTCCGCTATCGCCACGTCTCGTGCAGCGGCAGATGCAGACCCTGCGCGGCATGCTCGGCCTCGCCGACACCGCGACCCCGCACGCGCTCCGGCACAGCTTTGCGACGCATCTACTTGGCGGCGGCGGTGACCTGCGCGCGATCCAGGAATTGCTCGGCCATGCCAGCCTGTCGACGACCCAGCGCTACACCAAGGTCGAGCCCGAACACCTGCTCAAGATCTACGACGCCGCCCACCCGCGGGCGCGCTAGGCGCCCAGCACCGCCTTCGCCGTACTGCCGATCGCGGCCGGGGAATCGGCGACGGTGATCCCGGCGCTTTTCAGCGCCTCGATCTTGTCGCCGGCGCTGCCTTTGCCGCCGGAGATGATCGCGCCGGCATGGCCCATGCGACGACCCGGCGGCGCCGCGGTGCCGGCGATAAAGCCGATGACCGGCTTTTTGCGCCGCGCCGATTTGATCAGCGCCGCGGCGTCTTCCTCGCCGCGCCCGCCGATCTCGCCGATCATCACGATGGCGTCGGTTTCCCTGTCGGCGAGAAACATCTCGATGACGTCGGTGAAGTCGAACCCATGGACCGGATCACCGCCGATCCCGACGCAGCTCGATTGCCCGAGCCCCGCCGCGGTGGTCTGCGCCACCGCCTCATAGGTCAGGGTGCCGGAGCGCGAGACGATACCGACCCGCCCCCGGCGATGGATATGACCCGGCATGATGCCGATCTTGCATTCGTCCGGGGTTATGACGCCGGGACAATTCGGCCCGATGAGCCGCGTCCTCGACCCCGACAGCGCGCGCTTCACATGCACCATGTCCTGCACCGGAATGCCGTCGGTGATGCAGATGACGAGCGGGATGTCGGCGTCGATCGCTTCGAGGATCGCATCGGCGGCGGAAGGCGGCGGCACATAGATGACGCTCGCCGTGCACCCCGTCGCGGCGACCGCCTCGTGCACCGTGTCCCACACCGGCAGGTCGAGATGCCGCGTGCCACCTTTGCCCGGCGTCACGCCACCGACCATCTTGGTGCCGTAGGCGATCGCCTGCTCGGAATGGAACGTCCCCTGAGCGCCGGTAAAGCCCTGGCAAATGACGGTGGTGGAGGCGTCGACGAGGATCGCCATCAGGCGGCTTCCTTGATCGAGGCGACAACCTTTTGCGCCGCATCGGCAAAGTCGTCGGCAGTGATGATCGGCAACCCGGACTGGCTCAGGATTTTTCGACCCAATTCGACATTGGTGCCTTCGAGCCGCACCACCAGCGGCACGTGCAGATTGACCTCGCGCGCCGCCGCGACGACCCCCTCGGCGATCACATCGCAGCGCGCGATGCCGCCAAAGATGTTGACAAGGATCGCTTCGACATTGGGCTCGGACAGGATCAACTTGAATGCTGCGGTCACCCGCTCGCGCGTCGCGCCGCCGCCGACATCGAGGAAATTAGCCGGGCTGCCGCCATAGAGCTTGATGATGTCCATCGTCGCCATGGCAAGCCCGGCGCCGTTGACCATGCAGCCGATATTGCCGTCGAGCTTGACGTAAGACAGCGAATGCTTGGCGCCTTCGCGCTCGATTGGGTCTTCCTCGTCCTCGTCGCGCAGCGCCTCGACCTCGGAATGGCGGAACAGCGCGTTGTCGTCGAAGCCCATCTTGGCGTCGAGCGCGACGAGATCTCCCGCGCCCGTGACGACGAGCGGGTTCAATTCGACAAGCGACACGTCCAATTCGCTGAAGGCACGGTAGAGTCCATTGACCAGCGCCACCATCGACCTGACCTGCGCCCCGCCGAGACCCAGCTCGAACGCCAGCCGGCGACCGTGAAACGGCTCGATCCCCGTCGCCGGGTCGACCGCCAGCTGCAAGATTTTCTCCGGCGCGCGCGCTGCCAGTTCTTCGATCTCGACCCCGCCCTCAGCCGCCGCGATCAGCGTGACGCGGCCGCTGGTGCGATCGACCGACAGCGCCAGATAAAGCTCGCGGGCGATGTCGGACGCAGCCTCGACATAGACGCGCTTGACGTCGCGGCCCTGCGGACCGGTCTGGTGCGTTACCAGCCGCTTGCCGAGCATCCCGGCCGCCGCCGCGC
This sequence comes from Allostellaceae bacterium, assembly GCA_035570495.1. Lineage (GTDB taxonomy): Bacteria > Pseudomonadota > Alphaproteobacteria > ATCC43930 > CGMCC-115725 > DATARH01. The sequence goes on along the minus strand of DATMLO010000162.1, from coordinate 841 downwards.
TGGCTTCCTCAGGGGAGCGCACGAGCTTGACCCCGCCCGCCTTGCCGCGCCCTCCGGCATGGATTTGCGCCTTGACCGCCCACAGCCCGCCGCCAAGCCGCTGCGCGACCTCGGCGGCTTCCGCGGCCGTGTAGGCGACGCCGCCCGGCTGCACCGGCACGCCATATTTCGCCAGCAGCTCTTTCGCCTGGTACTCGTGGATGTTCATCGCTGGTTAGGCGGCGGTCTGCAGCTTCTTCGCCACGTCGATCAATTCGCGCACCGCAGCGCAGGACTTGTCAAACGCCGCCTTTTCGCCCGCGTCGAGCGAGATTTCGACGATGCGCTCGACACCGCCGGCGCCCAGCACCACCGGCACGCCGACATAAAGTCCGTTGACTCCGTATTGGCCGGAGAGATGCGCCGCGCAGGGCAGCACCCGCTTCTTGTCGAGCAGATAGGCTTCGGCCATCGATACCGCCGCGCTCGCCGGCGCGTAAAACGCCGATCCGGTCTTCAGCAGGTTGACGATCTCGGCGCCGCCGTCACGGGTGCGCTGGACGATAGCGTCGATCTTCGCCTGCGTGGTCCAACCCATCTTGATGATATCCGGCAGCGGAATACCGGCGACGGTCGTGTAGCGCACCGACGGCACCATCGTGTCGCCGTGCCCGCCGAGCACGAAGGCGGTGACATCCTCGACCGACACGCCCAGCTCTTCGGCGAGGAAATAGCGAAACCGCGCGCTGTCCAACACCCCGGCCATGCCGACGACACGGTTGGTCGGCAAGCCGCAAGCCTCGCGCAGCACCCAGACCATCACATCGAGCGGGTTGGTGATGGCGATCACGAAGGCATTGGG
>DATMLO010000161.1:0-11964 GCA_035570495.1 Allostellaceae bacterium | reverse complement strand
GATCATTATGTTGCCGTTCATACTGGCCGCCATGACGCTTCCTGGAATGGCTAAAGCTATGATCACGGTGGCCAGGCCGACGCGACCCATCATTAGCGTCTCCTGCGATAGTTGCTCCGACGCGGCGCTATTATACACGCTCGCGAACCATGGCGACAGTTGCGCTCTCCGAATAACTCAGGCTCCATGCCGTCGCGCGGAGCGGAGGCACTCATGCTGAAAATCTGGGGCCGGACGACATCGTCGAATGTGCAGAAGGTTCTGTGGACCTGCGCCGAGCTCGGCATCGTCCATGACCGCGTCGATCATGGTGGACCGTTTGGCGGCAATCGCGACCCCGAATATTTGCGGCTCAACCCCAACGGGCTGGTACCGACGGTCATCGACGGCGATTTGGTGATGTGGGAGTCGAACACGATCTGCCGCTATTTGTGCAGCACGCATGCCAACGGCCAAAGCCTTTATCCCAGTGATCTCGCCGAGCGCACCCATGTCGAGCGCTGGATGGATTGGCAGCTTTCGGTGATCGGCGGCCCGATGGGCGCGCTGCTTCAGGGGCTTGTTCGCTCGGCTCCGGAAACGCGCGACGCGGGCGCGATCGAGGCGGCGCGCCGCCGCGCGATCGCCGCCTGGGAGATTGTCGACGATGCCGTCGCGAGCCAGCCCTATCTCGGCGGCAACTCGCTGTCGCTCGCCGAGATTGCGCTGGGCACGCATATTTACCGCTGGTTCAACTACCCGATCGAGCGGCCGAACCTGGCGCAACTCCACGCGTGGTACGACCGGTTCCGCGACCGTCCGGGCTTCAAAAATCACATCGTGATGCCGATTACGTGATAGTGAGCAAGATCAAGGTTAATTGCTTTTGCGGATTGCACCTTTAGTCTCGGCTACTGGCAGCACCTTTTAGTCTCGACCGACCGAAAAGAGGGGAGAACAGAGGCATGAGGGTCTCGCGTAAGCTCTTGGTGCTCAGTGCGGTGCTGGCAGTCGCGGCTATAGGCTCGACCGGCGCGCTCGCGGTGGACAAAGACCAAGTCATCAAGGATCGCCAGGCGCTGATGAAAGAGCAGGGCGGCGACATGGGAGCCGTGAAGGGCTTCCTCGACGACAAGAACGATCTGGCCACGGCGACGGCCAAGGCCACCGATCTCGTCGACGCGATCAAGAAAATCCCGAGCGTCTTCCCGCCGGGCACCGACGGTCCCAATCCCGACGGCAAGTACACGACAAAGCCGGAAATCTGGAGTGACGCGAAAGGCTTCAGCGCCGCTGTCGACACCGCGACCGACAAGGCGACCGCGCTGCTTGCCGCGGTGAAGGGTGGCGACAAGACGGCCATCCAGACCGCCTTCAGCGATATGGGCAAGAACGGCTGCGGCGGCTGCCACGAGAAATTCCGCGAGGAGATCAAGAAATAAAGGCGGCCGTCGCCAGCCTTTTTCTGCTGTTTGTCCTCTGCTCGGCGGCGTCTGCCGCCGATCAAGCCGCCATCGCTCGCGGCGCCTATCTTGCCGCCGCCGCGGGCTGCGACCAGTGCCACACCGACGCGAAAAACGGCGTCGCGCCCTACGCTGGCGGCCGCGCGTTGCAGACGCCGTTTGGCATGATCCCGACCCCCAATATCACCCCCGACGTCGCGACCGGGATCGGCGGGTGGGGCAATGCGGACTTCATCCGCGCGATGCGCTGGGGCATCGCTCCCGACGGCACGCATTACGTGCCGGCTTTTCCATTTCCCTATTTCACCCTGCTCACAGACGCCGATCTGGCCGATCTGAAAGCATTTCTCGACAGCCTGCCGCCGGTGTCGCGCCCGGTCCCGGCGCCCGACTCGTTGGCGCTGTTCGCTCGCGCCCGGGCAGCGATCGGCGCGGCCGTCGCCGGCCTCTCGTCGCGGGCAGCACCTTCATCGGCAGATGGGCCGACCGCGCGCGGCGCCTATCTGGTCGCCACGGTGGGCCGTTGCGGCGATTGCCACACGCCGCTGACCTGGCTCGGCTCCCCCGACGCCGATCGCTTCCTGGCCGGCAGCTCGGGCGGGCTCGAAGGCTCAAAGGCGCCGGACATCACACCGAACCCAAAAACCGGCATCGGTAAATGGAGCACGGACGATATCCTCTTCCTGCTCAAGGATGGCGGGAAGCCCGACGGCGATTTTGTTGGCGGCGGAATGGGCGAAATCGTGCGCGACACCGCCCGTCTCACCGATGACGATCGCCGCGCCATCGCCGCCTATCTCAAAACCGTGCCGTTCAAGGCATTGGAAAACAATCAATAATCGCGTCACAGTTTCGGTACTGGACGCTCGGTTTGCGGTTTCGCATGATGGAAGCCGCAGGCATCCGGGAGCTGCTAGTGGCGCGCGCGCGATCCGAGAAGAGCTTGGCTAGGTTCGACCGGATCGCGTTGGTTCTGTCGGGTGGCGGCGCGCTCGGCGCGTATCAGGCAGGCGCCTACGCGGCGCTGGAAAATGCCGGAGTCAGGCCGAATTGGATCGCCGGCAGCGCGATCGGCGCGGTGAACGCGGCGATCATCGCCGGCAATTTGCCGCATGAGCGTTCTTTTCGCCTGCGCCAGTTCTGGCGCGAGCTGAGCCGCCGTGTCGCGACCCGCGCCGATGCCGGGTTTCACCAGAGTCTGCGCGCCGCGATCGAGGGTGTCGTCGCGCGCTGGCGCAATGGCGGCGTGCGGCGGCCGCGCGAAAGCTCGATGATCCCGTCGAGCGAACTCAAGGGAATGATCGAAGAGGTCGTCGATTTCGGCCGGATCAATTCGGGTTCGGTGCGTGTGGTGCTGGGCGCGACCAATCTCGACACCGGCGCCGAGACCTTCTTCGACAACGACCGCCATGTGCTGACTATCGAGCATGTGCTCGCCAGCACGCCGCTCTTGGGCATGGCGCCGGTGACGATCGACGGCCGACGCTATCGTGGCGCCGCGGTGTCGGTTGGGCCGCTCGAAGACGCGCGGCCCGCCGATACGCTGTGCTTTGTGATCGACGGCTATGACCCGGTCCCCGGCGCGAGCGGTGGGACGAGCCGCTCGGCGCGGGAGATCGCGGCGCTGCGGCGCAATCACGATCTGCGGCGGATGCTCGCTCTGCTCGGCGAGCGGCTGCCCGCCGGGTTGCGGCGCGATCCGGACATCCGCAAGTGCCTCGCCGAGGGTAGCGAGGCGACGATGACGATCCTGCGCCTCGTCCACGAGGGCGCGGATGCTGAGCTTCCCGGCAAGATGGCCGATTTCTCGTCCGCCGCGCTGATGCGCCGCTGGCAGGCCGGCGAAAGCGATGTCGGCACCAGCCTCACCCATCCGCTGTGGCTCGCGCCGCCGCCGCGCCGGCTCGGTGTCGTCGTCCACGAACTGCGCGGGGGCGTCGCCGCGCGGCCGCGCTGAACGGTCGGCCAAAGAAATCAAGGGAGGGCGCATATGCCTTTGAAAAGCAAGGTCATCATCACCTGCGCGGTGACCGGCTCGATCCACACGCCGACGATGAGCCCCTATCTGCCGCTGACCCCGGACGAGGTCGCGCGCGACGCGATCGCCGCCGCCGAGGCCGGCGCGGCGATCCTGCATCTGCACGCGCGCGACCCGAAGGACGGCAAGCCGACGCCCGACCCTGATGTGTTCATGCAGTTCCTGCCGCGCATCAAGCAGGCGACCAATGCCGTCGTGAACATCACCACCGGCGGCGGGCACGGTATGACCCTCGAGGAACGGCTCGCCGCGCCGCTACGCGCCCGGCCCGAGATGTGCTCGATGAACATGGGGTCGATGAATTTCGGGCTCTACCCAATGCTCGACCGCTACAAGGAATGGAAATACGACTGGGAGCCGAAGGCGCTGGAGATGACCCGCGACTTCATCTTCCGCAACACCTTTGCCGATATCGAGAAGGTGCTGAAGCGCCTCGGCGAGGAATGCGGCACGCGCTTCGAGCATGAATGCTACGACGTCGGGCACCTCTACAACCTCGCGCATTTTGTCGATCGCGGCCTGCTGAAGCCGCCGCTCTTTATCCAGACGATTTTCGGCATTCTCGGTGGCATCGGCGCCGACCACGAGAACCTGGTGCATATGAAGCGCATCGCCGACAAATTGTTCGGCGACGATTACGCCTGGTCGATCCTCGCCGCCGGGCGGCACCAGATGCCGTTTGTGACGATGGGCGCGATCATGGGCGGCAATGTTCGTGTCGGCCTCGAAGATTCGCTGTGGCTCGGCCGCGGCCAGCTCGCCCAGGGCAACGCCGATCAGGTGAGCCGCATCCGCACGATCCTGGAAAACTTATCGCTCGAGATCGCCACCCCCGACGAGGCACGCGCTTTGCTGCATCTCAAGGGCGGCGACGACGTGGCGTTCTGAGCTACATTCGTCATGGCCGGACTTGTTCCGGCCATCTACGTGGATACCCAGGTCAAGCCGGGATATGACGAATTTGAAGATGGTGAACACGGGAAATGATCGATAAACGCGTACGCACGCTGGCCGAGGCGGTCGACGGCATCAAGGACGGGTCGGTCGTCCTGGCCGCCGGTTTTGGCGGCGCCGGCTCGCCGGAAGCGCTTTACGGCGCGCTCCTGGAGCAAGGCGCGAAGGACCTCGTCATCGTCAACAACAACGCCGGCACCGGGCGTACCGGCCTTGCCGGGCTGATGGATGCCGGACGGGTGCGCAAGATCATCTGCTCCTACCCGCGCAGCTCGGGCTCGGTGGTGTTCGAGGAACTGTACCGTGCCAACAAGATCGAGCTGGAGCTGGTGCCCCAGGGCATTCTCTCCGAGCGCATGCGTTGCGCCGCCGCGGGGCTCGGCGGGTTCTGGTCGCCGACCGGAGTCGGCACACGCCTTGCCGACGGCAAGGAGGAGCGCGAGATCGACGGCCGCCGCTATGTGCTCGAAAAGCCGCTAAAGGGTGATGTCGCGCTGTTGAAGGCCGACCGCGGCGACCGCTGGGGCAACCTGACCTACAACAAATCGGCGCGGAACTTCAATCCGACCATGGCGCAAGCCGCCGCCTTGGCGGTCGTCCAGGTGCGCCGGTTCGTCGAGCTCGGCGAGATCGACCCCGAGCACATCATCACCCCGGGCATCTTTATCGACCGTATGGTCGAAGTGCCGGTGTAATCATTTTTATTGCGATATTGACATTGCGAAAATCAGCAATATCTATGCTCTACCAGCGCCGATCACCCCGTCAGGATGCCGACAACCGAGGCGCGAGTATGCCTGTTGTTTTTCAGCAGAAACAGGACGCGCGACTCGATGACTCAACCGAGGAGTGTAAACGATGCCGCTTAGCCGCAAGCAGATCGCCTGGCGCGCCGCGCAAGACCTCGGTGACGGGATCTATGTCAATCTCGGCATCGGCTTGCCGACGCTGGTCGCCGATGTGCTGCCCGACAATCGCGAGATCGTGCTGCAAAGCGAGAACGGCGTGCTCGGCGTCGGCCCGGCGCCGGGCGACAACGAGATCGATCTCGACCTCGTCAATGCCGGCAAGCAGCCGGTGACGCTGCTCAAGGGCGGCAGCTACGTCCACCATACCGACTCGTTCCTGATGATCCGCGGTCAGCACCTCGATTTGGCGCTGCTGGGCGCGTTCGAGGTCGCGGAAAACGGCGACCTCGCGAACTGGACGACCGATGACCCGAAATTTCCGCCCGGTGTCGGCGGCGCGATGGACCTCGCGGCCGGCGCCAAGGAAGTGCGCGTGCTGGTCGAACACACGACGCGCGACGGCACGCCGCGCCTCAGGAAGAAATGCGGCTATCCGCTGACCGCGATGCAGGTCGTGAAGCGCATCTACACCGACCTCGCGGTGATCGACGTGACCGACGAGGGTTTCGTCGTGCGCGAGATGGTCGAAGACATCGATTTTGACGGGCTGCAGGCCAAGACCGAGGCCAAGCTGCACAAGGCCGCCGATCTGAAGCCGCTCAAGGCCCCAGCGGTCTAACCCGCAATCCGCGAGCTGGCATGGGGACTGTCGCAGCAGAATCCGGGGCGCTCACCGAGATCGTCCACATCATCCAGGTTTCGCTGGCGCCGGTCTTTCTGCTGTCGGGTATTGCCACCCTGCTCAACGTGTTCTCGACGCGCTACGCCCGCGTCGCGGATCAGGTCGATGCGTTGGCCAAGCTGGTCGATACCGCCGACGACACCGCGGCGGCGGCCCTGGCGCTGCGCCTCACGCACTTGCATCGACGCTCGCTCGCTCTCGATGTGGCGGTGGCCCTGGCTGCCATCGCCGGGGCGCTGACCTGCGTAACCGTGCTGGCGCTGTTTGTCGGCGAAGCGGGGGGCCCGGCGGTCGCGACGATGCTCTACGTTACGTTCGGCTTGGCGATCGCCTGTACGCTGTTGGCGGTCATGGCTTTCGCCACGGAAATGCTGATGGCCAGCCAGCGCATCCGCGCCGAGGTCGTCGCCGGCCAGCAGCGCGCCGAGCCCGAATGAGGCCTACTCGGCCTCCTTCATCTTGTCGTAGCGGCCCAGCGGCACGACCTCGGCGATGACGCCGTCGGGCGAGCGGTACTTGATCGGCACCTCGCCGGGCTTTGACAGGATCTTGCCGCCATTGGCCGTGACCTTGGCCGCGAACGCCTCGTGATCGTCGACCTCGATCCCAAAATGGTGGATCGCCGGGCCGGGGCCGACCAGCTTGGCTTCTTCGTCGTCCTCGCTGTCGTAGATCATCAGCGCGAGGTCGATATTGCCGTCGGTCATGTGGCGCGAAATGTGCCCGCGCGACCGACCGGTGCGCACTTGTTTGAAGCCGTAGACATTCTCATAGAATTTCGTCGCCGTTTCGAGATCGGTGACCTTCAGCGCGATGTGATTGATCCGAGCCATCCTCTGCCTCCGACGCTACGCTGCTTGAAACCGGTTGACCCCGTCGCTTCCGGCGTGCCGGGTGAGGGTGCCGAGGCCGCGCAGGTAATGCAAATGCGCCAGCGCCTCGCCAAGCGCGAAGCCCATCTGATGGCGGTCGAGCTGCCGGCGGAACAGCACCGGTAACAGATCGGCAGCGCTGCTCGGGCGGGCGCAGGCGGCGATCACATCGTCGCAGCGCGCGGCATGGTGCGCCGCCAGCTCGTCGATGCGTTCATGCGCCCCGTAAAACGGCAGGTTATGCGACGGCAGCACCAGAATCTCGGGTGGCAGCACCTGGCGCAGCTTCTTCAGCGAGGCGAGATAGCGTGCCAGCGGATCGCCCTCGGGCTCGTAGGTCTGCACGCTGATATTGGGTGAGATGCGCGGCAAAATCTGGTCGCCGGCGATCAGCACCCCGGCCTCGGCGCAAAGGAGACAGGCATGTTCCGGCGCGTGGCCTTCGCCGATGACGACCCGCCATTCCCGGCCGCCGATCTCGATCACGGTGCCGTCCGAAATCCGGCGATAGCTCGGCACGACCGCCGGGCAGCCGCGGCGATAATTGCCCTGACGCTCGCCAAAGATGTTGCTCGACTCGTCGTCCAATCCGGCGGCTTTGGCGAAGTCACGTCGCGCTTGCGCCGAAGCCTCGCCGACATCTTGCGACATCATCCGCGCGTGCAGGTATTCCTTCTCGGTCGTCCACAGCGGCGCCCGCCAGCGCTCGGCCAGCCAGTATCCAAGACCCATATGGTCGGGATGGAAATGCGTGACGATGATGCGCCGCACCGGTCGGCCGCCGAGCCGGTCGGCGAAGATGCGCTCCCAAGCCTCGCGCGTCTCGTCGAGCGCGTAGCCGCAATCGACAATGGTCCAGCCCGGCCCATCCTCGAGCAGCCACAAATTGATGTGATTGAGCGCGAAAGGTAGCCGCATCCGCAGCCAATGGATACCCGGTGCGATCTCGACGGTTTCGCCCGGCGCGGGCGGTGTCGCGACCGGAAATTCCAGGCTGCCATCCATTTTTGTTCCCCGGCCGTGAATTGACCGGCAACCTAAGTCCGTGCAAGACAAGGCGACAAGCGACAAGCCCGCCGGGCAGGATTGCGTAACAAGGCGTTAGCGGGGACAGCAGACGATGCGGAATTTCAGTGTGCCGGGCCGCTCGGCGGCGGTTGCGGCGAACGGCATGGTCGCCACCTCGGCGCCGCGCGCGACGCTGGCCGGGCTCGACGTGCTGCGCTCGGGCGGCAATGCGATGGACGCGGCCATCGCCGCGGTCGCGGTGCAGGGCGTCGTCGAGCCGCAGAGCACCGGCGTCGGTGGTGACTGCTTCTGTCTCTATTCGAAGGGCGGCGCCTTGCCGGTGGCGCTCAACGGCTCGGGCCGGGCGCCAAAGGCCGCGACCGTCGATTGGTACGCCGAGCGGCAAATCCGTCAGATATCGACGCAGACCGCGCATGCGGTGACCTTGCCCGGCGCGGTCGACGCCTGGTGCACACTGAGTGAGAAATACGGCTCGAAGCCGCTCTCAGAGCTGTTGGAGCCGGCGGCGCAAGCGGCCGAGGAAGGATATCTCGTCACCCCGCGGGTCGCTTGGGACTGGGAGCGCAACGCTTGGAAGCTGCAGGACCCTTATACGGCCAAGGTGATGCTGCCGAATGGCAAGCCTCCGGTTGTCGGCGACCGTATGCGCAACCCGGCGCTCGCCGCGACGTTGCGCAAGATCGGCAGGGAAGGGCGCGCCGGCTTTTACGAGGGATCGGTGATGGCCGACATCCTCGGCCGGCTCAAGGAGCTCGGCGGCCTGCACGAGGAAGAGGATTTCGATACGCAGCGCTGCGAGTGGGTCGAGCCGATCCACGCGTCCTATCGCGGCCACGATGTTTACGAGTGCCCGCCCAATGGCCAAGGCCTCGCCGCGCTGATGATCCTGCGCCAGCTCGAGGGCTACGACATGGCCGGCGACTCGTTGAGTGAGGCCGACCGCATCCATCTGTTCGCCGAGGCGACGAAAGCCGCGTACTACGTGCGCGACGAGCATATCGCCGACCCAGCCCAGGCAGAGGTCGATGTCGCCGGCTTTCTATCCGACGCGTGGGCGAATGAGGCGCGGGCGAAAATCCGCATGGACCGCGCCATGCAGGGGCCAGAGTGGAACGGCGGGACCGAGCATACGGACACGGTCTATCTCTGTGCCGTTGATCGCGATGGCAACGCCTGCTCGTTCATCAACTCGCTATTCTCGTCGTTCGGTACCGGGATCATGTCGCCGCGGAGCGGCGTGCTGCTGCACAATCGCGGCACCAGCTTCCGCACTATTCCGGGCCACGCCAACGCGATCGCCCCGCGCAAGCGGCCGTTCCACACGATTATCCCGGCGATGCTGTGCAAGGACGGGCGTGCCGTGATGCCTTATGGGGTCATGGGCGGCCAATATCAGGCCGTGGGGCACGCTCATATCGCGCACCAGATGCTCGATCGCGGGCTCGACCCGCAGCAGGCGGCGGAGGCCCCGCGGCATTTCGCGTTCCGGGGCCAGCTGCGCGTGGAATCGACCATCTCCGAGGCGGTCAAAAGCGATCTCGCCGGCCGTGGTCACGACATCGAGGTGATGAAAGTTCCCACCGGAGGGTGCCAGGCGATTTGGATCGACCACCAGCGTGGCGCGTTGATCGGCGGGTCCGAGCCGCGCAAGGACGGGCTGGCGCTCGGGTATTGAGCGCGCAAGCCGCCGTCCATGGCGTTGCCGAGATTGGCTTCGCTGTTTCCGGTGGCAAGACGCGCCTAACGCATCTCTACGAGCGCAATCCGTTACGTGTGTTGTTTCCCGAAGGGTATATCGCGACAGCGGCGCTGGTGACGACATCGGGCGGCCTTGTCGCCGGCGACCGGCTGGAGATTTCGGTCGATGTCGGCGCGCGGGCAATAGCGCATCTCACCGGCTCGGCAGCGGAGAAAATTTATCGCTCGACCGGCGCGATAACGCGGATCACGCAGCAAATTTCGGTCGAGGATGGCGGTTGGCTCGAGTTTCTACCGCCGGAGACGATTCTTTTCGACCGCACAAAGCTGCGGCGGAGAACCCGGGTCGATTTGCGGGGCGACGCCGGGTTTCTCGGCGGGGGCATCCTCGTGTTCGGCCGGCTGGCGATGGGCGAGCGCTTCGCATCGGGGTTTCTGCACGAGGGCTGGGAGGTTTATCGCGATGGCCGGCTCATCTGGGGCGATGCGCTGCATGTCGACGACGAAGTCGCGACGATCATGGCCGATCCGGCCTGCTTTGCCGGCGCCGAGGCCTGCGCGACCTTGATCTTCGTGCCTAAAGACGGTGAACCCCGCCGCTTTGTCGACGCGGCGCGTGAGGTCCAAGCGGCCATGACGGGCGAGGGACTGCGTGCCGGCGTTACCGCGGTCAATGGGTTGCTGGTCGCGCGCTGGCTCGGCGATGCGATGCTGTTGCGGCGCGCCTATGCCGAACTTGCTTGCCATTTGCGGGCGGCGGCGATGGGATTGCCGCCGCGCCTGCCGCGGCTTTGGCACATTTGATGCCTAAGCTTTGGGCGTGTCATAGGGGCCTGGGGGAGGGCCGATGAACCTGACGCCGCGTGAAAAGGACAAGCTGATCGTCGCGGTCGCCGCGATGGTCGCCGAGCGCCGCCTGAAGCGTGGCGTCAAGCTCAACTACCCGGAGGCGGTAGCCCTCATCACCGACTACGTGCTCGAGGGTGCGCGGGACGGCAAGAGCGTCGCCGATCTGATGCGCGACGGGGCGACGGTCATCTCCCGCGATCAGGTCATGGACGGCGTCCCGGAGATGATCCACGAAATCCAGGTCGAGGCGACCTTCCCCGACGGCACCAAGCTCGTCACCGTGCACGAGCCGATACGATGATCCCCGGTGAAATCCTCGTCGCCGACGGCGACATCGAGCTGAACGTCGGCCGACCGACCGTGACGCTCACGGTCGCCAATACCGGCGACCGGCCTATCCAGGTCGGCTCGCATTATCATTTCTTTGAGACCAATGCCGCGCTGCAATTCGAGCGTGAGAAGGCGCGCGGCTTCCGGCTCGACATCCCGGCTGGTACCGCGACCCGCTTCGAGCCGGGACAGAGCCGCGAGGTGCGGCTTGTCGCCTACGCCGGCAGGCGGGTGGTCATCGGCTTCAACGCCAAGGTCAACGGGAGCCTCTGATGGCCAACACGATCTCCCGCGGCGGCTATGCCGCGATATTCGGGCCGACGACCGGCGACCGGATCCGCCTCGCCGACACCGAGCTCGTCATCGAGATCGAAAGCGACCGCACGATCTATGGCGAAGAGGTCAAGTTCGGCGGCGGCAAGGTGATCCGCGACGGCATGGGGCAGAGCCAGGTCACCCGCGCCGGCGGCGCGGTCGACACGGTCATCACCAACGCCGTCATTCTCGACCACTGGGGCATCGTCAAGGCCGACATCGCAATCAAGGACGGCCGCATCGCCGGGATCGGCAAGGCCGGCAATCCGGACGTGCAGCCCGGCGTCGACATCATCATCGGCCCCGGCACCGAGATCATCGCCGGCGAAGGTAAGATCATCACCGCGGGTGGCATCGACTCGCACATCCACATGATCTGCCCGCAGCAAACCGAGGACGCGCTCTACAGCGGCGTCACGACGATGCTCGGCGGCGGCACCGGGCCGGCGGCGGGCACGGCGGCGACCACCTGCACGCCGGGCCCGTGGCATCTGGCGCGCATCATCCAGGCGGCCGAGGGCATCCCGGTCAATCTCGGTTTTTTCGGCAAGGGCAACGCCTCCGACCCCGCTGCGCTGATCGAGATGGTCGAGGCCGGCGCCTGCGGCCTCAAGCTGCACGAGGACTGGGGCACGACGCCGGCGGCGATCGATTGCTGCCTGTCGGTCGCCGAGCAGCTCGATGTCGCGGTGGCGATCCATACCGACACACTCAACGAAAGCGGCTTCGTCGAGGACACGATCGCCGCGTTTAAGGGCCGCAACATCCACGCCTTCCATACCGAGGGCGCCGGCGGCGGGCATGCGCCGGACATCATCAAGGTCTGCGGCCTCGCCAACGTGCTGCC
>DATMLO010000160.1:0-26687 GCA_035570495.1 Allostellaceae bacterium | reverse complement strand
GGCCTGCAGCTCGCCGCGGGTGGTGACTCATCCCGAGCTCGACACGCTGTCGATCGCGCATATCGACTGCGACGCGTTCTATGCCACGGTCAAAAAACGCGACCGGCCCGAGCTGTCCGAGCAGCCGGTGATCGTCGGCGGCCGGCAGCGCGGAGTGGTGCTCGCTTGCTGCTATGTCGCGCGGCTTTACGGCGTGCGCTCGGCGATGCCGATGTTCAAGGCGCTCGCCGCCTGCCCGCACGCCGTCGTGATCCGCCCGGACATGGCGAAATACCGTGAGGTCGGCCGCGCTGTGCGCACCGAGATGCGGCGCCTCACGCCGCTTGTCGAGCCGCTGTCGATCGACGAAGCGTTTCTCGACCTCACCGGCACCGCACCCGCCAACGGCATGACGCCAGCGCAAGCTTTGGTAGCGCTGGTGCGACGGATCGAGGCGAATCTCGGCGTCACCGCGTCGATCGGGCTCAGCTACAACAAGTTTCTCGCCAAGATCGCCTCCGACCTCGACAAGCCGCGCGGTTTCGCGGTGATCGGGCGCGGCGACGCGCCGGGGTTTCTGGCCGACAAGCCGGTCGGCCTCCTCTGGGGCGTCGGCGCCGCGATGCAGCGCCGCCTCGCGGCCGACGGCATCGCGGTCATCGGCCAGCTGCGCGCGCTCGACGAGCGCGAGTCGGCGCGGCGCTACGGCAAGATGGGCGCGCGGCTGGCGCAACTGGCGCGCGGCGAAGACGCGCGGCACGTCGAAGCCGAGTCGCGCACCAAGTCGATCTCGGCCGAAACCACCTTCGCGCAGGACGAAAGCGACGAGGAGACGCTGGCCCGCAGGTTATGGCCGCTTTGCGAGGAGGTCTCGGCGCGGCTCAAGGCGTCTGGGCTCGCCGCCGGCACCGTCACTCTCAAACTCAAGACCAGCGATTTCCGCATCTGCACCCGCTCGCGCAAGCTCGCCGACCCGTCGCAACTCGCGGATACGCTGTTCCGCACCGCCCGTCATCTGCTTGCCGTCGAGGCCGACGGCGTGACGCGTTTCCGCTTGATCGGTGTCGGCGCCGACGCGCTGGTCGGCGCCGATGACGCCGACCTGCCGACGCTGTTCGACCGCGAGGACGGCAAGCCACGCCGCCTCGAACAGGCGGTCGACGACATCAGAAGCCGCCTCGGCAACGACGCCGTGAAACTGGGCCGGATGATTTCCTAGCTCAGCAATGCGGCTTGCCGAGCGGCTCGATCCTGACGAGGTTGGCGTTGATCGTGTAGTCGCCGTAATCGATCGTCATATCGCGCGAAATGCCGTTATCGAGCAGCAACATGCCGAGCTCGTAATCCGGCGTCTCGGAATTCGGGTCCGACGGGAAAAAGGCGAGCCGGATGTGCCAGCCCGGCCGTTGCAGCACGGGATCGTTGAGAGACGGATCGGGCGCGTCGCCGGTCTTCGCGGTCTGATTAGGCTTGGGATCGGTCGCATGCTTGACGTCGGCGGCGTCCTTGGCGTCGCTGTTGGCTTTCTGGTCTGCCGCGTTCGGCTCGACCTTCTTGCCGATGACCGCGGATACCAGCACGGCGCCCTCGACAGTCGCGCCGTCGAACACCTGACGCGCCACGAAATCCTCGCCGGCCTTGGCCTTCTCGATCAGCAGGATCGTGTGCGCGCTCGGGAACAGCGCGCCGGGCGGTAGCTTCATCGTCTGCGGATGCGGCTTTTCGAAGGTTATCGTGCCGCCCTTGCCGGGCCCGTCGAGCTGAGCCGAGCCACGGATTTCCTCATCGACCGCACCGTTGCGGGTTTCCTTCTGATTGAAGCGATAGCTCAGCCCGTCTTTCGACTCCCAGGTCACAAAATTCGAGTCGATTTTCACGTCCTGCGACTCGGAATAATTGATCGTCAGCCGATAGCGCTGCTCGACCGTCCAGCCGTCGCAAGTTTCGCCCCACTGATAGCCCATTTCGCCTTGCGCGCCGGTGACGCCGGAATCGGTCTTCGCGTGCGCGAGGCTCATCGAATAAAGCGCGCGATGGGCCGCGATCTGAACGCCGCTCGGCACCGAGCTCGTCTCGACCGCCACGGCCGCGCCGCCCCACAACCACGTCGCCGCCAACATTGCCGCGCCGCAGGCGCCACGCCATCGCTCATTCATCGATTATCGATCCTCCTCACCCACCGCCCCGTCGCCGGCGGCGCACCAACCCTCTACGAACGCTCGCCACGCGCCGGCGGCAAATCCAATCTTATGTGTAACTCCTTGAGCCGCTCAGCCGGTATCGGCGCCGGGGCCTGCATCAAAAGGTCCTGCGCCTGCTGGTTCATCGGGAAGGCCACGACCTCGCGCAAATTCGGCTCGTCCGCCAGCAGCATCACGATGCGGTCGATGCCAGGCGCCGAGCCGCCATGCGGCGGCGCGCCATATTTGAACGCGTTGAGCACGCCCGAGAAACGCGCCTCGACCTCTTCCTTGGCGTAGCCGGCGATCGCGAAGGCCTTGTACATGATCTCCGGCAGATGATTGCGGATCGCGCCCGACGACAGCTCGGTGCCGTTGCAGACGATATCGTACTGGAACGCGTTGATCGTCAGCGGGTCTTGGTCTTCAAGTGCTTCGAGCCCGCCCTGCGGCATCGAGAACGGGTTGTGGCTGAAGTCGATCTTCCCGGTCTCTTCGTTGAGCTCGTACATCGGGAAGTCGGTGATCCAGCAGAACTCGAAGCATTCCTTGGCCGACAAGTTCAGCTCGTTGCCGACCCGGAGTCGCGCCAGGCTCGCGAACGGCAGGAAATTCTTCGGCACGCCAGCAACAAAGAACACGGCGTCGCCATCCTTTAGGCCAAGTTCTTGGCGCAGCGCCTCGGTGCGCTCGGACCCGAGATTGCGCGCCACCGGCCCGGCACCCTCGCCGTCGCGGAAAAAGATGTAGCCGAGACCCGGCTGCCCTTCCTCCTGCGCCCATGAATTCATCCGATCGCAAAAAGCGCGGTTGCCGCCGCTTGGCGCCGGGATCGCTCGCACCCGGACATTGGGGTCGCTATCGATCATTCCGGCGAAGATGCGGAAGCCTGAGCCGCGAAACGTCTCGGTCGCGTCGTGGATGACGATCGGGTTGCGCAGATCGGGCTTGTCGCTCGCGTAGGACAGCAACGCTTCAGCGTACGGAATCCGTCGGAATGGTGCTGGGCTGACCCGGCGTCCATGGGCGAACTCCTCGAAGACGCCGTGCAGCACGGGCTCGATCGCCGCGAAGACGTCTTCCTGCGTCACAAAGCTCATCTCGAAATCGAGTTGGTAGAATTCGCCCGGCGCACGGTCGGCGCGGCTCGCCTCGTCGCGAAAGCACGGCGCGATCTGGAAATAGCGGTCGAAGCCCGCGACCATCAGCAGCTGCTTGAACTGCTGCGGCGCCTGCGGCAATGCATAGAACTGACCGGGATGCAGCCGGCTCGGCACGTAATAGGGTCGCGCGCCCTCAGGCGAATCGGCGGTGAGGATCGGGGTCTGAAATTCCATGAACTCCTGCTCGATCATCCGCCGGCGGATCGACGCGATGACCTGCGAGCGCAGCACGATATTGGCGTGTATCCGCTCGCGCCTGAGGTCGAGGAAGCGATAGGTAAGCCGCATTTCCTCCGGATAGTCGGCATCGGCATTGACCGGCAGCGGCAGCGGCTCCGCGGCCGACTGCACGACAAGCTCGGCGATGACCAGCTCGACCTCGCCGGTCGGAATATTCGGGTTCACCGTGTCATCGGACCGCGCGACGATCTTGCCGGTCACGGTGATGACGCTTTCGAGCCGCAGCGCGTCCGCCGCGGCAAACAGCTGCGACGAGACGTCGATCACGCATTGCGTGATGCCGTAATGGTCGCGCAAGTCGACAAACAGCAGCTGACCGTGGTCGCGCTTCCTGTGCACCCAGCCCGACAGACGTGTGCCCTGCCCGGCATTGCCAAGGCGCAGCGCGCCGCAAGTATGGGTGCGATATTCATGCATCGCCGTGAAAACACTGCAGACAATGGAAAGCGCCGAAGACGCACGGATCGCGCGCGCTTGTCAAGCCGACCTCCCGCATAGCCGGGGGTATTTGTATCGCAAGGTTGGCAATCTTATTTACCAAGGCGCAGAAGCCGCCAACGGAGTTGGCAATGCCTGACATCCCCGCCTCGCCGCGCGCCCGCGCGGCGCAGTTTTGCCAGCTCTATGGGCTGCGCGTGCCGATCGTCATGGCGCCGATGGCAGGCGCCTGCCCGGCGAGCCTGGCGGTCGCGGTCGCCAATGCCGGCGGCATGGGCAGCTTTGGCGCGCTGACCTCGTCGCCCGAGGCGATCGCCGGCTGGGCGCGCGAATTCCGCGACGGCAGCAACGGCGGCTTTCAGATCAATCTGTGGATCCCGGACCCGCCGCCACGGCGTGACGCGGCGCACGAGGCGCGGATGCGTGAGTTTCTCGGTCAGTGGGGTCCGCGAGTGCCGGAAGATGCCGGCGACGCGCCGCTGCAGGATTTCGACGGGCAATGCGACGCGCTGCTCGCGGCGCGGCCGCGCGTCATTTCATCGATCATGGGGCTGTACCCGGACAAATTCGTCGCCGCGTGCAAGGACGCCGGCATCGCGTGGTTTGCCTGCGCGACGACGCTCGCCGAGGCGCGCGCCGCCGAAGCCGCCGGCGCCGAGGCGATCGTCGCCCAGGGCGCGGAAGCCGGCGGACATCGCGGTGCCTTTGACGGCGACAACGCGGAGCATCAGCTGGTCGGCACTTTCGCGCTTGTGCCGCGCCTGGCGGACAATCTCTCGGTGCCCATCATCGCCACCGGCGGCATCGCCGATTCGCGCGGTATCGCCGCCGCGTTGGTGCTCGGGGCCAGCGCGGTGCAGATCGGCACCGGCTTGCTGCGCTGCCCCGAGGCTAAGACCAATCCGGCCTGGGCCGAGGCGCTCGTCGAGCTCGAACCCGAGGCGACGATGCCGACGCGCGGCTTCTCCGGGCGGCTCGGCCGCGCGGTCGCGACCGACTATGTCCGCGCCCTTGCCCATCCTGATGCGCCGCCGCCCGCGCCATATCCGGTCCAACGCGGCCTGACGACGGTGATGCGCGAGGCCGGCGGACGCGCTGGCGATGTCCACCGCATCCAGGCGTGGGCCGGGCAGTCCGCCCACCTCGCTCGCGCCGAGCCGGCCGCCGAGCTCGTCGCCCGTTTGTGGCAGGAGGCCGAAAGCCTGTTGCCCGCTTAGCTTGCGTTTCTATAGTACGCCCGTAATGAGCCTGATTACCGACAGCGCCACGCTCGCTCAGTTCTGCGAGCGCCAGAAGGGCGCGGAGTTCATAACCGTCGACACCGAGTTCATGCGTGAGCGCACCTATTGGCCGATTTTGTGCCTGGTGCAGGTGGCGGGACCGGAAGAAGCCGTGGCGATCGATACGCTCGCGCCCGGTCTCGATCTCCAACCGCTTCTCGCGCTGATGAACGACACGGCGATGCTCAAGGTGTTCCACGCGGCACGCCAGGATCTCGAAATCTTTTTCCATCTGTCGGGCGCTGTGCCGGAGCCGCTATTCGATACCCAGATCGCGGCGATGGTCTGCGGCTTTGGCGATTCAGTGAGCTACGAGACGCTGGTCCGCAAGCTGGCGGGCGCCACACTCGACAAAGCATCGCGCTTTACCGACTGGGCGCACCGGCCGCTTACCGAACGCCAGGTTAGCTATGCGCTGGGCGACGTCGTTCATCTCCGCACAGTTTACGAACGCTTGCAGCAGCACCTCGCCAAGAATGGCCGCGCAAGCTGGTTTGCCGAGGAGATGGCGGCACTCACCGACGCAACCCTCTACCGCACCGAACCGGCCGAGGCGTGGCATCGCTTCCGGCTGCGCGGCCGCGCCGATTCGCGTTTTCTCGGAGTGCTGCGCGCCCTCGCCGCCTGGCGCGAAACGATGGCGCAGCAGCGCGACCTGCCGCGCGGACGCATCCTGCGCGACGAAGCGCTGATCGAGATCGCCAGCCACGCTCCGCAACGGATCGAATCTCTGGCGCGGACACGCAGCCTGCCCAAAGGCGTCGCTGAGGGCCGGCTGGGGCAGGAAATTCTCGACGCCGTTAAACAAGGGCTCGGCGATACGGACCCGCCCGCGGCGGTGCCGCAAAAGGCGCAGAATCCGCCGGGGCTCGGCCCGTTGACGGAGTTGCTGCGGGTGCTGCTGAAGCAGCGTTGCGAGGATTTCGAGGTGGCGCAGAAGCTCGTCGCGTCATCCGACGACCTCGAAGCCATCGCCGCCGACGACGACGCCGAGGTGCCGGCGCTCAGCGGCTGGCGTCGCGAGGTTTTTGGCGCCGATGCGCTCGCCCTGAAGCACGGCGCGCTGGCACTGACCGTCGGGCGTAACCGCATCGAGTTGGTGCCGCTGCCCGAGGCCAGGAGCGAGGCGGGCAGGAACCCCTAACGCACC
Organism: Allostellaceae bacterium; assembly: GCA_035570495.1. Taxonomy (GTDB): domain Bacteria; phylum Pseudomonadota; class Alphaproteobacteria; order ATCC43930; family CGMCC-115725; genus DATARH01. Next base: position 20,257 of record DATMLO010000160.1, on the reverse strand, counting down.
GGGTACGTTTCCTTGCCATCCACAATGGCGGCCAGCCGACCGCGCTGCTCGCCGTGCTGCGGCAGGAGTTGAAGCGCGACCAGGCGCCGCCGCCGATGCGCTAACCCCTAGGCGAGCGCCGGCTTTCGCGCGCGACGGCGTGCCGTCTGCGGGCTGAGGCCGAGCGCCCGGGCCAGCGCACCGAGCCGCCGCTCGACGGCTTCGCCTTGGTACAGCCTGCCCTGGGCGGGAAATTCGAGCAGCAATGTTCCGTCGTCGCGCGACAGCCGCACGTCTCGCAAGAGATTGAGCGCACCGCCCGACAGCGTGTAGGCGAGCCGCAGCGCGAGCCCCAGGTTGCGCGCGTCGGCCGCCTCGCGGTCGTCGAGCAGCACCCGGGTCTGTGCCTTGATCGGATCGTCCGGCGCGCCGCCGTAGCGGGCATGCAGCGCCGACGCAATAAAGACCCGCTCCGCGTGGCTGATGGCGCCGATCGGCATGCGCAGGCTGCGCGTGAACGCCTGCTCCGCGCGATAATCGGGATGTTCGGTCCAGGCGATGTCGCTCAGCCAGCATGCCGCACGATGCAGGCGGCGCGAGGATGGCGACAGCTCGCCAAACACCGGCGCGGTCCACCGCTCCAGCAATTCGCCATCGCTGCGGCCGGGGCTCTGGGTAATCGCGACTCCTCGGCAGGCGGCGATCAGCGGGTCGGTATCGAGTTCCGCCGGCACCAGGCTGTAGGCGTAACCCTCGCGCAAGCCATAGGCGGAAAAGATGATCCGTTCTGCACCGCCGACGGCGAGTAGCTCGTTGAGGATCAGCGCGGCCAGCGGCACGAGTTCGAGACGCTTGCGGTTGATCGTGGTGATGCGCTCCAGCGAGCGCCGCGACATCCCCGCGAGGATTTCGAGAAACGCCTCCGCCGAGCGGCGGTGCACCGTGTATTGATGGATGATGTGCAGCGGATAGCGCGCCTGCTCCATATGCAGCCGCGCGATCGCCCGCCAGGCGCCGCCCACGAGATAAAGCGGCTTGCCGCGGGCGGAGCGCAACAGGTTGGCGTCACCGACATGACGCCTGACGACCTCCACGAGAGCCCGCGGGCTGTCGAGATACTCGGCGAGGCGCAATGGTCCGAGCGGCAGGGAGATACCTTCGCCGATCGCCGGCTGGCCATTGACCCCGGCATCGCTGGCGATGCGGACCAACTCGACCGAACCGCCGCCCAGATCGCCGACCACGCCGTCCGCGCCGGGAATGCCGGCCAGTACACCCGCCGCCGACAGCTGCGCTTCTTCCGATCCATCGACGATGCGCACCGGCAGTCCGCAGCTGCGCTCGATCTCGGCGGCGAATTCTTCGCCGTCGCTCGCCTCACGCACCGCCGCGGTGGCGATACCCATCAGGTGGCCGGCATCGAGCGCGCGAGCCAAGGCGACAAACCGTTGGATATTGTCGCGAGCGAGTTCGACACCCTCACGGTTCAGCCGCCCGGTCCGGGCAATGCCGCGGCCGAGCCCGCACATGACCTTTTCGTTGAGCAGCGGCAGCAGCGTCGCGCCGAGCCGCTCGAACACGACCAAGCGCAGAGAATTCGACCCGATATCGATGACGGCGATCCGGTCGGAGGATAGCGTCGCGTTATGATCCGGCATGAGCGCGGCAATCACCTAATCGCGCCAAGCTCATCGAGCCCAGGCTCATCGTGCAACAAGTCGCGGCTGGCGTCGCCGCAACGCCCTGCCCCGCCCCGAGAGGCTGGGGTTCGTCATGAAATAGGTGTGCGCGGAAAACTCCTCGTCGAGTGGCGCGCGCGTATACGTGCCGTCACCCGCAAGCGTCGAACTCTGCAGCGTATCGCGCAGGTTCGACACCATGATCTCGTCGAGCACCTGGCGATGCACCGTCACATTCTCGATCGGTACCAGCGCCTCGACCCGGCCGTTGAGGTTGCGCGGCATCCAATCGGCCGAGCTGATGAACACCAGCGCCTGGTCCGACGGCAGCCGGTTGCCGTTACCAAAGGCCAGGATACGGCCATGTTCGAGAAACCGGCCCACGATGCTCTTGACCCTGATATTGTCCGACATACCGGGAACGCCCGGGCGCAGGCAACAAATCCCGCGCACCACCAAATCGATCGATACGCCCGCCTGTGACGCACGATAGAGATGATCGATGATCGCCGGATCGACGAGCTGGTTCATTTTCGCCCAGATTTGCGCGGGCTTGCCGGCCCGAGCGTTGTCGATTTCGGCTTCGATCAGTGCGTCGATTCGCTCGCGCAGGTTGACCGGCGCGACCGCGATCTTTTCGAGCTTCGCCGGCGTCGCGTAGCCGGTCATGAAATTGAACAGCCGCGCCGCGTCATGGCACAGCGCCGCATCGCAGGTGAAGAACGACAGATCGGTGTAAACCCGCGCCGTGTAGGGGTGGTAATTGCCGGTCCCAAAATGGACGTAGGAGCGCAGCTCGCCGCCTTCGCGCCGCACCACGAGCGAGACCTTGGCGTGCGTCTTGAGCTGCAGAAAGCCGTAGACGACCTGGACGCCGGCGCGTTCAAGGTCCCGTGCCCAACGGATGTTTGCTTCCTCGTCAAACCGCGCCTTCAACTCGATCATCGCGGTGACGGATTTGCCGGCCTCGGCTGCCTCGGCGAGCGCGCGCACGATCGGGCTGTCGTTGCTGGTGCGGTATAGCGTCTGCTTGATCGCCACGACCGCAGGGTCGTGCGCCGCCTGCCGCAGGAACTGCACGACGACGTCGAAGCTCTCATAGGGGTGGTGGACGACGATGTCCTTCTGGCGGATCGCCGCGAAGCAGTCGCCGCCGAAATCGCGGATGCGCTCGGGGAAGCGTGCGTTGTAGGGCGTGAAGAGAAGCTCGGGCCGGTCGTGCGTGATCAGCTCCGATGTCGCGTCGAGCCCGAGGATGCCGGCGGTCGCGAACACATCGGTCGCCGCCGCGTCGAGCTTCTCGACGAGGAACTCGCGCAGCTCGGCGGGCATCCGCGCATCGAGCGCCAAATGGATTACATGGCCGCGGCGTCGCTGCTTCAGCGCGATCTCGAACACTTGAACGAGATCTTCGGCTTCTTCCTCGATCTCGACTTCGCTGTCTCGCAGCACGCGGAACATGCCCTGGGCGTGCACCGCGAAGCCTGGAAACAAATGATCGAGAAACAGCCCGATCATCTGCTCGACTGGCAGATAGCGGATGCGGTCGCCCGGCAGCCGGATGAAACGTTCGACCGAGCTGGGAACGAGGATCAGCGCCTGCAGTCGCTGGGCGTCGTTCATCCGCTCCAGCAGCAGCGCCAGCCCGAACCCGCGATTGGCGACAAACGGAAACGGATGTGCCGGGTCGAGCGCGAGCGGCGTCAGTACCGGAAAGATATCGGCCTCGAAACGCCGTTCGAGCCAGGTCCGGTCACCCGGCTCGAGATCGGTCGGCTCGACGATGCCGATCCCCGCCGCGCCGAGCTGCAGCCGCATTGAATTCCAGGCGATCTGCTGGTCCTGCAGCAGCTTGTGCGAGCGCTGGTAGATCGCGTCGAGCTGCTGGCCCGGCGTCATTCCATCCTGGCTCATGGTGACGATCCCGGCCTGCTGCTGCCCCTTCAGGCCAGCGATGCGAACCATGTAGAACTCGTCGAGGTTGCTCGCCGAGATCGACAGGAAGCGCAGCCGCTCCAGCAGTGGGTGACGCTCGTTTTCCGTCTCGGCGAGGACACGCTCGTTGAACGCGAGCCATGACAGCTCGCGGTTGAAGAAACGCGTCGGCGACTCGAACTCGGTCGGCCGCATTTCGACGATCTGAGCGCTTTCGCTCACCTGGGTCCTTCCGCCGGCGCATCGACCGGGCAGGTTAGCCTAGCGGCCCGATCTTACAGACCGGTTACGGAACTGTCATGCGTGGGGACTTGATGACCGCGGCAATTGCCACGGTGTAGAACAGGTGCGGCATCGAGTGGGGACGACGAAGCATGATCCGTGCGGGGGTGGTGGGCATCGGGCATTGGGGGCGGACTCTGGTCAGCGCGGTGCAGGGCAAGAGCGACAAAATCCGCTTCACCGCCGGACATACCCGGACCCGCGCCAAGGTCGAGGAATTCTGCGCCGAGAAGGGCATCGCGCTCGCCGACAGCCTCGACCGGCTTCTCGCCGATCCGGAGATCGACGCGGTCTATTTCGCGACACCGCACAGCGAGCACAACGCTCATGTGCAACGCGCCGCGGCCGCGGGCAAACACATCTTTATGGAGAAGCCGTTCACCCTCGACCGGAAGAGCGCCGCAGCAGCTCTCGACGCGGTGGCGCGCGCCGGCGTGGTGCTTGGCGTCGCCTATCCTCGGCGCTTCCATCCAGGGATGAGGGAGCTCAAGGCGCGCATCGACAGCGGCGCGCTCGGCACAATCGCGCATTGCTATAGCGAGCAAAACACGCCCGCCGGGCTGTGGATGGTGGAAGGCTCATGGCGCGCGACGCAGGCGGAGGCGCCGGGCGGCGCGATGACCGCGCTTGGCGTGCACAATGTCGACGCGATGATCCATCTTTTCGGCGAGGTCGACGAGGTCTATGCGTCGAGCCTGCGGCGCGCCGTCGGTTACGACGCCGAGGATACGACATCCGTCCAGTTCGCGATGAAGAGCGGCATGTCGGCGAGCATGGTTTGCTCGCTGGTGACGACGGTCAGCTATCGGCTCGCGGTGTTCGGCAGCAAGGGCTGCGCTGAATTGCGCACCCCCAACCTCGATTTCCATTTCACGCCGATCCCGTCTGAGCGCCCGACCGGCCGCCAGGTCGCGGTGCCGCCGCAGATCACCGAGTATCCCGGCAACAACACGCTGCTCGCCGAGATGGAAGCATTCGCCGATGCAATCTCCGGCGGCCCGCCCTACCCGATCCCGCCCGAGCAGGTGCTCCACGCCGTTGCGGTGTTCGAAGCCATTGTCCAATCCGCCGCGCGCCGCCAACCCGTCAGGGTCGTGCGCGACTAAAACCGAAGAGGAAACGCCCATGGCCGTCACCGTTCTCTTTCCCGAAGCCCGCCAAGAGCCCGACGCGATGGAACAGGGCGTGCTTAGCACCGACGTAAAGCTCGTCAAGCGCGACGCCGCGTCCTCGCTCAGCGAGATCAGCGACGCCGATTGCGCCGAGGCCGACGGGCTGATGATCATGGGCTTTGCGGTCACTGGCGCCGATCTCGCGCGCTTTCCGAAGCTGCGCTGCATCGTCCGCATGGGGGTCGGCTACGACAAGCTCGACCGCCCGGCGGCGGCGGCCCGCAACGTGCTCGTCTGCAATGTCCCGGATTACGGCACGACCGAGGTCGCAGACCATGCGATCGCTCTCGCACTATGCCTGCGCCGCGGGATCATCCTCCACCACGAATACCAGCGGCATTCACCGCCCGAGCCGTGGCGCTCCTTCCAGAACCCGCTGATCGAACGGCTCGGCACGCAGACCTTTGGCATTTGCGGACTGGGGCGCATCGGCACCGCGGTCGCACTCAGGGCGAAGGCTTTTAACTTCCGAGTGGTCTTCTACGATCCCAGGCACCCGAACGGCCACGAGCTGGGCCTCGGCATCGAGCGCGCCGCGACGCTCGAAGACCTGATGCGGCAGACCAATACGCTGTCGGTGCATTGCCCGCTGACCAGCGAGACCAAGGGCATGCTCGGCTACGACCAATTGTCGCTGCTGCCCAAGGGCGCCGTGGTGGTCAACGATGCACGCGGGCCGATTGTCGATCTCGACGCGCTACACAAGCTCTTGAAAAGCGGCCATATCGCCGGCGCCGGGCTCGACGTGCTGCCGGTCGAGCCACCGGTCGAGCCGATCCCCGAACTGCTGCGCGCCTACCGCGCCAAGGAAGAATGGCTGGAGGGCCGGGTCGTCATCACGCCGCACTCGGCGTGGCTGACGCCACATTCCTGGATGGACACACGGCGCAAATCGGCGGAGACGATGCGTGCCGCATTGTTGACGAATAATCCGCAGAACGTCATCACGCCGGACATGTTCTAAAGCGACAATCGAGCCGGCGCGACCGGAGGAACGCCGATGCATCAGCTGCACTTGCTGCGGCATGCAAAATCGAGTTGGGACGACGACGCGGACGATCACGCGCGGCCACTCAACAAGCGCGGACGGGAGGGCGCGCGGCTGATTGGCGATAGCCTGCCGCGGGCGATCAACCATCTCGACCTCGTGCTGTGCTCGTCCGCGCTGCGGACGCGTGAAACCGCCGAGCTGGTGCTCGCCGGGTTCAGCCCGGGTCCGAAAATCCTCTACGAGGACGATCTCTACCTCGCGACCGAGGCAACGCTGATGCAGCGCCTGCACGAGCTCGACGAAACCAGCGACGTGGTAATGGTCATCGGTCACAACCCCGGTCTGCACGAGCTGGCTGTTGGGCTCGCAGCCCCCGGCTCGGCCGGCTTCAGCACGCTCGCCAATGGCAAGTTCCCGACGGGCGTGCGCTGCCGCTTTGTGATCGGGACTCCTTGGGCGGCCGTCGGCAGCACCCGTCACCGCCTCGTCGATTACGTCACGGTGAAGTCACTCGGCGGCAACGACTAGCCGGCCTCCGCCAGCATCTCGCGCGCCATCTTGACCGTGATCGGCCGGCCGCTTTCGAGCGACAGTCGATCGAGCCGCGCCGCCAGCGTGGCGGCCACGGCGAATGACCGTTCCATGCGCGCCACCAGATACGCGACGACCTGCGGCGGGATCCCGATTCCGCGGTCACCGAACTGCTTCAAAAGCACCGCGGTCAGTAGCGCATCGTCGGGCGGCGCGATCCCGACGACCGGCAGCGAGCGCAGCCGCGAGGCCAGATCGGCAAGCCCGATCGGCAGCGCCGCGGGCGCCGCCGGCAAAATCAGCAGCAGATGGCCACTTCGCTCCAGGCATAGATTATAGAGATGCAGTAGCCCGCGTTCGACCGCGCGCTTGGCATCATCGACCGCGACGGCGAGCGGCAACGCCGCCGGCTCGCCAAGTGCCGCAGCATCGCCGGCAATCAGCGTCCCGCCGCTGCGCTCGCACCAAAGATGCGCGAGATGGCTCTTGCCGCTCCCCGGCGGGCCGTAGAGCACCAGCGCCCGCGTCGGCCAGTCGGGCCAGCGCTCGATCAGCTCAAACGCTGCGCGATTGCTGTCCGACACGAGAAAATCGGCGCGCCCGAACCGCGTCTCTATCGGCAGATCAAAGGCGCCCTGGCTGCCTGGCGTCATTCGCTGAGGGTCATTTATACGGGGTTAGCCCGCGTACCGTTTGCGGCTGGCGCGGATCGTAAACCGCACTGCGGCGATAGCGACCCAACGCGAAACGGACCAGGACCCCGATCACCGCCGCCGCGGGTACCGCGATGATCAGCCCGGCAAACCCGAGCAGCGTGACTCCGGCAAACAGCGCGAACATGACCCAGATCGGATGCAGGTGGATGCGGTCCCCGACCAGTTTCGGCGTCAGGAAATTGCCTTCGACGGTCTGGCCAACACCGAAAATAATGCAGACCGTGATGATCTCGCGCCAGGTGCCGTATTGCGACGCCGCCAGCCCCAACGCCAGCACGAAGCCGAGTGCGCCGCCAAGGATCGGAATGATCGCCAGCACCCCGATCAGCAGGCCGAGCGCCAGCCCGGAATCGAGGCCCGCGAATGACAGCGTCGAACCGTAATAGATCGCCAGGACCAGGCAGACCAACGCCTGCCCGTGTACAAAGCCGACCAGCATGTCGCTGACGATCCGCGCCTGCTCGCGTACCGTCGCGAGCGACTGGCGCGGCAGGTAATCGTCGACCAGCGCCACCATCTTTTCCCAGTCGCGCAGCACGAGAAATGTGACGATCGGCGTCACGATCACCAGCGACACGATGTTGAGAATGGCGATGCTGCTGGTGATGAGGCTCTGGAACAGCGAAGCGACCCACGACAGCGCCTCGCCGAGCTTCGCGCCCACCATGTCCCTTAGCTTGTCCATCTGGTCGGCGGATATCTGCTGCTGCGCCAGGTTCATGATCTTGTCGAGCTGAGCCTGCAAGAAGGTGACGAGTGCCGGCAACTTGCCGATCAGCGTGACGACTTGGTTCTGGATCAGCGGCACCAGCAGCACAAAGACCAGCGCGACGCCAAAGAGAAACATGACCAGCACCGAGAGGCTCGCCAGGCTGCGTCCGACGCCCCACCGTTGCAGCCGCGCGACCGCCGGCGCCAGGATAAAAGCGATGACAAGGCCGGCGATAAACGGCAGCAAAATGCTTTGCAGCAGCCCCAGCGCGAAAATCGCGGCGGCGATGACGCCGATCCAGAACAGCAGGCGATAGGCCGGCGCGCTCACGAGACCTGCTCCGAACCGGCAAGGATGCGCGCCCAGCGCACCAGATACGACATCCCCGACAGCATCGTCGTCAGCGCGGTCAACCAGACGAGGATATTGGTCAGCAACCCGTCGGGCAGACCGACGCCCAGCCGCCCGAGCACGTAGCCGACCAGCGCGATCTGCACCAGCGTGTTGATCTTACTGATGTAGAGCGGGTCGAAATTGCGTGGCGCCGCGAGGGTCTGCAGCAGGATGAACCCGCCGATAATGGTCACGTCGCGGAACACCACGAGGATCACCAGCCAGTTCGGCAGCATCTTGGCGAGCCCGAGCGCCACATAGACGCTCGACAGCAGCGCCTTGTCCGCGGCGGGGTCGAGTAGCGCGCCGAGCTTGGTGCGGCTGTCGAACCGCTTGGCGATGAATCCGTCCAACGCGTCGCTGACCCCGGCGCCGGCAAAGACGCAGAACGCCGTGCCGAACCGCTCGCTGACAATCAGCCAGATCATCACCGGCACCGACATCAGCCGGGTCAGCGTAATCAGATTGGGGATGTTGAGGCCCAGCCGGGTCATGGCGTTTTGGGCGCGTCGGCGCCGGAACGGGCGAGTCGCCAGACCGGATCGCCACCCTGCAGGTCGAGCTTCATCGAGGCCAAATTGGTCTTCAGCTGATCCGGGGTACCGACATACTGGATATCGAGCGTCGCTTCCTGGCGCGACAGGGATTTAACGTCGATCTTGCGCACCGCGGGCGCCGCTGAAAGCAAGTCGCGCAGCTGTATCCAATCGTCGAGCCCGGTGATCGGCGCCACGACAGTTATCGTGGCGAGCGGGCCATTGAGATCGCTCTTTGCATTCTTCCAGCCGGTGTCGATGTCGGTGGCGACGGTGTCGGCGGCGCGTTTCAACAGATCGGCATCCGCTTCGCCCTGTTTGGCGTCAACGCTGTCGAAATGCACGTCGACGAACTGGCCCAGATGGTATCGCCGGACCGTCACGTCGATCCCCGGCTTGTCGCCACTGCGCTTCACCGCGACCAGAACCAGCACGTCGTCTGTGCCTTCCTTCTTGGCGATCGCCGCGAGCGCTGTTGCATCGCCCATGCGCGCCTTATCGGCGTCGATCGCCGCGAGATCGCTGACATCGCCGAGCGGAACGACCAGTGCGACGCCGCTCGTGCTGGGCGTGCGCCGCTCCCAGGCATCGCGCCACGGATTGGGGTCATCCCATAACAGCGCGGTCGTCCCGTCCTGCAGCACCGGCAGAATGACAATGGGCTTGCCGCCCGAGGCGACGGATGTGTTGCCGTTGTTGATCGCGACCCCGGCGGTCTGCATCGCCTTCGCCACGTCGGCCGGCTTGAAGTGGTAGGTGTAGTCGGCGGTGTAGCGCACCGCCGTCATCTTCTCGTTGGCGACCTCGAAGCTCGCGACCATGTCCGTGATGTCGTTGTCGCTGACCTTGAGGGGTTTGGCCTTATCCGCGCCGCCCGCCAGGTTCTGCACGACCATCGCGAGCGCGCGCCGCGCGCCGTCGAGCCGCGCCATATCGCGCGCCTTGGCAACGCTGTCGGAGGTGGCGTCAACCGTCACCGTCGCGGTGTACGGGTCTTGCGATGCCGGCGCGGCGCCGGAAGGCGGCGTGGTCTGCGCCGCCGCGGCGTCCGTCGCCCCGACAAGCAGCAGCGACAGCGCGATGGCGAGCCACCCTCGCCGTCGTGGCTGCGTCGCGATCATAAACAGGCTCCCGGACGCCAACATTCCTTGGGCAATTTGCCCCTGTTCTCGTATCCTCGCGGCTCCCCGACCGCGACATGTCGGTCATAGCGCAGATTTGCCGAGGACGCCATCGACAGCCCGCTCGACAGCGTGAGGGAGCCGATATGCCCCGGCTGAGGGTCGGCGTCTTGATCTCGGGGCGCGGCTCCAATCTGCAAGCGCTGATCGATGCCGCGGCGAGCCCGGACTATCCGGCCGAAATCGCCGTCGTGATCAGCAACCGGGCCGATGCCGCGGGGCTTTCGCGCGCCGAAGTGGCGGGCATCCCGCGTCACGTCATCGCCGATCCCGACCGCGTCGCATTTGCCGCCGCCGCCGACCGGCAGCTGCGCGAGGCAGGAGTGGAGCTTGTCGCGCTCGCCGGCTTTATGCGCATCCTCGACACTGGGTTTGTCGAGGCCTGGGCCGATCGCATGATCAACATCCACCCCTCGCTCCTGCCGGCATTTCCCGGCTTGCACCCGCAGCGCCAGGCCCTGGCGTCCGGGGTCAAGTTCTCAGGCTGCACCGTGCATTTCGTGCGGGCCGCGGTCGATACTGGGCCGATCATCGCGCAGGCAGCGGTGCCGGTGGAAGACGGCGACGATGAATACCGTCTCGCCGCGCGTATCCTCGCGGCCGAGCACCGGCTCTATCCGCTCGCGGTGCGGCTCTTCGCCGAAGGCAGGCTGCGCATCGACGGCAATCGCGTCATCGTGCTCGGCGGCGCGGCGCCCGGGACGGTCGCGCTGAACCCCACCGAGAACCTTGCCTCAAGCCGCCGTTAGGCTATACAGGCAGGAGCACGCGTAACGCTTTGGGGATGACGATGCTCACCACGATGGATGCCGAAACCGCGCGACACCAGCAGATCTGGCTCGGCTTCTGCCGCTTCATGCGGATCATGACGACATTCGTGATCCTGCTCCTCATCGGGATGGCGATTTTTCTGCTTTAGCGCGCTTCGCTGATCTGATCGTTGACGTCCCAGCCCTGCTGAACCTCGACGAAGGCGTCGGGGCCGACGCTCAAATCGCCGCGAAACGGCCAATCGAGCGCGACGATCAACACCACCACGAGCGCCAGCGATGCTGCGACGGAGGCGGTCATGGCGAGGTGCATGCGGAAACTCGTGAAACCAAAGAGATAGGTGAAGCCGGTCGTCAGCGCGCCGCTCAAGAAGATGATCCACCAGATGACGGCCGGGATATGGCCGGCCGCCGCGGTCAGCCGGGTCTCGCGCGCCTTGTAGAGCTCGTTAAGTGTGTGCAGAAACTCCGCTTCGACGACCTGCTGCCCCGCATTCGCGGGCTGAAAGGTGATCAGTTCGCGATGCAGTTTGCTGAGCTCCGCCCAACCGGCGCTCGCGATATCGCCCTGTTGCTGACGGGCCCATTCCTGATGAATGACCACGTCGGTGTATTGCTTGAGCAAGGCGCGGATCGAGCCGCCGAGCGGTTGCGGTAGCCCCGCGCTATCGCGATAGAGATTGCCGATAAAGCCCGCCTCTTCGTCGACCACCCGTTCAGCGTTGGAGAACGCCTCCCAGGTCGCGACCGCGATAAAGGCAAGCAGTACCGCGTAGACGACGCTGATTGTCGCGAAGGTGAACCCGGCTAGATCGTTATGGGCGCGCCGCACCGCGACATGAACGAGCCGATGAAAGATGATAAGCCCGAGGCACGCGGCCCCGGTCAGCCCCACGAGCAGGATGCTGCCCCACAGCCAGGTTGGGTGGGTGTAGACCCAATCGACGATCATGGGGAAGTCGGAGCACGCCTCGACATAGCGATGCACTCAACCAAAATGCGGGCCGCCGCGCCCTAAATTTCGCTTAGTTCCTTAGATAATTTATTTATGAAATTTATATTATTGGATTCCAGCGAGTTAACCGACGAGCTCAACTCCGGCAAAGAAGAACGCGATTTCCTGCGCCGCGGTCTCCGGCGAATCGGAGCCATGCACCGAGTTGGCCTCGATCGACTCGGCGAAATCCTTGCGGATCGTACCGGCTGTGGCATTGGCCGGGTTGGTCGCACCCATGATCTCGCGGTTCTTGCCGATCGCGTTCTCGCCTTCGAGTACCTGCACGACGACCGGCCCCGAACTCATGAACGTGACGAGGTCGTTGTAGAATGGCCGCTGCGCGTGCACCGCGTAGAATTTCCCGGCGATATCGGTCGACATGTGCAGGCGCTTTTGCGCGACGATGCGCAATCCGGCTTTTTCGAACCGGTCGTTGATCGCGCCGGTCAGGTTGCGGCGTGTTGCGTCCGGCTTGATGATCGAGAAGGTACGTTCGATGGGCATGCGGTGCTCGCTGCGGTGCAATAAGAGGCGGCGGGTTATAGCGATTTGCCGTCGCGCCAGCAATCGAGGAGCGGGCCTTCACCACCGGTCACCGGGTCGCAACCGGGCAACGCCACCTTCGCGACATTCGCCGCGGACCCGTCATGCGCCGCGTGCTCGGCGCGGCAGATGTCCGGGCGCTGGCCTTTCGGGTAGGAGCCGATGACCAACAGGTCGCCGCTGGCGCTCTCGCGCTTGTGCGCGACCCCGGCCGGAATCACCACGACATCGCCTTCGCGCAACTCCACCGTCGCCCCATTTTCTCCACCGAGACGCACGCGCGCCGAGCCACGGGCGATACCGAGCACCTCATGCGCGGTGCTGTGGTAATGATGATGACCGTAGATGCCGTTGCGCCACGCGCCGGGCCAGCCATTGGCCTCGAACATCGCTTCGCAGCGCGACGCGAGGTCACCTTCGCTACCAAGCGCGCCGCGATAGAGCACGAGCGGCAACCGGTTGTTGGGGACGACGCCGTCATCGGCAAAGACATGGGTTTCGATCTTGGACGATTGGGTCACCACTTCCTCCCTCATCGGCAATCTCGCCGAGAGAATACTCTATCGAGATGGGCTGATGCTGGTCATCGACAAACCGGCTGGGATCGCGGTGCATGCCGGACCGGGCGGCGGGCCGCATCTGGAGAACTGGTTTCCGCTGCTGCGTTTCGGTCTGCCGCGCCCGCCAGGACTGGCGCATCGGCTCGACCGCGACACCAGTGGCTGCCTCGTGCTGGGACGCCACCCGAAGGGGCTGCGCCGCCTCGGCGCGCTGTTCGCCGAGGGCAAGATCGAGAAAGTCTATTGGGCCATCGTCCAGGGCGCGCCGAGCGAGGTGGAAGGCACGATCGACGCACCGCTGCGCAAGGACACGGTGCGGCGCACCGGCTGGCGTATGGAAATCAATCCGCAAGGGCAGCGCGCTGTTACCGAATACCGTGTGCTCGGCAGCGCCGGCGACCGCGCATGGCTGGAGCTGCGGCCAAAGACTGGACGCACCCACCAGATTCGCGTGCACTGCGCGGCGCTCGGCTGTCCGGTGGTCGGCGACCCCACCTACGGCGGTCCGGCCGGAGTGCCCTTGCACCTGCATTCGCGGGCGATTTCAATCCCTCTCTACCCCGCGCGTCCGGCAATCCAGGTGAGCGCGCCGGTGCCGGCGCATATGCTCGCCGCGCTCACTCGGCTGGGCTATGATCCGGCAGGCGAGACAAGCGGAGGCGGCGATGACCATCGCACCTAGCGATCTGCGCCGCTTGACCCCCGACGATGCGGCGCTTTACCGGGATATTCGACTGGAAGGGCTGGCCGACAGCCCGGATGCGTTCGGCAGCACACTTGAAGCCGAGATGAATCGGCCGTTTGACGCGTTTGCTCAGCGTCTGGCCGACACGTACATCGTCGGCGCATTCAGCGGTACGCATCTCGCCGGGGTTGCCGGATTTGCCGTCCAGGCCGGGCCGAAACACGGGCATAAGGGCCTGTTATGGGGCATGTATATCCGCCCGGCCTATCGCGGCTTGGGCCTTGGCCGGATGCTGGTCGAGGCGATCATTGACCATGCCCGCGAGCGCGTCGAGCTGCTGCAACTGCTCGTCGTCAGCGACAATCTGGCGGCGCGGCGGCTCTACGAGGGCCTCGGCTTTGTCGAATACGGCATCGAATGGCACGCAACGAGGTATCGCGGCCGTTATCATGACGACGTAATGATGGTGCTGCCCCTCGTGCTAGGGTCGGAAGCAGAAGCGATCGACGCGCCGACGGAGAAAGTCACGGCATGATCCCGCGTTACAGCCGCCCGCAAATGGCCAAGATCTGGGAGCCGGAAAACTATTTCCGCATCCAGATGGAGATCGAGGCTTGCGCCTGCGAGGCGCAGGAAATGATCGGCGTCATCCCCAAGGGCGTCGCCAAAGCGGTGCGCGAGCGCGGCAAGGTCGATGTCAAGCGCATCCGCGAGATCGAGCGCGAGCTGCATCACGAGACGCTCGCCTTCCTCACCAGCCTTGCCGAGCATGTCGGCGAGGAGTCGCGTTTCGTCCATCTGGGGATGACGTCGAGCGACGTGCTCGACACCTGCCTCGCCATCCAGCTCGCCGAGGCGGCCGACATCCTCCTCGCCGATCTCGACCTGGTGCTGGCCGCGCTGAAGCGCCGCGCCTTCGAACATCGCGATACGCCGACCATTGGTCGCAGTCACGGTGTCCATGCCGAGCCGACTAGTTTTGGCGTCAAGCTCGCCGGCCACTACGCTGAGTTCGCGCGCAACCGCGAGCGGCTCGTCGCGGCGAGGAAGGAGATCGCGGTCTGCCAGATTTCCGGCTCGGTCGGCAGTTTCGCGCATATCGACCCGCGAGTTGAGGAATACGTCGCCGAGAAGCTCGGCCTCGAGCCCGAGACGGTCTCGACCCAGATCATCCCGCGCGACCGCCACGCCGCGTTTTTCATGGCGCTGGCGCTGATCGCCGCGGCGATGGAGCGCTTCGCGACGGAGCTGCGCCATCTGCAGCGCACCGAGCTGCGCGAGGCGTCAGAATATTTCGCGGAGGGCCAGAAGGGCTCGTCGTCGATGCCGCACAAGAAGAACCCCGTCCTGTCGGAAAACCTGACAGGCCTGTCGCGCGTCATTCGCTCGACGATCATCCCGGCGCTGGAGAATGTCGTCACCTGGCACGAGCGCGACATCTCACATTCCTCGGTCGAGCGCTTTATCGCGCCCGACGCGACCATCACCCTCGATTTCGCGCTGAACCGGCTCGCCGGGGTCGTCGACAAGATGATCGTCAATCCCGACCGCATGGGTGCGAACCTCAATTCGCTGGGCGGCCTGCCCGACTCGCAGCGTTTCCTCCTCGCCCTCACGCAGGCCGGGATGAGCCGCGAGGACGCCTACCGCCTTATCCAGAAGCACGCGATGGCGTCATGGAACGGCGGCGGCAAATTCGCCGACCTGCTCAAGGCCGACCCCGAGGTCACCAAGTACCTGACCCCCGCGGCGATCGACACCTCGTTCGACGTCACCTACCACCTCAAGCATGTCGACACGATCTTCCGCCGGGTTTTCGGACCGGAAGCCGTAGCCAGGGAGAAGCGCGATGAGCTCGCTGCGCAGTAACAGTGGCCCCCGCATCAAATACACGCCGGAAGACTCGCCCTATGAGGCGATCACCGTCGACAAGCTGACCCCGATCATCGGCGCCGAGATCGGCGATGTCGATCTGCGCCAGCCGTCGAACCGACAGATGGACGAAATCCACCGCGCGCTCGCCGAGAACCTGGTGATCTTCTTCCGCGACCAGCAACTGACGCCGATGCAGCATCTCGATTTCGGCCGCCGCTTTGGCGAGTTGCACATCCACCCGGCTGCGCCCTCGGAACCCGGCCTGCCGGAGATGATGATCATCCACGCCGACAAGGACAGCTTCCGCGCCAATGGCGAGGGCTGGCACTCGGATGTGTCGTGCGACCCGACCCCGCCGATGGGCAGCATCCTCTACATCAAGAAATGCCCGCCGCGCGGCGGCGACACGCTGTTCGCCAACATGTACGCCGCCTACGAGGGATTGAGCGACCGCATGAAGGCCTATCTCGACGGCCTCACCGCGCGGCATAGCGGCGAGCATTACCGTGGCCAGTACAAGAATTACGGGGTCGAGGACAAGGACAGCTACCCCTACGCCGACCACCCGGTCGTGCGCACCCACCCGGTCACGGGGCGCAAGTCGCTCTATGTCAACAAGGGGTTCACCAAGTACCTCAACGGCGTCCCGCGCGACGAAAGCGAGGGCATCCTCAGCTATCTCTACGAGCATATGGCGAGCCCGCTCTTCCAGTGCCGCTTCCGCTGGCAGGAAAACTCGATCGCGTTCTGGGACAATCGCTGCGTCCAGCACCACGCGATGTGGGATTACTGGCCGCACACCCGCTCCGGCAAGCGAGTGACGGTGGCGGGCGACAAGCCTTACTAGTCCCAGAACGTATTCGCTCCCGCGAAGCGCAAGGGACTTGGCGAGCGCTAGTCGCTCATCAACTGCTGGCGTGCCTGGGCGGCGAAATGGTCGAGCTCGAACCGAATTTGGTCGGCCGTCACAGGCTGCCCCTTGGCGACGAGATCGGCGACCAACGTCTCGACGACATGCTTGTCGCCACCCTTGCCGAATTCGGCGGCGACGATCGTCTTGGCATAGGCCTCGGCGGCATCGCCCGACAACCCCATCTTCTCGGCCGCCCATAGCCCGGCAAGCCGGTTGCGTCGCGCCGTCACCTTGAAGCGCAGCTCCTCATCGTGCTTGAAGCGGGCCTCGAATTCCTTCTCGCGATCTTCGAAGGTAGGCATGTTTTTCCGTCCCTTGTCCGCGGCCGCATCTATGGCACTGAATAACAGCCGCATCTATGGCACTGAATAACATATGTGCACGCTGGTGATCCTGCGCCGCCCCGACCATGCATGGCCGGTCATCATTGGCGCCAACCGCGATGAAATGCTCGGCGTGTGGCGCTGGCGCCGGCGCGCCACTGGCCCGACCGTCCCGAAGTCATCGCCGGCAAGGACCTGTTGGCCGGCGGCTCTTGGCTCGGGGTCAATGATTGGGGCGTGGCGGCAGCGGTGCTCAACCGGCACGGATCGCTCGGCCCGGCGCCGGGACAGCGCTCGCGCGGCGAACTGGTGCTCGAAGCGCTCGACCACCCGGACGCGGTCGCGGCCGCCGAGGCACTGGCGCATCTCGACCCGGTCGCGTATCGCACCTTCAACCTGATCGTTGCCGACAATCGCGATGCATTTTGGCTGCGCCATGCCGATGGCGCGCGTATCGAGGTGCGGCCGATCCCGGACGGGTTGTCGCTGATCGACTCGGGCGATCTCAACCACCCGAATAACCGCCGCGTGGCGCTCGCGACGCCGATGTTCCGCGCCGCCGCCCCGCCCGACCCTGACCGCGACGATTGGGCGGAATGGCAGGCGTTGCTGGCGAATACCGAATCGCCGCGCGGCGAGCCGCCGGAGAATGCTCTGCGCTTCATCACGGATCACAACTACGGCACGGTGTCGAGCGCGCTCATCGCCCTCCCCCTGCCCAATGCCGACGAGCGAAAGCCGCGCTTTCGCTATGCGCAGTGGCAGCCGGCCGCGACGCCCTGGGCCGAGGTTTCCGGCGCGACGATGCCGACGGCGCGGTGACATTGTTGGCCTCTATCCTGCTTGCTATATCAAGGGAGCGGATCAGAGCGATCAGACGCTGCCGTCAGGAGCAAGATGTCGCGACGCCGGCAAATCTATGAGGGCTCGGCCAAGGTGCTGTTCGAAGGGCCGGAACCCGGCACCCTCGTCCAGCATTTCAAGGACGATGCCGCCGATCGCGAAAAGCGCGGCACGATCACCGGCAAGGGCGTGCTCAACAACCGCATCTGCGAATTCTTGATGCTGAAACTGGCCGAGATCGGCATCGCGACGCATTTCGTGCGCCGCCTCAATATGCGCGAGCAACTGGTGCGTGAGGTCGAGATCATCCCATTGCGGGTGGTCGTGCGCAATGTCGCGGCGGGGTCGCTCGCCAAACGTCTGGGCCTCGCGGAAGGCCAGCACCTGCCGCGCTCGATCATCGAATATCATTACAAAAAGGCCGAATTGGGCGACCCGCTGGTCAGCGAGGAGCACATCACCGCCTTTGCCTGGGCCTCGACCCAAGACCTCGACGAGATCATGCAAATCTCGTTGAGGATCAACGATTTCCTGACCGGGCTCTTTCTTGGGATCGGCATCCGCCTCGTCGATTTCGGCCTGGAATTCGGACGGCTCTATAGCGACGACGACATGCGCATCGTCGTCGCCGACGAGATCAGCCCCGACAACATGCGGCTCTGGGACATCCGCACGTCCGAGAAGCTCGACAAGGACCGCTTCCGCGAAGACCTGGAGAAGGTCGCCGAGGGCTACCAGGAAGTGGCGCGTCGGCTCGGCATCCTGCCGGAGGGCGGCCCAGCCGACTTCAAGGGCCCGAGGACAATTCAATGAAGGCTGGCCAATGAAGGCTCGCGTGCATGTGAGCCTGAAGACCGGCGTGCTCGACCCTCAGGGCAAGGCGATCGGCAACGCGCTCGCGTCGCTCGGCTTTACCGGGATCGGTGAGGTGCGCCAGGGCAAGCTGATTGAGATCGAGATCGAGGGCAGCGACAAGGCGGCGGCGCAGGCCAAAGTCGAGAAGATGTGTCAGGAACTGCTCGCCAACCCGGTCATCGAAAACTACACGATCGAGCTCGAATGAAAGCCGCGGTCATTATCTTTCCCGGCTCCAACCGCGAGCGCGATGTCTGCACCGCGCTGAAGCGCGCCAGCGGCAAAGACCCCGCCATCGTCTGGCATGGCGATACGGAGTTGCCCGCAGCCGACCTGATCGTGCTGCCGGGCGGATTTGCCTATGGCGACTACCTGCGCTGCGGCGCGATGGCGGCGCACTCACCGATCATGCGCGAAGTCAAAGCGCGCGCCGCCAAGGGCACGCCGGTGCTCGGCATCTGCAACGGCTTCCAGGTGCTGACCGAGGCCGGGATGCTGCCCGGCGCGCTGCTCGCCAACCGCACGCTGAGTTTTGTCTGCCGCGACGTCTATCTGCGGGTCGAGACGTCGCAGACCATGTTCACCTGCGGCTACGAGACCGGCCAGGCAATCCGCGTGCCGGTCGCGCATGGCGAGGGAAACTACACCGCCGATCCCGCAACCCTCGACCGGCTCGAAGGCGAGGGCCGCGTCGCGTTCCGCTATTGCAGCGCCGAGGGCGAGCTGACCGATGAGGGCAATTTCAACGGTTCCGCGCGCTCGATCGCCGGCATCCTCAACGAGACCCGCACCGTGCTCGGCATGATGCCGCACCCCGAGAATGTGACCGACCCGCTTCTCGGCGGCACCGACGGCCAGGGGCTTTTCGACGGGATCGTGAGCGCGCTGCAGTGAAGGGCGGCAGCAACGTCACCCCTGCTCTCGCAGCCGAGATGGGGCTGTCGGCCGAAGAATTCGCGCGCGTCGAAAGCATCCTCGGCCGCACGCCCAACCTCACCGAATTGGGCGTCTTCTCCGCGATGTGGAGCGAGCACTGTTCCTATAAATCCTCGAAGGTCTGGCTGAAGACTCTACCCACCGAGGGCCCGCGCGTCATCTGCGGGCCGGGCGAGAATGCCGGGGTGGTCGATATCGGCGACGGCGACGCTGTCGTCTTCAAGATCGAGAGCCACAACCATCCCTCGTTTATCGAGCCCTATCAGGGCGCGGCGACCGGGGTCGGCGGTATCCTGCGCGACGTGTTCACGATGGGGGCGCGGCCGATCGCGATCCTCAATTCGCTGCGCTTTGGCAGCCCGGATCACCCGAAAACCCGCCACCTCGTAAGCGGTGTCGTGGCAGGGATCGGCGGCTATGGCAATTGCGTCGGGGTGCCGACGGTCGGCGGTGAATGCCAGTTCCATCCGAGCTACAACGGCAACATCCTGGTCAACGCGATGTGCGTCGGTCTCGCCCGCGCCGACCGCATCTTCTATTCGGCCGCGTCAGGCGCCGGGAACCCGGTGATCTATGTCGGCGCCAAAACCGGGCGCGACGGTATCCACGGCGCGACGATGGCCTCGGCCGAGTTCGACGATAGCGCGGCCGAAAAGCGCCCGACCGTGCAGGTCGGCGACCCGTTCACCGAGAAGCTGCTGATCGAGGCCTGCCTCGAATTGATGGCGGGCGACGCGATCGTGGCGATCCAGGACATGGGCGCGGCGGGGCTTACCTCCTCGGCCGTGGAGATGGCCGGCAAGGGCGGGCTCGGCATCGAGCTCGACCTCGACCATGTACCGGTGCGCGA
>DATMLO010000159.1:0-52162 GCA_035570495.1 Allostellaceae bacterium | reverse complement strand
CCGGGGGATAACATCACGATGAATGTCGAGCTGCTGGTGCCGATCGCGATGGAAGAGGGCCTGCGCTTCGCGATCCGCGAGGGCGGCCGCACCGTCGGCGCCGGCGTCGTCGCCAAAATCATTAAGTGAGGCGGCGTCGGCTTAGCTGACACCTCCGCGAGGGAAACGGGAAACACCTGATGGACGGCCAAAACATACGCATCCGCCTGCGGGCCTACGATCATCGCGTGCTCGACCAGTCGACGAGCGAGATCGTGCAGACTGCCCGCCGCACCGGCGCGCGGGTGCGCGGGCCCATCCCGCTGCCCACGCGGATCGAGAAATTCACCGTGCTGCGCTCGCCGCATGTCGACAAGAAATCGCGCGAGCAGTTCGAAATCCGCACGCACAAGCGGGTGCTCGATATCGTCGATCCGACGCCGCAGACCGTGGACGCGCTGATGAAGCTCGACCTCGCCGCCGGCGTCGATGTCGAGATCAAGCTCTAGGGGATAGGCGATGCGCACCGGTCTCATCGCACAAAAACTCGGCATGAGCCGCGTCTTCACCGATGCGGGCGATCACATCCCCGTCACAGTGCTGCGCGTCGACAATTGCCAGGTGGTCGCGCATCGCACGCATGAGCGCGACGGCTACACCGCGCTGCAACTCGGCGTCGGCGCGGCCAAGGTCAAGAATGTCTCGAAGCCGATGCGCGGGCATTTCGCTGCTGCCAAGGTCGAACCCAAGGCGCATATGGCCGAGTTTCGCGTCTCCGAGGACGCGCTGGTCGACGTCGGCGCCGAAATCACCGCGGCACATTTTGTCACCGGGCAATATGTCGACGTCACCGGCACCAGCATCGGCAAGGGTTTTGCCGGCGGCATGAAACGGTGGAATTTCGGCGGGTTGCGGGCGACGCACGGCGTCTCAATCTCGCACCGTTCTCTCGGCTCGACCGGTCAGCGCCAGGACCCCGGCAAGACCTTCAAGAACAAGAAGATGGCCGGCCATCTGGGCGCCGAGCGGGTGACCACACTAAGCCTCGAGGTCGTCGCGACCGATGTCGAGCGCGGCGTGTTGATGCTCAAGGGCGCGGTGCCGGGCAGCGCTGGCGGCTGGGTGCTGGTGCGCGATGCGGTGAAGCGCAAGCAGCCGAAAGAGCTGCCGTTTCCGGCGGCGCTGCGCAGCGATGCTGCGCTGGAGGAACCGGAGCCTGAAGTTGAAGTGGCGGTCGAGACTGCGGACGAGATCGGCGCCACGGTGGAGACCGCGACCGAGACTCCGGAAAGCACCGAGGAAGGGGGTGCGGCGTGAAGCTCACGGTTCGCAACCTCGACAATAAGGAAGTCGGCGACATCGATCTCGCGGACGAAGTGTTCGGTTTGCCGGTACGCAGCGACATCCTGGCGCGCGTCGTCAACTGGCAGCTCGCAAAGCGCCGCGCCGGCACGCACAAGACCAAGGGCATCAGCGATATCAGCGGCACGACCAAGAAGCCCTACAAGCAGAAGGGTACCGGCCGCGCCCGCCAGGGCAGTCTGCGCTCGCCGCAGTTTCGCGGCGGCGCGACGATTTTCGGGCCGGTCGTGCGCAGCCATGAATTCGGACTGCAGAAGAAGGTTCGCAAGCTCGGGCTGAAGACCGCGCTGTCGGCCAAGCAGGCCGAGGGCAAGCTCGTTGTGATTGACGCGGCGAGCATCGCCGAGGCCAAGACAAAAGCGCTGCGCGCACAGTTCGCGACTCTCGGCTGGGAGTCGGTGCTGATCATTGACGGCGCTGTTGACGCGGGCTTTGCCAAGGCGGCGCGCAACCTGCCAAAGGTCGACGTGCTGCCGACGCAAGGCGCCAACGTTTACGACATCGTGCGCCGCGACACACTGGTGCTGACCCGCGCGGCGGTCGAGCAATTGGAGGCGCGCCTCAAATGAGCCGGTTTCGCGTCATCCCCCGCGCCACGCCGAACCTCACGCGGCAGGCGATGTACGATCTGATCCGCTCGCCGCTGATCACCGAAAAGGCGACCGCGGTCTCGGAACACAATCAGATCATCTTCAAGGTGCCGGTCACCGCGACAAAGCGCGAGGTCAAGGCGGCCGTTGAGGGCCTGTTCTCGGTGAAGGTCGACGCGGTCAACACGATCCTCGTTCAGGGCAAGCTGAAGCGCGTGCGCGGGCGGCCCGGCCGGCGCTCCGACTTCAAGAAGGCGATCGTCACGCTGGCCGAGGGCTCGCGTATCGACGTGACGACGGGGATCTGACGCATGGCTCTCAAGACCTATAACCCCATCACGCCGGCCCAGCGCCACCTTGTGACCGTCGACCGCAGCGAGCTGTGGAAGGGCAAGCCGGTCAAGAAGCTGACCGAGGGCCTGCGCGAGAAAGGCGGGCGCAACAATTCCGGCCGCATCACGATGCGGCGGCGTGGCGGTGGCCACAAGCAGCGCTACCGCGTCGTCGACTTCAAGCGGACCAAGGATGACGCGCCGGCGGTGGTCGAGCGGCTCGAATACGATCCGAACCGCACCGCGTTTATCGCACTCATCAAATATCCCGACGGTGAGCAGGCCTATATCCTGGCGCCGCAACGGCTGCGCGTCGGCGACACGGTGGTCTCGGGCGACCGGGTCGATGTGAAGCCGGGCAACGCCATGCCGCTGCGCAACATGCCCCCCGGGACGATCGTCCATAATGTTGAAATGAAGCCCGGCAAGGGCGGGCAGATCGCGCGCTCGGCCGGGACTTACGTGCAGCTCGTCGGCCGCGACCAGGGCTATGCGCTGTTGCGCATGTCATCGGGCGAGCTGCGCCGCGTGCGCAGCGAGTGCCGCGCGACGATTGGCGCGGTGTCGAACCCAGATCATCAGAACATCGTCATCGGCAAGGCTGGTCGCAGCCGCTGGCTCGGCATCCGGCCATCGGTGCGTGGCGTCGCGATGAACCCGATCGACCATCCGCATGGCGGTGGCGAAGGCCGCACCTCGGGCGGCCGTCACCCGGTGACGCCGTGGGGCAAGCCGACCAAGGGCAAGAAGACACGCCACAACAAACAGACGGACCGGCTGATTCTGCGCCGCCGTCAGGTCCGATAGAAGGAGAGGGAGCGTGGCTCGCTCGGTATGGAAAGGGCCGTTTGTCGACGGCTATCTGTTGCAGAAGGCGGAGAAGGCGCGCGGCTCGGGCCGTAACGAGGTGATCCGCACCTGGTCGCGCCGCTCGACGATCTTCCCGCAATTCGTCGGCCTGACCTTTGGCGTCTACAACGGCCACAAATTCATCCCGGTGCTCGTCACCGAGAACATGATCGGCCACAAATTCGG
The DNA here is from genome assembly GCA_035570495.1 of Allostellaceae bacterium. GTDB lineage: Bacteria > Pseudomonadota > Alphaproteobacteria > ATCC43930 > CGMCC-115725 > DATARH01. The sequence continues at coordinate 48,864 of DATMLO010000159.1, read as the reverse complement.
CGAGTTCTCGCCCACCCGCACCTTCTACGGCCATGCCGGCGACAAGCGGGCGCGGAGGAGCTAGGACATGGGCAAGCCATCCGCCGAGCGCCGGCTCGCCGATAACGAGGCTTCGGCCTTTCTGCGCGCGCTCCGCACCAGCCCGCGCAAGCTAAACCTCGTCGCGGCGATGATCCGCGGCAAGGCCGCGCAGACGGCGCTGGCCGAGTTGACCTTTTCGCGGCGGCGCATCGCGCAGGACGTCAAGAAGGTGCTGCAGGCGGCGATCGCCAATGCCGAGAATAATCACCAGCTCGATGTCGACCGGCTCTTTGTCAAGGAAGCGACGGTCGGCCGGGCCTTTGTGATGAAACGTTTTCATACCCGTGGCCGCGGCCGCTCGTCGCGGGTCGAAAAGTCTTTCTCGCACCTCACTGTCGTGGTGCGCGAGCGGTCCGAGGAGGAGGCGGCCTGATGGGCCAAAAGGTCAATCCGATCGGGCTCAGGCTCGGCATCAACCGCACCTGGGACTCGCGTTGGTTCGCCGGCAAGGGCTATGGCGATCAGCTGCTCGACGATCTGAAGCTCCGTCGGTTTCTCGAAAGGCGCCTCTCCCAGGCGGCGATCGCGCGCATCCTGATCGAGCGCGCGGCGAAAAAAACGCGGATCACGCTGCACTCGGCGCGGCCTGGCGTGGTGATCGGTAAGAAGGGCGCCGATATCGACAAGCTGCGTGGCGATCTGACGAAGATGACGACGAGCGAGGTCAGCCTCAACATCGTCGAAATCCGCAAGCCCGAGATCGAGGCGAAGCTGATCGCCGAAGGGATCGCCCAGCAATTGGAGCGCCGCGTTGCCTTCCGCCGCGCGATGAAGCGCGCCGTCCAGTCGGCGATGCGCTTTGGCGCCGAGGGCATCCGCATCAATTGTTCGGGCCGGCTTGGCGGCGCCGAGATCGCGCGCATGGAGTGGTATCGCGAGGGCCGCGTGCCGCTGCACACGCTGCGCGCCAATGTCGATTTCGGCTACGGCACCGCGAAGACCACTTACGGCACCTGCGGCGTGAAGGTCTGGGTGTTCAAGGGCGAAATCCTCGCTCACGACCCGATGGCGCAGGACAAGCTGCTCGCCGAAGCGCAGCCCGCCGGGATGGACCGCCGGCCGAGCGGCGGTCGGGATCGCGACCGCGATCGCCCACGCGACAGGGATTAGACATGCTTGCCCCCAAACGCACCAAGTACCGTAAGGCCCATAAGGGCCGCGTCCATGGCATGGCCAAGGGCGGCACCGCGCTCAATTTTGGCGCCTACGGCATGAAATCGGTCGAGCCAGGCCGCATCACGGCGCGTCAGATCGAGGCCGCGCGGCGAGCGATCACCCGTCATATCCGCCGTGTCGGCCGCGTGTGGATCCGCATCTTCCCGGATGTGCCGGTGTCGACGAAGCCCGCCGAGGTTCGCATGGGCAGCGGCAAGGGCTCGCCCGAATACTGGATCGCCCGCGTAAAGCCGGGTCGCATCATGTTCGAGCTCGACGGCGTCGAGCGCGAGGTGGCGCGCGAGGCCTTCGAACTTGCTGCGGCGAAATTGCCCGTCGCGACCAAGTTCGTGATCCGCGCCGGCGAGGATGGTGCCCCATGAAGGCGATGAAGGCGGGCGATCTGCGCGCGCGCACCCCTGACGAACTCACCGATCAGGTGGAGAGCTTGGGGAAGGAAATCTTCAATCTGCGTTTTCAGCGCGCGAGCGGGCAGCTCGAAAACACCGCGCGTGTCCGCCAGGCGCGGCGCGACATCGCGCGCATCAAGACTATCCTTGGCGAGCGGCAGCGCGCCGCCGCGAAGGCCTGAGGGGTTTAGATGCCGAAACGCATTCTCCAGGGCATCGTCGTCAGCGACGCGCAGAACAAGACCATTGTCGTGCGCGTCGAGCGGCGAGTCATGCACCCGGTTTACAAGAAATTCGTCACGCGCTCGAAGAAGTACGCGGCGCATGACGAGGACAATAAGTTCCACACCGGTGACGCGGTGCAGATCGAGGAATGTCGTCCGCTGTCCAAGCGCAAGAGCTGGATCGTGATGGGCGAAGCGACCGGCGGCGCGCCGGGTCTCGCCCGCCGCCGCGCCCGCGCGCAGCAGGTTGAGGCCGAGGCCGAGGTGACTGGCGCCGCGACCGCCGAGACAGGGGACGCCGCATGATCCAGATGCAAACCAATCTCGACGTCGCCGACAATTCGGGGGCGCGCCGGGTTCAGTGCATCAAGGTGCTGGGCGGCTCGAAGCGCAAGACCGCTGGCGTCGGCGATGTGATCATCGTCTCGGTCAAGGAGGCGATCCCGCGCGGCCGTGTCAAGAAAGGCGACGTGCATCGCGCCGTGATTGTGCGCACCGCCTTTCCGGTTCGCCGCATCGACGGCAGCGCGATCCGCTTCGACCGCAACGCGGCGGTGCTGATCAACCGCCAGAACGAGCCGATCGGCACGCGCGTCTTCGGGCCTGTGACCCGCGAGCTGCGCGCCAAGAAATTCCTCAGGATCGCCTCGTTGGCGCCGGAAGTTTTGTGATGGCAAAGCTCAAGATCAAGAAGGGCGACAACGTCGTCGTCATCAGCGGCCGCGACAAGGGCAAGCAGGGCGAAGTGCTGCGCGTTTTCCCGACGGAGTCGCGGCTCGTCGTGCAAGGCATTCACATCGCGCGGCGCCACACGCGCCAAAGCATGCGCGACCAGGGCGGCATCGTGGAGAAGGAGCTGACGATCCACGTCTCGAACGTCGCCCATATCGACCCGGCGTCGCAGAAGCCGACGCGGGTCGGCTACAAGACTCTGGATGATGGCCGCAAGGTCCGCGTCGCCCGCCGCTCGGGCGAAGTGCTCGACAAGTGAGGTGAGGGAAATGGCTCGCCTGCAAGAACGCTATACCGAGACCGTGCATCCGGCGCTGATGCAGGAATTCGGCTACAAAAACCGGATGGAGGTGCCGCGCCTCGAAAAGATCGTCGTCAATATGGGCGTCGGCGAGGCGGTCCAGGATTCGAAGAAGATCGACGCCGCGGTCGGCGACCTGACCGCGATCACCGGCCAGCACCCCGTGGTGGTGCGTGCCAAGAAGTCGATCGCCACGTTCAAGCTGCGCGAGAATATGCCGATTGGCGTCAAGGTGACGCTGCGCCGCGAGCGTATGTACGAGTTCCTCGACCGGCTCATTAACATTGCGCTGCCGCGCGTGCGCGACTTCCGCGGCGTGTCGAGCCGCAGCTTTGACGGCCGGGGCAATTATGCGCTTGGCCTGCGTGAGCAGCTCGTCTTCCCCGAAATCGACTACGACAAGGTCGACAGCCAGCGCGGCATGGACATCGTCATTGTCACGTCCGCCAAGACCGATGACGAAGCCAAGGCGCTGCTCAAGGCTTTCGACATGCCGTTTATCAACTGACCCGTCCGCCGGAAAGACCACTGATGGCAAAGAAGAGCTCGATCGAAAAGAACGCGCGGCGCGCCAAGATGGCGAAGGCGATCGCGCCACGCCGAGCGCGCCTCAAGGCGCTGGCGCGGGACCGCGAAGCGGCGCCCGAGGAGCGTTTCGAGGCGCAACTGAAACTCGCCCGACTCCCGCGCAACAGCTCCGCGACGCGAGTGCGCAACCGTTGCGAATTGAGCGGCCGCCCACGCGGCGTTTACCGCAAGTTCCGCTTGTCGCGCATCGCGGTGCGCGAATTGGCCTCGTCCGGGCAGATCCCCGGCATGGTCAAGTCGAGCTGGTAGAGGAGGGCGTCCATGACGATGAGCGATCCGCTCGGCGACATGCTGACCCGCATCCGCAACGGTCAGCGGGCGCGGATGGCGGTGGTCGCGGCGCCGGCCTCGAAGCACCGCGCCAATGTGCTCGAAGTGCTGAAGCGCGAGGGCTATATCCGCGGCTATACGCGCGAGCATGTGCGGCCCGGCATCGCCGAGCTGAAAATTGAGCTGAAATACGTCGACGGCGAGCCGGTGATCCGCGAGATTTCGCGCGTCTCCAAACCCGGCCGGCGAATTTATTCAAAGCTGGTCGACCTGCCGCGGGTCTATAACGGTCTCGGCATCTCAATCCTGTCGACGCCGCGCGGCGTCATGTCCGACGCGGAAGCCCGCGCCGCCAAGGTCGGTGGCGAAGTGCTGTGTCGCGTGTTCTGACGCTGGAGATATAGGAAAACGCCATGTCTCGTGTTGGCAAGCATCCCGTCGCAATCCCCGCTGGCGTCCAGGCCGCGCTGGCCGGGCAGGTGCTCAACGTCAGCGGCGGCAAGGGCAAGCTCAGCCTATCGATCAGCGCCGACGTCACCGCGACCATCGCCGACGGCCATATCACGATCGTCCCCAAGGACGACAGCAAACAGGCGCGGGCGATGTGGGGCACGACGCGGGCGCTGGTCAACAACATGGTGACCGGCGTCTCGACGGGCTTTACCCGCACGCTCGAGATCAACGGCGTCGGCTATCGCGCCGCGGTGCAGGGGCACACGCTCAACCTGCAGCTCGGCTACAGCCATGATATCCCGTATCCGATCCCGCAAGACATCCAGATAACCTGCGAGCGTCCGACCCTGATCGCCATCACTGGCGCCGATAAGCAGCGTGTCGGGCAGATCGCCGCCGAAATTCGCGCGTATCGCGGGCCCGAGCCGTACAAGGGCAAGGGCGTCAAGTACGCCGAGGAAATCATCCGCCGCAAGGAAGGCAAGAAGAAGTAAACGCCATGGCGAAGAAACCAGCAGAGCTCTTCGCGCGCCGGAGACAGCGGGTGCGCTACAAGTTGCGCCAGGCCGGAAAGCTGCGTCCGCGGCTGACGGTCTTCCGCTCGTCGCAGCACATCTACGCCCAGATCATCGACGATGTCGCCGGCCGCACGCTGGCTGCGGCCTCGACGCTCGATGCCGGGGTCAAGAAGGATGCGAAGAGCGGCGCCGACAAAGCAGCCGCGATCGCGGTCGGCAAGCTGATCGCCGAACGCGCCAAGGAAGCCGGCGTCGCCCAGGTCATCTTCGACCGGGGCGGCTATATCTTTCATGGCCGGGTCAAGGCCCTGGCCGATGCCGCCCGCGAGGGCGGACTCGATTTCTAGAGAGGGCTCCAATGGCACGCACGCAAGGTGGACCGGGTCGTGGTCCGGGACCGGGTCGCGGTCCAGGCGGCCAGCGCGGCGAGGGCGGCGGCGAGGGCGGTCAGCGCCGCCGTCGCGGCGGCGATGATCGCCAGGGGCGCGACCGGACGGAGGAGAGCGAATTCGCCGAAAAGCTCGTCAGCATCAACCGCGTCGCCAAGGTGGTGAAGGGCGGCCGGCGCTTTGGCTTTGCGGCATTGGTCGTCGTCGGCGACCGCAAGGGCCGGGTCGGGTACGGCTCGGGTAAGGCGCGCGAGGTGCCCGAGGCGATCCGCAAGGCGACCGAGCAGGCGCGGCGCGGGCTTGTCCGCGTGCCGTTGCGCGAGGGTCGCACTCTGCATCACGACATCCGCGACAGCTATGGCGCCGGCAAGGTCATCATCCGCGCCGCCAAACCCGGCACCGGTATCATCGCCGGCGGGCCGATGCGCGCGATCTTTGAGGCGCTGGGCGTGCAGGACGTGGTGGCGAAATCGGTCGGCAGCTCAAACCCGCACAATATGATCAAGGCGACCTTCGCGGCGCTGACCCATGTCACGAGCCCGCGCGCCGTCGCCGCGCGGCGCGGCAAGAAGGTCAACGAGGTGCTCGGCCGCCATGAGCCCGAGGCGAAGGAGCCCGCGTAATGGCCCGCAGCGCCGCCGCCAAGAGCGAAACCAAGAAGACTGTCACCGTGGTGCAGACCGGCAGCCCGATCGGCCGCCGCTTTGACCAGGAGCAGACCTTAAAGGGGCTCGGCCTCAATAAGCTGCATCGCCGCCGCACGCTCGAGGACACGCCCTCGGTGCGCGGCATGATCAATAAGGTGCAGCACCTGGTGAGGGTCGAGGAATAGGGACGCCCGCGTTCCGAGGAAAACAGATGAAGCTCAACGAGATCAGGGATAATCCAGGCGCGCATTATCGCGCGAAGCGCCTCGGGCGCGGCATCGGCTCGGGTAAGGGTAAGACCGCTGGCCAGGGCGGCAAGGGCCAGCTCGGGCGCTCCGGCGTCGCGATCAACGCGTTTGAGGGCGGCCAGACCCCGCTGCATCGCCGGCTGCCGAAGCGCGGCTTCAACAACAAGATTTTTCAGCTGGACTTCAAGGTGGTGAACCTCGGCCGGCTGCAGCAGGCGCTCGACGCCAAGAAGCTTGCCGCACGGGGAACGATCGACGGCAAGGCTCTGGTCGCGGCCGGGATTCTGCGCCGGGTCGGCGATGGCGTACGCTTGCTGGCCAAAGGCGAGCTCAAGACCAAGATCACGATCGAGGTCGCGGGCGCTTCGCAGGCGGCGATCGCCGCCGTCGAGAAGGCCGGCGGCAAGGTATTGCTGCCGGGCGGCGCGGCGGCCGAATCTGCCGCTCCTGAGTCTGCGGCGCCCGCACCGGAGCCAGAAGCGGCGGCGGTGGAGCCAGAAGCTCCCAAGCCCCGGGCGCGCCGTGCCAAGCCGGCGGAACCGGAGAGCGAGGCCTAGCTCCTCCCTGCGTCGGGATCGCGCAAGGAGAGCCGGCGAGCTTTTTTATCGCTGCGCGAGCGCCTATTCTATAAGCGGCCTCCGTTGAGGCAGGGAAGAACCGATGGCGTCAGCCGCCGAGCAACTCGCAAGCAGCATAAATTTTGGCGCCTTTTCCAAGGCGACCGAGCTCAAGAACCGCATCTGGTTCACGCTCGGGGCGCTGATCGCCTATCGCCTCGGCACCTATATCCCGATCCCCGGCATCGACCCGGCGATCCTGTCGGACATCTTCAACCAGAATGCCGGCGGCATTCTCGGCATGTTCAACATGTTCTCGGGCGGCGCGCTCGGGCGCATGTCGATCTTCGCGCTGGGCATCATGCCGTACATCTCGTCCTCGATCATTATCCAGCTCTTGACCGCGGTGTCGCCGCAGCTCGAGACGCTGAAGAAGGAGGGCGAGAGCGGCCGCAAGAAGCTGAATCAGTACACGCGTTACGGTACCGTGGCGCTCGCCGTGGTCCAGGCCTACGGCATCGGGGTCGGGCTGGAAAGCATGCGCTCCGGCGCGGTGTCCGCGGTCATCGATCCCGGGCTTTTCTTTCGGATAGTCACGGTCATTACCCTGACCGGCGGTACGATGTTCCTGATGTGGCTCGGCGAGCAGATCACCGCGCGCGGCGTCGGGAACGGCATCTCGCTGATCATCATGTCAGGCATCGTCGCGAACCTGCCACACGCGCTCGCCGCGACCCTGGAACTCGGCCGCACCGGCGCGCTGTCGCCGATCTTCATCATCATCTTCCTGGTGATGTCGGTCGCGGTCGTGATGTTCATCATATTCATGGAACGCGCGCAGCGCCGCATCCTCGTGCAATACCCGAAGCGCCAGGTCGGCAATCGCATGTTCGGCGGTGAGTCGTCATACCTCCCGCTCAAGGTCAACACCTCGGGCGTGATCCCGCCGATTTTCGCCTCATCGCTGCTGTTGCTGCCGGCGACGATCTCGACGTTCCAGCAACAGGGCGGACAGGATTTCGGCTGGCTCGGCACGATCACCGCCTATCTTGGCCATGGGCGGCCAGCCTACATGATCCTCTACGTCGCCCTGATCGTCTTCTTCACGTTTTTCTATACCGCGGTGGTCTTCAACCCGGTCGAGAACGCCGACAATCTGCGGAAATACGGCGGCTTTATCCCGGGCATCCGGCCGGGCAAGAACACGGCCGATCACCTCGATTACGTGCTGACCCGGCTGACCGTGGTCGGTGCCGCGTATCTCGCGGCGGTGTGCATCCTGCCCGAGATCCTGATCTCGCAATATTCCGTGCCGTTCTATTTCGGCGGCACCAGCCTGCTGATCGTCGTTAGCGTTACAATGGACACCGTCGCGCAAATCCACTCGCATCTCCTCGCGCATCAGTACGAGGGGCTGATCAAAAAGTCGCGGCTAAGGGGACGCCGGGGATGAATTTAATCCTGCTGGGGCCGCCAGGCGCCGGCAAGGGGACGCAGGCCAAGCGCCTCGAACAGGCGCATGGGTTCGTTCAGCTTGCGACTGGCGACATGCTGCGCGCCGAGACCGCATCGGGCAGCAAATTGGGTCGCCGGATCAGGTCGGTAATGGATTCAGGCGCGCTCGTCTCGGATGGTATCGTGATCGAGGTCATCGAGCAGCGTATCGCCTCGCCCGCGGCCAAGAATGGCGTGATCCTCGACGGCTTCCCGCGCACCGTGCCGCAGGCCGAGGCGCTCGATGCGATGCTGGCGCGCCACAAGCTCAAGCTCGATCATGTGATCCTGATGGAGGTCGATGAGGCCGAGCTGACCAAGCGGCTTGCCGGGCGTTTCAGCTGCGGCAAATGCGGCGCCAGCTATCACGATCACAACAATCGGCCGAAGCAGGAAGGCGTGTGCGATGTCTGCGGCGCTACCGACTTTGTCCGCCGGCCCGACGATCAGCCCGCAGCGGTGCAGAAGCGGTTTGCCGTGTATCACGAACAGACCGCGCCGATCCTGCCCTATTACCGCCGCAAGGGCATTCTCGAGACCGTCGACGGCATGGCCGATATCGACACCGTGACCGCGGCGATCGAGGCGCTCATCGCCGCATGAATCTTTCGGATGGGCGATTGACGCTAGCCCACCGATTCGTATAATCCCGCGTTTCGCGAGGGAGCGATCCCACGCTCCTTCGCCCATGCCCGAATTCGAGGAGATGCGCTCGTGGCGCGAATTGCCGGCGTTAACATCCCCAATCAGAAACGCGTGCCTATCGCCTTGACCTATATTCATGGCATCGGCCGCACCAAGGCCTTGGAAATCTGCAACAAGGTCGGCATCCCGCTTGATCGGCGGGCCAACGATATGACCGATGACGAGGTGCTCAGGGTCCGCGAGCTGATCGACCGCGAATACATGGTCGAGGGCGACCTGCGGCGTACCGTCGCGATGAACGTTAAGCGGCTGATGGACCTCGGCTGCTATCGCGGCCTCAGGCACCGCAAGGGCCTGCCGGTCCGCGGCCAGCGCACCCATACCAATGCGCGCACCCGCAAGGGCCCGGCCCGGCCGATCGCCGGTAAGAAGAAATAGTTCGTTTGATCAGCTCCCCTCAACGGCGGAACGGCTAAATGGCAAGAAGTACGGCAGCAGCGCCGCGTCTGCGGCGTCGCGAACGCAAGAACATCACGTCGGGCACCGCCCACGTGAACGCGACATTCAACAACACGATGATCACCATCACTGATGCTCAGGGTAACGCGATCGCCTGGTCGTCGTCGGGCAGCCAGGGCTTCAAGGGCTCGCGCAAGTCGACCCCCTACGCGGCGCAGATGGCCGCCGAGGATGCCGGCCGCAAGGCGATGGAGCACGGTATGCGCACCCTCGATATCGAGGTCAAGGGACCCGGCTCGGGACGCGAGTCTGCCCTGCGCGCCTTGCAAAGTGTTGGTTTCGCTATCACTTCTATTCGCGACGTCACGCCGATCCCGCATAACGGCTGCCGCCCGCCCAAACGGCGTCGGGTCTGACAACAGGCCCGGTGCCGCGCTGCCGCATTGCGGTGGCGCGAAAACGTGAAAATCGCCGGCAACATCGCCGGTCCGGATGTCGATAGGACATACGCTCAATGACCGATGTCTTTGTTATTCAACGGAATTGGCAGACGCTCATCAAGCCGAAGGCGCTGGCGGTCGAGCCCGGCGACGATGCGGCGCGTGCCGCGACCGTGGTGGCCGAGCCGCTGGAGCGCGGCTTCGGGCTGACGCTCGGCAATGCGCTGCGGCGCGTGCTGCTATCGTCGCTGCAAGGCGCGGCGGTGACCTCGATGCAGATCGAGGGCGTGCTGCACGAATTCTCGTCGATCCCCGGCGTGCTCGAGGACGTCACCGACATCGTCCTCAACGTAAAGAGCATCGGCCTGCGCATGCACGGCGAGGGGCCAAAGCGCATGCGGCTGCGCGCGACGGGGCCCGGCGAAGTCCGCGCCGGCGCGATCGAGACCGGCCACGATATCGACATCCTCAACCCCGATCTGGTGATCTGCACGCTCGATAACGGCGCGCGCATCTCGATGGAGCTGACGGTCGAGATCGGCAAGGGCTACGTCCCGGCGACCGCCAACCGGCCGGAGGATGCGCCGATCGGCCTCATCCCGGTCGATGCGCTGTTCAGCCCGGTGCGCAAGGTGTCGTATCGCGTCGAGAACACCCGCGTCGGCCAGGTGACCGACTATGACAGCCTGTCGATGCGGGTCGAGACCAACGGCGCGGTGACTCCCGAGGACGCGGTGGCGCTCGCCGCGCGCATCCTGCAGGACCAGCTTCAGCTCTTCATCAATTTCGAAGAGCCAACCCGGCCGCGCGAAGCCGAGCCGACCGGCGAGCCGCTCATCAACAAGAACCTATTGCGCAAGGTCGACGAGCTCGAGCTATCGGTGCGTTCGGCCAACTGCCTCAAGAACGACAATATCGTCTATATCGGCGACCTGGTGCAGAAGACCGAGGCGGAGATGCTCCGCACCCCCAATTTCGGCCGCAAATCCCTGAACGAGATCAAGGAAGTGCTGGCGAACATGGGGCTCCATCTCGGCATGGAGATCCAGAATTGGCCGCCCGAGAACATCGAGGATCTGGCCAAGCGCATCGACGAGCCTTATTAAGGCCGCCGCGAGAGGATAGGGGAGAGGCAGGGACATGCGCCACGGCATGCACGGACGCGGCTTCAGCCGCCGGTCCGAACATCGCAAGGCGATGTTCGAGAACCTTTGCGCGTCGCTGATCAAGCACGAACAGATCACCACGACGCTGCCCAAGGCCAAGGATCTGCGCCCGATCGTCGAGCGGCTGATCACGATGGGCCGGCGCGGCGGTCTCGCCAATCGGCGCCGCGCGATCGCGACGTTGCACGACGAAAAGCTCGCCGACAAGCTGGTGACCGCCCTCGCCGAGCGCTACAAGGCGCGGGCCGGCGGCTACACCCGGATCATCAAGGCCGGCTATCGTTATGGCGACAACGCGGCGATGGCCGTGATCGAGCTGGTCGACCGCGATCCCGATGCCAAGGGCCAGGATTCCGGCCCGGTGCCGGAGCGCGAAGAGGAAGAAGAGGCGGCGTAGCTCGCCTCTTCGCTCCGGCCGCGCAAGCCGAGCGTCCAAAAAGTCCTATTCACTGCCTAGTCCCGGTTTGTCGGGCGTCTCTCGGGTCGTGCCGGTGAGCTCGTATGGGCGAGGGCTGGGGTTTTCCTCTAGCCGCGGCCTTGCGGGATTGTTGGTGGTTATTTCCCACGAGACGGCGGCCGGGTGCTTGTTTGTTGGCGCCCTCGACGCGCCTGCGTTCTATCGCCTTGGTGGTCCTTGCGGCACGGGATCGTCGGTCTGCTCGATAAGCTCCGGTTTCGGACTTTCAATCAACGAGCCTCTATATGTACAAAACAAGAACAATTGTCAAGTGGGAAATTGCATATTGCTGAAATCGTATCGCCGAGAATGCGCTCGAATTCCCACGGAGCAAGCATGGCCGAGGCGATAGGGGTGACGGGTTAGCTCGACTTGTATTTGACGCTGCAGCCGTAGGCGAGGGTCGCCGAGATCGACACAGGCTTGCCGGAAGCGAGCTCGTCGAGCGCGGCGGCGACATAGTTTTTCGCGGTCTTGACGTCGTCGAGATCGGTGGACGGCTTGTCGTCGATCGCGCCGATATAGGCGAGCACCCCCTTGGGGTCGATCACCGCCATGGTCGGCGTCGCCCGGACGCCGTAAAGCCGGCCGACAACACCATCGGGATCGAGCAGGAAATCGGTGGGCGCCGCGTGCCAGCGCGCCATGTCGGCGCGCGCTTCGGCGGCCGTAACGTAACCTTGCTCGCCCGGCGCCGACGACGCGATGGTCAGCCAGATGTCGCCCGCCGCCGTGAAACGCTGTTGCAGGGCCTGCATGTTGCCGCTGTTGTAGTGTTTGCCGACAAACGGGCAGCCGTCATTGGTCCATTCGAGGATGACGATTTTCCCGAGATAGTCGTGCAGGTTCACGTTGCCACCATCGATGTCCTTGGCGGCGAAGAGCGGCGCCGGCGCGCCGGGATGCGGCGTCGCGAGCGGCTCCGCCTTGAGCAACGAGCTGCCGACGCCGATCACCACGGCCAGCGAGGTCGCGACGGCGAGAAAAAACCGTAAGGAGAGCTTAGCCATGATCGTCGCCCATGGTCGTCGTTCAATGCCAAAGCGGCCTCTAGGATAAGCCCAAGGAAGCTGCGGTGCGACAGCAACGATGGGCCGTCACCGGAAATTTACCGGGCGGTCGTCGATCCGCCGGGCCGCAATTTCAGTCCGTTGGTGGGCAAGGCGCCGGCGGCAAGATCGAGCGGAGCGTCTCTACCAGAGCGGCCGGATCGTTTGCCGGCACTGTCGTTACTCCAGCCTGATCGGCAAGACCGCAGGCGGCGCTGGCAATGACCGGTATGCCGGCGGCGAGTGCCGCCAGCAGATGGCGCGGCCGTTCCTCGACAATGGCCGGCTGGACGACCGCGGCAACCCCGTCGAGCCAGTCGGCATCCGGCGGAGGCTTTGATGTCGCGATGCCATCCCAGAAGCTTTGTCCCTCAAGATCGCGGCCGAGCAGGACGATTTCGAGCCCCAGGACTCGCGCGGCCTCGCGCAGCGCATAGGCGCCCTTCCGTGCGATGGTCGGGCCGGGGAAGGCGATGCGGCGCGGTTGCGGTGCCGTTCGGCCTGCCCGAACCGCCGGAAGCTTCCAAGGAAGCAGCAGCACCTTGTCCGAATAGAGAAGGGCGATCTCGGCATGCGGCGTGACCACGCGGCTCGCATAAGCGAGGGCCTCATCTTCCGCCTCGACCAGCGTCGCGACAGCACGAAAGTCGCCCAGCGTCGCGCGTTCGGGATGGGCCGCGACGGCCCGGTCGAGACGCGCGTGCAATTCGCTCATCGGCAGGCGCGTCATCAACACCTCGACCTCGCGGCCGCCGAGATGACCATCGCGCCACAGATACGGCAACAGGGATTGCGCGACACAGATGCGGGTCACGTCCGGGGTCAGCAGTTTCGCAAGGCACTTGGCGATCTGCTCCGCGCCGCAAAGCTCCGCCAGACGGCGGGCTGCCCCCTGTGTCGGCGCACGCCGGATTGCAAGGGCACGTCGCAATGCCGGCAATGCCGCCGCGCCGACATGCGTAAAGCCGGCCGTCGGCCAGGAGTAGCGCGGTATCCGCCATCGCTCACCGTTGAGCGGCAGACCGAGAACATCATCCGCCTGCCGCGATGCGGTGACGTACTCCCGGAATTCCGGCCAATTTTCATCGACGAGAAACGCGTCGTGGCCGGCCTCGCGCGTGGCGGACGTGTGATGCTCGTGGCGGAAGCAGGATACGTCGCCGCAAGTCGCGCAGCTGCGCGCGATCGGTGCGGTGGCGCCGAACACGACGCCGGTCTGGGCTGGCGGCCGGGCCACTTGCTTGCCGTGGAAACGGACGACGAGCTCGTCACGCGTCAGCCGCACCGCGAGGCGCAGGCTGCTCCGTGGACGGAACCGCAGATCGACGTAATTCCAGGCGACGGTCGCATCGCGGCCGAGCGCCGCGGCGGAACCGGCGACGCGCCGCGAGTGCGCGTGGCGCTCGACGATCTCGCAATCCGCGTTCAGCGCCGCTTCGTAGAGCGCGTTCGACAGCTGACACAGCCCCCCGCCCGCCGCCGGCACGAGGCACCCCTGCTGCAGCATGCGGCCGGTGACAAAGCCGCGCCGGCGACTGGCGCGGCCGATCTGCTTCCAGAAGCTGAAAATGGCGCCGGCTGGCACGACGATACCGTCCAGCAACGCGGCGGCGCGACGCAAATTGTGCACCTTGCCGAGCTGATAAGCCTGTTCCTCGGGCCGCGCATCGGGCCATAGCGGCGAGCTGCACTCGGCGATGACCGGTTCTCGCTCTGACGGTTCTCGCTCTGACGGCGGCGATCGGAAGAGACGGCGCGGTCCCCAAGCCAGATCGACGAGTAGGCGGCGCGTGCGATAAGCAAGGGCCTTGGCGCTGAACACAACACTCGACCAGCGGCTCGGCACAACCCATTCGGCGAGCGGTGGGCGAGCCGCAGAATGTTCATGCGCCATCATCGTATTCGCGCTCCGATTGCTGCGCGAACAGATGGGGAGAGAGCGGAGCTCCGTGAAGTGAGCTAGATCACATCGCGGTCGAGAAGCTCGATTAATACGCCTTGCGGGCCGCGGACAAAGGCGATGCGCACGCCGGGGCGAATGGTCTTGGGCTCGATGGTGAATTCGGCGCCCTTTGCCTTCAGCTCTTCGCACACCGCGTCGATGTCGTTGACGCGCAGGCCGATATGGTCGAGGCCGACAAAGCTGTGCTCCGGCTTTTCGGCGAGCTCGGCAGTGTCGGGCACCTTGGCGATGAAGTGGTTGACCCCGGCCAGCCTGATGTCGGTGCGCTCGATGCCGTTCGACATCACCGAGCGGACGACCTCCGCGCCGAACATCTTGGCGTACCACGCGGCGGTCGCGTCCGGGTCGGGGCTGCGCAGATGCACGTGGTCGTAGCGGAATTCGGTCATTGGGGGTCTCCTAAGCCTTGCGCCTTTAGGGGGAGAAGCGTAGCGACGAAGCAATCTCGCGCCAAGGAGGAACCCCATGCGTTTTGGCCTGATACTGCCGAGCTTTTCGTATGCGCGCGATTACGCGACGGTCGGGCGGCTGCGGGATTTCGCGATCCGTGCCGAGGCGATGGGCTTCGAGGGGCTGTGGGTCGCCGAGCATCTGTTGACCGCCCGCGCGCTCTACGGCACGGCGTGGCTGTCGCCGCTGGAGACGCTGGCGTTCGTGGCGGGATGCACGTCGCGGATCAAGGTCGGTACCTCGATCCTGATCCCGCCGATCCGCAACCCGGTCTTCCTCGCCAAGGAGATCGCCAGCCTGCACATGCTGTCGGGCGGACGCTACGAGTTCGGGGTCGGCGTCGGCTGGGACGCGCACGAGTTCGAGGTCGCCGGGGTGAAGCTCAGCGAGCGCGGCGGCCGCACCGACGAAATCCTCGATATCCTCGCGAAATTGTGGACCGGCGAGGAGGTCACGCATCACGGGCGCTACTACGATTTCGAGCGGGTGATCATCGATCCACCGCTGCCGACGATGCCGCGGCTATGGGTCGCCGGCGGGTCGAAGATCAAGACGGACCTGTCGCCGGATCCGGAGACGATCGCGCCGAGTGTGCTGGAACGCATCTGCCAGCGCGCCGACGGCTGGATCGCCCGCGCCGCCGGGACCAATGCCAGCGTCATCGCCGACTGGGCGCAGATCACCCGCCGGCTCGACGAGATCGGCCGGCCGCCTGGCAGCGTCACCTTCGCGCATGTCAACATGACCTATGTCGTGCCGACCGGCGATGAGGCGGCGGCGCTCAAAGAACAGCGTCCGCGCATCGAGCGGATAATGGGCGCGCACCGCTCATTCGACCATTTGCGGACGTGCTATCTGCTCGGGACGCCGGCGCAGATCCGCGATCGCATCGGCGAGCTCGCCGACGCCGGGCTCGAATATCTGATGCTGGCGCCGCTCGATTACGATTTGGGCCAGCTCGATTTGTGGGAGGCGGAGCTGCTGCCGCATTTCCGCTGAGTTACCGCCGCGGCGGGGCCTGGGTGACCGGCGCGGCGGAGGCGAGGATTTCAGCGGCGTCGCGGGTGCGCGGCGGGTAGATGCGCTGCTGGTTGATCGTCTGCTTGGTCTCCTTGGCCGCGGCGCCCTTGACCGCGACCTGGCGGTCCCAGCCCTGGCAGTAGACCGCGCCCCAGGCGCCAAGATCGAGACAGGTCACGTAATAGCCGATCTCGAGCGGCATCATCGGCACGCCGGCCAGGTCGCAGACCACATTGTGTCCGGCGATGCGGCCCATCGGCCGCGCGTGCTGGCAAGACATGACCGAGGGATGCTCGCCATCGACCAGCACCATCGCGGCGTCGCCGGTGGCAAAGACGTCGGCGCAGCCGCCAAGCCTCATGAAGCGGTCGACGGTGACGCGGCCAAAGCGGTCATGCTCGCCGGGGAGCGCGGCGGCGAGCGGATGGGCGCGCATCCCGCCGCACCAGATGATCGTCTCGGCGGCGATTGTCTCGCCCGATGCGAGGCGAGCGTCTTGGTTGTCGATCGAGGCGATCGTCACACCCGGCCGGCTTTCGACGCCGAGCGCCGCGAGCGCCTCGTCGATGACGTCGCAGGCCGGGTCGCCCATGTTGGAGCCGATCCGAGCCGCGCGGTCGGCGAGGATGACCCGCGCTTCACCGCCCGCGATGTCCCTAAGCCGGGTGGCGAGCTCGGTCGCCATCTCGACCCCGGTGAGGCCGCCGCCCACGACGAGCGCGGTGAACCGGCCTGGCGAGGCGGGACGCGCCGGCAACGCGTCGAGATGCGCACCGAGCCGCAAGGCGGCGTCATGCGTGTCGATGTCAAAGCCGTGCTCGGCGAGGCCGGGGATCGGCGGGCGCACCAGCTCGCTGCCGAGCGCGAAGACGAGGCGGTCGTAATGGAGGCTCGGCTGGCCGGCGAGGGCGATCTCGTGCCGGGCCCAATCGACGCCGGTGACCTCGCCGATCTTGAGGTCGACTCCGATCGGCCCGAGCACGTCGTCGAGCGGCACGCGCGTGTCGCTGATGTCGGTCTCGTAATTGCGCACCCGGATCGAATGCCAACGGTCGCGATTGACCACCGTGACCGCGATGTCCGACTTGTCGATCTTCAGCTCAGCGAGTTTGCGCGCCGCGCCGACCGCCGCGATCAGCCCGGCAAAACCCGCACCCAAAACGACGATCTGCTTCACCTTCGCCTCAAAGCAAGGGAGACTGAGATATCGCGATTGGCGTAGCGGATATGGCGATGAAGATCAAATCGGTCGAGGCGCATTGGGTGCATATTCCGATCCCGCCCGAGCGTCAGCATGTCAGCGATTTCGGCAAGACGCTGTCGTTTGACGGCACGATCGTCCGTATCGACACCGAATGCGGCCTCACCGGCTGGGGCGAAGCCAAGGCGCAGGTCGGCGGCATGGCGCAGAACCAGGCGCTGACGACGATGATCAACGAGGAATTCGGCCCGCTTTTGAAGGGCGAGGACCCGCGCGACATCACCCGGCTATGGGAGGTGCTCTATAGCGGGACGCGCGGGCATTACGCGCTGGCGCACGGCCGCGTGTTCCCGGTGCTGGGGCGGCGCGGCATCACCGTGTCGGCGATCAGCGGCGTCGATTGCGCGCTGTGGGACATAACGGCCAAGTCGTTGGGCGTGCCGGTGTGGCGGCTCCTGGGCGGGCGGCGCTCGGCGACAATGCCGGCCTACGCCTCGGGTGGCTGGGCCGGCCCGGACAAGATCGGCGACGAGCTGACGGGCTATGTGAAGCGCGGCGGGTTTGGCGCGGTGAAAATGCGGGTCGGGATTATCGATGGCGATCCGCGCGCCTCGGCGCGCCGGGTGCATGCCGCGCGCGAGGCGCTGGGGCCGGATGTCGGGCTGATGTGCGACGCGCACGGCACCTTGTCGGTGGCCGAGGCGAAGCGCTTCTGCCGGCTGGTCGAGGACGACAACCTCGCCTGGTTCGAGGAGCCGGTGACCGCCGACGACAAGGCCGGCTGTGCCGAGGTGCGGCGCGCGACCGATATCGCGATCGCCGCGGGCGAGAGCGAATTCACCCGCCACGATTTCCGCGACCTCGCGGCGCTGGGGGCGGTCGACATCATGCAGCCCGACCTGGCGATCTGCGGCGGCATCACCGAGGCGATGCGCATCTCAGGCCTCGCCAGCGCCCATAATCTGAAGCTGGCGCCGCACCTGTGGGCCGGGGCGCCCGCCTTTGCCGCCGGGCTGGCGGTGGCGGCGGCGTCGCCGGCCGGGTTCATCGTCGAATATTCGCTGGGCGCCAACCCGCTGCTGCATGACCTGGTGGAAGAGAGCTTCCCGGTGAGCGACGGGCTGATCGAGGTGCCGGAACGGCCTGGCCTCGGCATCACCGTGCGCGAAGATTTCCTGCAAAAACATGCGGTTAAGCCATGAAGGCGCTGTTTCTCGGCAATGTCGCGGTCGACACCTATGAGGGCATCAAGGACGAGCTGCCCGCCTCGCTCGACTGCGTGATTATCAACGATCCGGTTGATCGTTTGGCGCTGCCCGATGCGGCGGTCGACGCCGACATATTGGTCAGCAATCGTTGGATGGCGGACTATCCGCCGGCGCCAAAGCTGCGGCTCGTGCAGTCGGTGGCGACCGGGGTCGAGCTGTTCGACCTGGCCTCGCTGCCCAAGGGCTGCGCGGTGTGCAACGCGTTCGGCCACGAAACCGCGATTGCCGAATATGTCGTGATGGCGATGCTGGCGCTGCATCATCGCTTCTTCCAGATTTCCGGCGAGTTTCGCGAGCGCGGCTCGTGGGCGACGAGCTGGGTGCAGAGCGGGGTGCCGCATGGCGAGGTGCGAGGGAGCACGCTCGGCATCGTCGGTTACGGCCGGGTCGGGCGCGAGGTGGCGCGCCGGGCCAAGCCCTTCGGCTGCCGTATCATCGCCGCCAACCGCAGCCCGCGTGAAAAAGACGCCGATGTCGAACGCATTTACCCGCTCACCGCACTCGACGAGATGCTGCCGCTTTGCGACACGGTGGCGATCTGCACCGCGCTCGGGCCGGAGACGACAGGCCTCATCGACGGGCGCCGGCTCGGCCTCATGAAGCTCGGCGCGTTCCTTATCAACATTGCGCGCGGCCAGGTGATCGACGAAGACCCGCTCTATGATGCCCTCTCGGGCGGGAGGCTCGGCGGCGCGGCGATCGATGTGTGGTGGCAATATCCGAGCCCCAACGAGCCCAACCGGCGCGGCTCGCGGCACGCGTTTCACGAGCTGCCCAACGTCATCGTGACGCCGCACAACTCGGGCTGGACCGGCGGCATGGTGCGACGCCGCTGGGACGAGATCGCCGACAATATCGGCCGCTTCGTGCGCGGCGACAGCCTCATCAACCTGGTCACAACCGCCTAAGGGCTTTTACTGAGGGATACGAATGAAAGTCTCGTTTGTCGGCAATTTCGGCGCGCGGCCCGAGGTGTCGAAAGCCATCCTCGCCACGGTCACGGAAAAGATCGAGCCGACCGTCCTCTACGATATCGCCGACACGCAGCGTCTGATCCCGGCGCTCGCGGACGCGGAAATCGTCGTCAGCCACATCTGGAAAAAAGATTTTCCCGAGGCGCCGCGGCTCAAGTTTCTGCAATCGCCGGCGGCGGGCCTCGATCTCATCGACCTTCCCTCGCTGCCGTCTGGGGTGACGATCTGCAATGTCGACGGGCACGAGCAGGCGATCGCCGAATACTGCCTGATGACGATGCTGGCGCTGTCGCACAAGCTGGTCGACATCGCGACCGCGTTTCGCGGCGTCAGCAACTGGTCGGGCGGCGGCGCCGGCGGCGGGCCGCTGCACGGAGAAATCCTCGGCAAGACGGTGGGTATCGTCGGCTACGGCAAGATCGGCCGCGAGGTCGCCAGGCGCGCCGCGGCCTTTGGCTGCACGATCGTCGCCGCCAATCGCAGCCCGATCGCCGACAAGGGCGATGCGTCCGAGATTTATACGCTCGGCGAGCTCGATCGCATGCTGCCGCGCTGCGATGTCGTGGTGGTCGCCGCCGGGCTCGGGCCGGAAACCCGCCACCTGATCGATGCCGGCCGCCTCGCGCTGATGAAGCCGACGGCGCTGCTCGTCAACATCGGCCGCGCGCTGATTTGCGACGAGGAAGCGCTTTTCGCAGCGCTCAAGGACAATGAGATTGGCGGCGCGGCGCTCGATGTCTGGTGGCGCTATCCGAGCCCGGCAGAGCCGAATGCACGGCCGTCGAACCTACCGTTTCACGAGCTGCCCAATGTGCTGATGACGCCGCATTGCTCGAGCGCGACCGAGGGCGCGCGCGAGCGGCGACTCGGCGGCGTGGCCCGCAATATTGACCTCTTCGTCCGTGGCGAGACGCTGCGCAATGTGGTGATGACGACGTGAGGTGGTAGGAGAGTTGGAATGGCCGACGACATCGCATTTCTGTCCGCCACGGAGCTGCTGAGCCGTTATCGCAAGAAGGAATTGTCGCCGGTCGATGTCGTCAGAGACAGCCTAACCCGGCTGGAGAGCTTTGAGGGCGCGCTCAACGCCTTTGTGCTCTACGACCCGGACAGCGCGCTGTCGGCGGCGCGGGCATCGGAGGCGCGCTGGCAAAAGGGCGCGCCGCAGGGCCTGCTTGACGGCGTGCCGGTCGCGATCAAGGACACGCAGCTGACGCGCGGCTGGCCGCGGCTGGTCGGCTCGAAGACGATCGACCCCAACCAAGCCTGGACAGAAGACGCACCGTCGGTCGACGGGCTGCGGCGCGCCAACGCCATATTTCTCGGCAAGACCACGACCCCGGAATTCGGCTGGAAGCCGGTGACCGACTCGCCGCTCAGCGGCATCACCCGCAGCCCGTGGAACACCGAGCGCACACCGGGCGGGTCGAGCGGCGGCAGCGCGTGCGCGCTCGCCACCGGCGTGTGCCCGATCGCCATCGGTACCGATGCCGGCGGCTCGATCCGCATCCCGGCCTCGTTCAGCGGCGTGTTCGGGCTGAAACCGACCTTTGGTCGGGTCGCGCTCTATCCGCCCTCGGCGGCGTTTGGCGACGTGTCGCATGTTGGGCCGATGTCGCGCACCGTCGCCGACTCGGCACTGATGCTCGACGCGATGAAGGGCCCCGACTCGCGCGACTGGTACAGCCTTCCCGATGACGGCATTTCCTATCATCAGGAGGTTGCGAAGGCTTCGCTCAAAGGAAAGCGCGTCGCGTTGTCGCCGACGCTCGGCTATCACGAGCCGAGCCCGGCGGTGCGCGAAGCGGTCGAACGCGCGGCCAAGGTCTTTGCCGATTGCGGCGCGATCGTCGAGGAGGCTGACCCATTCCGCGAGTCGCCGTTTCCGGTTGTGCAGACCCTTGGGCTCGCCGGGTTCTGGACACTGCTGCGGTCGATGCCCCCGGAAAAGATTGCGGTGATGGACCCGGCCTTTGTCGCCGCCTGCCGGGCGGGCGAGGCGGTGACCTTGGCGCAGTTTATGGAAGCGCAGGGCAAGCGTGCTGCGCTCGGCGCGCAGGTGCGGCAATTCTTCGACCGCTACGACATCCTGTTGTCGCCGACCATGCCGATTACCGCCGCCTATGCCGAGCCGCATGGCGACGGCCAGCCCGATCCCACCAATTACCGCGAGTGGCTCAGCTACACGTGGGCCTTCAACCTGACGCGCAACCCTTCGGCGTCCATCCCCTGCGGGTTTGCCGATGGGCTGCCGATCGGGCTGATGGTCACCGGGCCGCTCTACGACGATCTCGGCGTCCTGCGGGCCTGCCGCGCTTATGAGGAGGCGAGCGGCGCGGTGTGGCCGAGCGATGCGCTGACAACCGCGCTGGCCAAGATCGCCCGGCCCGGCGACAGGGAAGCGCGGGCTAAGATCAAGCCGCCGAGCGTTTTGTGATAATGCCGCGTTTGTAGGAGAGGTTGCGGCGCGGCGCCGCTCTACAGCCGGAGCGCAAGTCCAATGAACAAAATCACCCGGCTCGTTTTTGCCTTGCTGTCGGCTCTCATCGTCGCCGCGCCCGGTGGCACCCTCGCGACGTTGGCGGCGTCGCGCGCGGTTGCCGGGCCTTGGGTCGAGCTCGGCACCGACAACGACCTTCAGGTGCGCGTCGTGGTGCCGTCCGATGTCGCCGCCTGCCCGGAAATCGTCGCTGACGGCAAGACCACCGAAGCGCGGCAGCGCGGCGCCTCAGACGGCGATTTCGAGGTCACTGTGTGCAGCGCGACCGTGCCGCTGGCGACCAAGAAGCTTACCGTCGGTGGCATCGACGCGCCGACCGTGCCGCCGGTCATCGATCGCATCATCGTCCTGGGCGATAGCGGCTGTCGCATCGACCAGAACATGGCGCAGGATTGCGATGACAAGAAGCAGTGGCCGTTTCCGGTCATCGCCAACGACGCGGCGAACCGCAGGCCCGACTTGGTGATCCATGTCGGCGATTACTATTACCGCGAGAATGCCTGCCCGAATGGCAACAAGGGCTGCGAGGGCAGTCCGCATGGTGACAATTGGGGCGCGTGGCAGGCGGATTTCTTCGACCCGGCGGCGCCGCTGCTCAAGGCAGCGCCCTGGGTCATGGTGCGCGGCAATCACGAGCTGTGCCGCCGCGGCGGTAAGGGGTGGATGCGCCTGCTCGACCCGCGCGCCGATATGCCCGACTGCACCGACACCTCGCCGCCCTACCGGCTGCATCTCGGCGGCCTCGATCTCATGGTGTTCGACAGCGCCGACGCCGACGACTTCAAGCCCGACCCGCAAAAGGTTGCGGTCTATGCCGCGCAATTCGCGCAGCTCTTGGCCAATGCGCCGCAAGGTTCGTGGCTGGTGACGCATCGGCCGGTCTGGGCGCTGGGCAAGGGCAAGGATGCCGGGCAGACGCTGAATCAGACCGAGCAGGCGGCGATCAGGGGACGGCTTCCGGCCGGGCTCGACATGGTCATGACCGGCCATGTGCACGACTTCACCAGCTATGCCTTCGGTCCGCGGCGCCCAGCGCAGCTCATCGTCGGTGTCGGCGGCGACCGAATGGACGATCTGCCGCCGCAGCCCTGGGTTGGCGCGGCGATCGACGGCATGAAAACGACACGCGGCTTCGCGCTCGAGCGCTTTGGCTTTTTTGTCATGGAGCATCATGCGAGCGGCTGGGGTGGGACGCTCTATGCCCCCGACGACAAGACCGTGCTCGCGGAGTGCGCGATCAACGGCCGCGATCTCGATTGTCATAACTAGCACGCACGTCTGATAGGATACGGACAGGACAATCTCGGAGCGGACATTGCTGCTTAGGCTCTTTCTCGCTGTGGCGGGCGTAGCGTGCGTTCTCGCCGCGGCCGATGCGCAAACCCCGTCGACCCAGAGCGGCGGCCCGATCACTCAAGGAAGCCCTGACGTTTCGGTCGGCGGCAGTGGCGCGGCGCGTCAGGGCGACGCCACGCAAAACGGCGGGACCGTCGTGCAAGGCTCGTCCGACGTCTTTATCAACGGCAAGCCGGCGGCGACCCAAGGCGACACCACCGCTTGCGGTGGTACGGTCGTTGGCGGCTCGTCGAATGTCTTTGTCAATGGCAAGCCGCTCGCGCGCACCGGCGACAACACGCAGGGCTGCGCGCATCCGTAGCGCTGCTCGAAATCACGCAGCCCTGCGTTTCGCGCGCTTGTCGGCGATGCGCGAAAGCCCTATCAGCGACATTCGGGTTCGCATTCAAGATTGGGGGAAGCGTGGCGATCGTCAGCGAAGAAACCAAGGCGCTTGTCGCCGGCATCGCCGCCGAGGCGACGCGCGTGGAGAGCCCTTGTGGTGACGGCTCGCTCGTCTGGCGCATCTGGGGCAGTGGACCGCCGCTCGTGCTGCTGCATGGCGGCTACGGCTCGTGGTCGCACTGGATCCGCAACATCCCGGTGCTCAAGCAACGCTTTATGGTCATCGCGGTCGACCTGCCGGGGCTCGGCGACTCGGCGACCCCGCCCGAACCGTGGACGGCCGAGGGGCTGGCGGCGATCATCGTCAAGGGGCTCGACATCGTGTTGCCAAAAGGCGAGCAGCCGCATATGGCGGGATTTTCGTTTGGCGGAGTGATCGGCGGCGTCGTGGCGGCGCAACTCGGCGACCGGCTCAAGGCATTCACTGTCGTCGGCTCCAACGGGCTGGGGCTGGAGCGCTCGCCGACGCCGCTGGAGCGCGTCGCGGCCGACGCCAGCGAGGAGCAGGAATTCGCCGCCCACCGCTACAATCTCAACCAACTGATGATCCACAACCCCGACAAGATCGACCAGCTGGCGCTGTGGCTGCAGAAGACCAACCACGCGCATGCGCGGATGCGCAGCCGGCGGTTTTCACGCTCTGGTGCGCTGGTCGAAGCGCTGCCCAAGATCAAGGCGCGGCTTGATGGGATCTGGGGCGAGCGCGACGCCACCGCCTATCCCCATGTCGACGAGCGCCGGCGGATTCTCCAAGAGGTGCAGCCGGGCGCGCGGTTCACGGTCGTTCCGGGCGCCGGGCATTGGGTGCAGTTCGAGGAAGCCGACGCATTCAACCGCATCATCACTGAGTACGCCGGCGGTTAGAATCAGGGATAAAATCTGATCAGCCTGGCTAATTTCCGACCGACCGCTGCTTCAGTCGGCAACGACCCCTGAAGCGTTACGCGATCAGGTGATGATGACGAAATCGTAGGGGTGCGACGCATTTTCGGGCCGCAGTCGCACTAACCGGACGTCGCCCGCGAAAACATCGATCGCCTGGTGCGGCTGGTCGAGGCTGCGGATCGGCACCGGCAGCTCGCTTGGCGGGTAGAGGCGTATGTCGTAAACGCGGGCGATCTCGGCGATCGCTGGGTTCATCGCCAGGACGCCGACACCGATCTTCGTGCCGCGATCGCGCACTGCCTCGGCCAGGCGGATCATCAGCAGCTGCGCGTCGAGCGGCGGCGGCGGGGTGGTGAGGAAGTCGAGACCGATCAAATAGTAGCGCTGCCGCCCCAACCGGCCGATGAGAAAATACGCCGAGACCTCCGCCCGGTCAGCCAGCACCTCCCTTACCGGCTCGACGATCTCCTCCGGGATCTCGAAGGCGGGGTTGAGGACGGCGACTGCGAATTCGAGGTCGGAGAGGCTGGCCTGAAAAATGTAACCTTCGCTGCGCATCTCGGCGTTCAGCACCGGCAAGGTCTGCCCTTTACGCGGCGGGTCGGCATCCGTGGCGGGTGGCGCGGCGCGCCGACGCCGATTGAACCAGGCCCAAGGCGGCATGCCGAATCTCCGTGACAACTGACGCAACGCAGGTCGCAGCATTCTCTCGTGCCTCATTGTGTCCGAATGTGCGCTAAGCCTCGATCCTCACGGTGGTGCCGATGGCGAGGCCGAGCACGGTGTCGGCGCGGGCGCCGTTGACCGCGATCTCGGCGAGTCCGTTCGAGTTGATGTACCAGAAGGCCGCACCCGGCGGCGCGGCGGAGAAAGTCGCCGCCGCCTCGATCATCCGCCCGGCGACCACGAGCCGCGCGGCGCCCGGCACCAGCGCTCCACGCAGGCCGGTCATCGCGTTGCCGTAACGGTCGACATAGACGATCTCGGCGAGATCGTCTGGCCAGGCGCGCGCAGCCGATTCGTCGGCCATCCGCCGCGCAAACCCGGCGATGGGTTCTCCGGCCGCAAGCCGCGCCGCGACCGGCGCAAACAGATCACGGCCGTGAAAAGTCGCGGAGAGTGCGGCGGGACGCCAAGCGATCTCCCATAGCCGCGCCTCGTTTGCGTGCCGCATGACGATATCGAAGAGGCCATTGTCGGGGCCGACATAAAGCCGTCCGTCGGCCTCCGCGATCGCCGCGCGTCGCGCGCTGCCGACGCCGGGGTCGACGACGCACAGCAGCACGGTGCCGGCGGGAAACCAGGCGCTGTAAGCGGCGAGCAGATAAGCCGCGGGCTTGGGCTGGGCGGCTGGAGCGTCGGCGAACAGCGACACGACCGGGATGCCCGGCGCGTCGCGATGGAGCACCGCCATCACCTGACCGGTATAGGGCCCAGCGAGCCCGAAATCAGTGAACAGCGCGATCATCGGCCGACTATGTCGCGGCCGCCCGGCCGGGTGCAAGCCGTCCGCCCGGCCAAGACTTCATTGGCCTTGCGTATTTGCCGCACAATCCTCGATTCGCCCTTACTTCATTCGTCTAGAAGCGATTCGGGGAACCGGCAGCGTTCGAGAAACAAGACTTGGTCTACTCCCGGTCGTAATTGAGCAACGCGCGTTTGGCGTTCTTGCAAATATTGCCGCCTCTTGTATGGTCGCGGAAGCGCTTGGGGGTTTCGGGGGAATCATGAAGCGGTTTGTGGTGGCGGCGTTGGCCGCCGCGATGATGCTGCCGGCGGCGGTCGCCGGTGCGGCTGACGCGTGTTATACGCAGTCGGCGCTCGAGGCCGAACAGGGTGTACGGTTCCTGATCGACCTGATGGTTGCCAGCACTGCGTGTCGCGATCAGACCTACGGTCTCTTCCAACAGCGCAACAAAGACACGGTGCTTTCCTACCAGAAGACGCTGATCGCGCATTTCCACGGCAACGCCGCGTATGACCGCTGGGATACCGCGCTCGCCAATGATGCCGCGTTGCGCGACGCGGGCAAGTCGGGCCCACAGGCCTGTCAGGAACAGGCCGACTTGCTCAAGCGGGCCGCAGCGATGGACGACAAAGCCTTCCGCGCCTATGCGGTGGGCCTCGCGACGACCGCCGCGGCGAGCGGTCGCTACCAGAAATGCGGCCATTAGGCGGCTGATCGCGACGCCGATTTCGCGAGGCGCATCGCGCCGAGAAGGCCGAGCGCCGATAGCGCCGTCATAAAGAGATAGGCGCGCCCGCCGAACTCGGCGTAAAGCGCGCCGGCGCCGAGCATTACCAGCCCGCTGCCGATCCCCGACGACGCGCCGGAATAGAGCGCCTGCGCGCTCGCCGCGGCGTCGGGCGGTACGGTGCGCGACAGATAATTCATCGCGCCGAGATGCGTCGCGCCAAAGGTCAGCGCGTGCAGCAGGTTCAGCGCGAAGGCCGCCGCGAGGCCCGGCACGAGCCCCATCAGGCCCCAGCGCACGATGCCGGCGACGCCGCCCGTCATCATCAGCCCAAGCGGCCCAAGCCCACGCAGCAGGCGGCTGCCGAGCCAGAAGAGGACGATCTCGGCGACGACACCCTCTGCCCATAGCACGCCGATCAACGCGTCGGAAAAGCCGAGCGTGCGCCAGTAGAGTGTGCCGAAGCCGTAATAGACCTGGTGGCTCGCTTGCAGTGCGGCGGCGGGCGGCGGCGACGATGAACTGCCAGAACCGGCGGTCGCGCGCCATCGTCGCGAGCGCCGCCCAGCGCGATGGTCGCGCCGCCCCGCGTGGCTCGGCGGGAACCGCGATGCAAGCGAAGAACAGCACGAGCGACGCGACGAGCACCAGCGCCAGCACCGTGTTGCTGCCTTGGCCTGCGGCGGTGCGGGACAAGGCCACGCCGCTCGCCATAGCGGCGAGGATAAAGCTCACCGAGCCCCATACCCTGACGCGCCCATAATCGATGCCGCGCTCGCGCACCTCGGCAAGGGTGATGCTGTCGCCCAGCGGCATCAGCGCGGTCTGTGCGGTCGCGGTCACCAGGGTGAGCGCGAACAATGTCCAGAAACTGTGCGCGTTCCACAGGCACGCATAGCCGACGATCGCGACGCCGCACAGCACGACCATCGCTGCCCGGCGCCGGCCGAGCCGGTCGGCGAGGGCGCCGATCGCGGGGGTGGTCACGACATTGACCCAGATCGCCGCTGCGAACAGCAGCGCGATCTCGAGCGCGCCGAGCCCGCGCCCCGCGAGCCAGACCGGCCAAAATGGTGCCTTGATGCCGACGATCAGAAAGGCGGCCGCGTAATACGCGCCGAGCCGGGGCGCCAGATATCGCGGCGGCGGGTGCTCGGATGCGGTCTGGCCCATGATCGGCCCGACCATGGCCGCCCGGTGCCTAGAGGCGCAAGCGCCACGTCTCGCCGACCAGCTCCGGGCCGAATTCGTCGTGCGTCTCGGTTTCCTCGATGACGAAACCGACGGAATCGTAGATGCGCCGCGCCGCGGTGAGGATGCTGTGCGTCCACAGCACGATCTCGCTGTAGCCCGCCTGACGCGAAAAGCGGAGGCACTCCTCGACCAGCCGTCGCCCGACGCCAAGCCCGCGCGCCCTGGGCTCGACGATCAGCAGGCGCAGCCGGGCGACCGTGTCGCTTTCCTTGACGATAAAGACCGAGCCGATGCGCTGGCCGTCCTGCTCCGCGATCCAGCAATGCTCGCGCCCGGGGTCGAACTCGCGCAGGAACTTGGCGACGACCTCGGCGACATAGGCCTCCATCTTGTAGTTGAGGCCGTATTCCTCGCCGTAGAGCGCGCCGTGGCGGTCGGCGATCCAGCCCATGTCGCCGGCGCGGTGGGGGCGCAGCACAAAGGCCGGCGCGCGCTCCGCCTCCTGCTCCTCGCGGAGCAACCCGCCGATCGTGCGCATCGCGGCGACGAGGCGCTCCTGATCAGCCTCGGCGAGCGGCGCCAGCATGCCGCCGATCGCCGAATGCGAAGCGCGGTCGAGCGGCTCGAACGCGTCGCGCCCGGCAAGGGTCAGCGAGATCATCGTCTGCCTGCCGTCCTGCGGCGACGGCCTGCGCAGAATGAGGCCTTGGCGCTCGAAGTCGCGCAGGATGCGCGACAGATAGCCGGGGTCGAGGTCGAGCTCGCGGCACAGCCAGACCGCACTCGCGCCGTCGCGGTGCGAAAGCGCCTGGAGTATCCGGCATTCGGTCAGCGAGAACGGCGTGTTGAGAAAGTGCTCCGACAGAACGCCGAGTTTCACCGTGTAGAAACGGTTGAAGCGGCGGATCGCGGTGATGCGACGCTCGATCTCGGCAGCCATGACCATCTCCATCATAAGACGATAGGAATAAGTCAATTATTTAGTTGCCAAAGTCAACTATCTGTTCGATACGCGCAATCAGCGTGGCTCGAGCACCATTTGCGTCTGGGTGACAATGGCGACGAGCCGGCCGTCGGCGGTCGAGATGCGCGTCGTCCACACCTGGGTGCGGCGGCCGCGATGCACCGGCGTCGTCTCGCCAATGAGACGCGTGCCGATTGGTGCACCGGCGATGAAATTGGTTTTGCTTTCGAGCGTTGTTGTCGTGGCGCCCTCGGGCAGATTGAGGATCGTGCCGGCGGCGCCGAGCGTGTCGGCAAACGCCATCAGCGCGCCGCCATGGATCGTTGTCGGCCGTGTGCAGAGTTTTGGCGTGACCTCCAATTCGGCGACGACCTTGTCCTTGTCGGCGGCGACAAAGACAATGCCCATCATCTCCGCGAAGGGGAGTGAGCGGCTCTTGAGAAATTCGAGCGGGCTCACCTCGCTCAACCTCCGTATCCGGGCGGGCGGCGCGTGTGCCACTGGGTCATCTGCTGGTAGGCCCAGCCGATGCGCAGCGCCATCGCCTCATCATAGGGGCGGCAGACGATCTGCAGCGACAGCGGCAAGCCGCTAGCGGTAAAGCCGTTCGGCACCGCCAGCCCACACATCTCCAACAGATTGAAGACGCGCGTGAAATGCGCGTTTGTCGTGCTCTGGTCGACCGCGTCATTGGGGATGGCCGCGGTCAAGGTCGTCGGGGTGAGAAGCGCGTCGATGCCGGCGCGGTCGAGCGCGGCGAGGAAATCGGCCTTCATGCGGTCGCGATCGGCCAGCGCCTGCAAGTATTGATGCGCGCGAATGTCGCGGCCGAGCTGGATGCGCGGCCGCACGGCCGGGTCGATCGGCAGCGACGGGTCATCGACGAGGGCGCCGGTCAGCCGGTAGGCCTCGGAGCCGATGATGCGCCCGGTGGCGACGGTCGCGTCGGCAAAGGCGATTGGCAACGCGACGTCGACAATCTCGGCGCCGGCGCGCGCCAGCGTTTCGAGCGCGCCGTCATAGGCGGCGAGCATTTCCGGGTCGCAGCCGTTGCGCTCGGACGCCGGCATGCGCGCGAGGCGCAGTCCTTTGATCCCGCGTCTCAAACTCGGGAACGGATCGCATGGCGCCGGCGCGGAGAGCGTCAGCCGGTCGAACGGGTCGACGCCCTGCATGACCGTGAACAACAGCGCCGCGTCCTCGACCGAGCGCGCCATCGGGCCCGGCGTGTCGAGTGACGGCGCCAATGGCAGGATGCCGTAGCAGCTCACCCGGCCGATCGTTGTCTTGAGCCCGGTGATGCCGCACCACGACGCCGGTAGCCGCACCGAGCCGCCGGTGTCGGTGCCGATCGCCCAGGGCGCCATCGCGCTCGCCACCGCGACCCCGGAGCCGCTCGACGACCCGCCGGGGGTGCGCGCGACCTCTTTGTCCCATGGGTTCCACGGCGTGCCCATATGATGGTTTGTGCCCCAGCCGCCCATCGCGAACTCCACCGTGTGCGTCTTGCCGAGCACGATCATCCCAGCGGCGATGAGCTTTTTGGCGAGGGTCGCGGTGACCGTGGAGCGGCGCTCGCGCCACGCCATCGAGCCGCCCGTGGTGACCCGGCCTTCGAGATCCATCAGGTCCTTGAGGGCGATTGGGACGCCATGCAGCGGGCCGATCTGGTGGCCGGAACGGATCGCCTTATCCGCCGCCTCGGCTGCGAGACGCGCCTCGTCGGCATAAACGGCGATATAGGCGTGGAGCCGCTGATCCTGGGCGGCGATGCGCGAAAGGAACGCGTCCATCACCTCGACCGGCGACAGCTTGCCGCTCGAAATCGCGGCGGAAAGCTCGGTGGCGGAGAGCAGGCTGGGGTCGCCGGTGGGCATGGGGCGGGCCTCGTTAGCGGTGGCGCAAAAGGATACGCCGCGCCGCCGCGCGCCTCCAACGCCCAATCGCTGCATGGCGAGAGGAGGCCGCTACGAACCCGCGCATGCCCGTCCTGGAAGACGATTTCAACCAGCGAGTGTGGGGTAAGACCCGCTTAACAGGAGCGCTTTACTCTGACCATTCCGGAGCCCCGGCGTGATTGAAAGGCCCTCTTGATGAAAAGGGTTTTGATCGTCCTTGGCGCGATTTTCGGGGTCGTCCTCGTCGTGGCTGCCGCAGGGATCGTGTTCGTGATCATCAACGGAAATGCTCTCGACAAGGAGAGCCAAGCCTACGCCGACGAGACCATTCCGACCATCGCCCAACATTGGGATCAGGACGAGATCGCAAAACGTGCCAGTCCGGAATTCCTGAAAGCTACTAAAGACGATAATTTCCCCAAACTCTTGTCTATGCTCCGCGATAATTTGGGCGATTTTCGCAAATACAAAGGTTCTAAGGGTGATGCCAACATCTCGCTAACGACACAGAATGGTAAAGTGATTACTGCGACCTACGTTGCGAGTGTGGATTTCGATAAAGCTCCGGCGACGATCCAGCTAAAGCTGATAAAGCACAGCGATGAGTGGCAAATACTGGGATTTCACGTCGATTCCCAGGCGTTCTTGAGGCCGTAGCGGCGTCCTCGTTCAGCCCAGGTTCACCTGGATCTCGCCGCCCTCGACACGCACCGGGTAGGTCTTGATGTCGTCGACACAGGGTGGGGCCGTGGCCTTGCCGGTGCGCGCGTCAAAGCGCCCGGCATGCAGCGGGCACTCGATCTCACTATTGTCGAACCAGCCATCCGACAATTTGGCGTAGGCGTGGGTGCAGATGTCGTCGGTGGCGAAGACCTGGCCTTCAATGTCGTAGAGCGCGATCTCGTGACCGGCGACGATGACGCCGAGCACGTCGCCTTCGTTGAGATCGCCGCGGTCGGCGGCTTTCACCCAATTGTCAGCCATCGCGTATTCCCCTGAGATATGCCCGCTCAGCCGGCCGCGGCGTCGGGCGAGAACGCCTTGAAGGCGATGAGCGTGAAGGTGTCTTTGATGCCGGGCAAAACCTGGACGCGCTCGGTCACGAAATGGCCGATATCGGCATCGTCGGGCAAATAGAATTTCATCATCAGGTCGAACTCGCCGGAGATCGAATAGACCTCCGACACTTCCTCGACCTCCTGCACGACCTCATCGGCGACCGTGTAGGCCTTGCCGAGCTCGCATTTGACCATGACGAAAATCGTCTTCATGCCGACCTCATCAGCCGAGAGGCCGGCATGATATCAGGGTTTAACCGCGGCTGGCGACCGAGGGCACCGCGCGGCGCAGGAAGGCCGGCATGTGGTCGCCAAAACCCGGTGCGACCGGCCCGTCGTCGTGATCGCGCGCGGGGCGCGGCGGCTGACGGTCGCGCTTTGGGAACGGCGTGACGACGTTGTCGTCCTTCGGGCGGGATTGCGTCTGTTTGTTGTCCGGTCGGACGATGTCCTTTGGCGCGTCGCGGCGCGATTTGGCCGCCTCGCGTTTAGGCTCGCGGTGTTCGTCGCGGGCCGGCTTCGCACCCCGTCGGGCGCGGCCGCGATACGAACGCTCGCCCTCAAAATCCAGCTCTTCGGTCGGGATGCCGGGGACAGTGACCGCCGGGATGTCGCGCTGGATGAGCTTCTGGATCGCCGCGACGTTCTTGCCGTCCTCGGGCGCGGCGAGGGTGAAGGATCGCCCGTTGCGGCCCGCGCGCCCGGTGCGGCCAATGCGGTGAACATAGTCCTCCGCGTGGTAGGGCACATCGAAATTAAAGACGTGGCTGAGGCCTTGGATATCGAGCCCGCGCGCCGCGACGTCGCTGCACACCAGGAGGCGGATTTCGTCGCGCTTGAAACGCTCCAGCGTCTCAGTGCGCTTCGATTGCACCATGTCGCCGTGCAGCGCGGCGGCGTCAAAGCCGTGCTTCGTCAGCGACTTGTGGAGGATGTCGACGTCCTTCTTGCGATTGCAGAAGATCAGCGCGTTCTTGACGTCCTCGGAGCGGATCAGCCGCCTGAGCGTCTCGCGCTTGTCTTCCGCGGCGACGACAACGAGCGATTGCGCGACGGTCTCGGCCGGGGAGGCGGGCGGTGCGACCGACACCTCGACAGGGCTATTGAGGAACGCGTCGGCGAGCTTGCGGATTTCCGGCGGCATCGTCGCCGAGAAGAACAGGGTCTGCCGGTTCTTCGACAAGAGGCCGACGATGCGTTCGACATCGGGAATAAAGCCCATGTCGAGCATGCGGTCAGCTTCGTCGATGACGAGGACGCGGACATCGGACAGGAGAATCTTGCCGCGCTCGAACAGGTCGAGCATGCGGCCCGGCGTGGCGATCAGCACGTCGACGCCGCGATCGAGCTTGCGCTCCTGGTCGGTAAAGCTTTCGCCGCCGATGAGGAGCGCGGTATTGAGCTTGTGGTTTTTGCCGTAAAGCTCGAACGAAGCCTCGACCTGGGTCGCGAGCTCTCGTGTCGGCTCAAGGACCAGAGAACGCGGCATCCGTGCCCGCGCTCGCCCGGCGGCGAGCCTGTCGATCATCGGCAGCGCGAAGCTCGCGGTCTTGCCGGTGCCGGTCTGCGCGCAGCCGAGCACATCGCGGCCGGCGCTTACGTGGGGGATCGATTGTTGCTGGATCGGCGTGGGGGTTGTGTAGCCGGCGGCTGAAACGGCCCGAAGAAGTTCGGGCGATAGTCCAAGTTCAGAAAAATCCATCGAGAAGTGGTTGCCTTATACAAGAAAAGAGCGTTGTTCCGCTCTCGGTTTAATCTGGGGAGCGCTGCCGGAATGTCAATTCATTTCGCGGTTTACGAGCCATGCTTGCACGACAACGCCGGCATCATCATCGGCGCAAATGATGACGATTTGGTGATGACGCAGCGATTGGCGCGGGAGAGACGTCAGCGGCGGCGGAATTGCGGCCGCGCCATCGGTGGCGGGGCGGCGGTATCCTTGTGCCGGAAATTGATGCGGCCCTTGGTGAGATCGTAGGGCGTCATTTCGACCGTGACGCGGTCGCCGGCAAGAATGCGGATGCGGTTCTTCTTCATCCGGCCGGACGAGTAGGCGAGGGTCTCGTGGCCGTTGTCGAGGCGCACGCGAAACCGCGCATCGGGCAAGAGCTCGAGCACCGAGCCCTCGAATTCGATCAGTTCTTCCTTAGCCAAAAGCCATTCTCCTCTCCGTTGTTGCCAAAAACGGGGGACGCCGAAGCGTCCCCCGGAGCCATAAGACCTTACTCGGCCTTCAGGTTGACCGCGGAAACGCGGCCGCGCTGGCCTTGCTCAAGGTCGTAACTCAAGGTCTGGTTTTCCTGCAAGCCGTCCATACCGGCCCGCTCCACCGCGGTGATGTGGACAAACACATCCGCCCCACCGCTGGTCGGTTGGATAAACCCGTAACCCTTTTGCGCATTGAACCATTTGACTTTGCCGGTAGCCATAACCCTCAGCTCCAAATCGTAGACACAGCATCGCCGCGCCGAAGCGCGACGCATCGGACACGGTGGGGGATCGGAGGACGGAAACACCGCCGGCCGAGAAGGCCGAAGCGAGGAGGCAGCCAGCCGAACCCGTTCGGGCCGACATGGGGTAGGTGGGGGGCTGCGGCAAGTTTGCAAGATGCCGCGAACGGAGGCGGTGGAGCCCGAGAGCCGAGCCGTCCCATTTCTCCGACATCGTTGCTGCCCCAGATTTGACGAGGTAAAGATCGCCCGTGCGCGAAACGGGACGATTCGCAAAATACGCGAGCCTGGCGGCGGCGCTGGCCTGCTTTACCGTCTTTGCCCTCGCGGCGGTGGGGCTGCACCAGGAACGAGCCGACCACTTTGGGGTCGAAGAACAGGGCCCGATCCCGGCGGCGCTGTCGCATGTGCTCTACGGAGCGCCGGTTGGCTTGGTCGACAGCGGGCTCGGCGCGGGGGTCATTTTTGGCGCAATCGTCGTGCTCTCGCTTGGCTGTCGCGCGGCGATCTTGCGGTTTGGCAGGAGGTGGCGATGGGCATGAGCCGGCTTGATCTCGAGTTGCTGCTACGCCTCATCGATAACGGCCATATCCCCAAGCAAACCGCCGTCGTCGAATTGGGCGCGCAAGAGATCGGCCGGATGTTTTTTGCCGTGCCCGATGTGATCGAGCGGATCGGTGCGTTCTTCGGCGCTGTGTCCCGCTTTGGCGGGCCGCCGCCGTCGCCTGGCCAAGACAGGCCGGGGATAGCGACGCGCGAGTTTTGGAGGTGGCTCGGCTGCGCCTATGTTGCAATCGACATCGATGGTAGCCCGGGGTGCTTCCGCTCGATCTTAATTACGACGATGTGCCGGCCGATCTGGTCGGCAAGCATCAGCTCGTGACGAATTACGGCACCACGGAGCATGTCGCAAACCAACTCAACGCGTTCAAGGTCATGCACGACCTCGCCGC
Organism: Allostellaceae bacterium; assembly: GCA_035570495.1. Lineage (GTDB taxonomy): Bacteria > Pseudomonadota > Alphaproteobacteria > ATCC43930 > CGMCC-115725 > DATARH01. The sequence goes on along the minus strand of DATMLO010000159.1, from coordinate 13,868 downwards.
GCCTGGCGGCATCATGATGCACAGCCTTCCGGCGCAAGGTTCGGTCAATCACGGCCTGGTCAACTACAACCCGAAGTTCTTTTGGATGCTCGCGCGCAGCAATGGCTACGAATGGCTCTACATGGACTATTTCGCGCGTGGAGAGCATCCGGTGCCACCCAACGTCATCGATGTCGTGTCGCGTTTCGCACCCGACATCGCGGCCAGGGAAAAGGACACGCGCCTCGTCGACATGAGTTTGATGGTCGTCCTGAAAAAGGTGTTCGACATCCCCTTCGTGCCGCCACTCGATGTCAACACCGGCACACGGACCGACAACCCTGTCCTCGCCGAGCGGTACTGGACGGTGTTTACGCCCGACGCGTTCGATTGCTTAGGTGACGACAACTCACGCGGCTGAGCCTCGTCGCGCGACGACGACGCGCGTGCCGCCGACTGGAAACCGGCAGCCGGTTCTGATCAGCCGGTGCTCGCGATCGCATATCTACACGAAAACGAAGATTTATCGCGAATACTGGGCGTCCAACGCTGTCCGATTTTTCTTTACCTTAAGAAATCGTGGTTAAGATGGTGACGAATATTGCCAGTTTACAGATCGTTAAGCAATGTATCGACAAGATATCCTTAAGGTACGGTCTTCACTTTTTTATCTGCTCATTGGATCTCGCTTCGGCGATTCTAATGGAGAGGCGGTGATGGCAGCTGAAAGCCACGTGAATGTTAATATAGACCGCGATGCTGCGCATTATCTGATCATGTTGCTTGGCGATCAGTTACTGGATCTGGCCGGCAACAGCGTGAACCAGCATGTGGAAATCATGCGCGGCGCATATGAACACATTAAAACAATAATTGAACAATCTCTCGAGACAACTTAACCGATTATTGATGAGACACTCCTCAAATGACGCCCGTGATCAATAACGCGGGGACATCGCAATGGCCGTAGTTGTGGCGATGGCGAGCCTGAAGGGCGGAACCGGGAAAACGACGGTCGGCTTGAATCTGGCGGTGGCCGCCGAGGAAGCGGGCATGCGTACCGTGGTGGTCGATGTCGACCCGCAGCAAGCTTCGGCGAAATGGGGCGATCTGCGCTCCGTGACCGGCAAAAACCCCAATGTCATTTCCGCCATGGCGGCGCGGCTTCCGCAGACGATCGGGTCGTTGACAAACCTCGGCGCCGAGCTGGTCGTAATCGATACGGCGGCGCATGCGGAAGGCATCCTCGTCTCGACAATTGATCTGGCGGACTTGGTGCTTATTCCTTGCAGGCCGACCATCATCGACTTGCAGTACCTGGCGACGACCATTCAGCTGACGGCGCTGCGCCGGAAGACGGCGGCGGTCGTCCTCAACTCCGTGGCGTCGCGGACGATTGACCGCTGCCAGGCGGAGGGAGCGATCACGGATATGGGTGTCAACCTGGTCCCCGTGAGCGTTTCCAACCTCGTCGCCTACGCGCGGGCGATCACCATCGGTCAGGGCGTCACGGAATTTGAACCCGATGGCAAGGCGGCAGCCGAGATGCGGGCGCTCGTCGATGAGCTCACCGCGTAACGGTGCATTTCTCCGGATTTGGGGCAGTTTTCGATGAGACAGCAGCGTGTCAATCTGCGGCAGGCGTTTGCCGCGAACCCTTCGAGATTCCTCGCGGTGGCGTCGTCCCGGCCTGCGGCGGTTGCCGCGTCGGCGGCCGAAAAGCCGGTCCTCACTGCCCTGCAGGCGAGCGATGCCCCCCATCCCCTGGCCGACCGTCTTCGCGGCCTGGGTTTGTCGGGCATGGCGCGGGCGTTTCAACAGATCAACGACAATGCGTCGGCGGATGAGTTTTCGTTCGAGCAGAGGCTGTTCTTCCTGATCGACGGCGAGGCTGTCCATCGCACCAAGAAGCAGCTGACGAGCCGGTTGCGCCACGCGAACTTGCGCTATGACGCGTCGATCGCCGACGTCGACTACGGCGCGGTCCGCGGTTTTGACGATGCGCTGTTCCATATGCTGGCGACGGGGCAGTGGATCGCGAACCGGGAAAACGCGGTCATCGAGGGACCGACGGGCGTGGGCAAGACGTGGCTCGCCTGCGCGCTCGGTGACAAGGCATGCCGCGACGGCCGGTCCGTGCGCTACGAGCGCGTGCCGCAGCTGATGGCCGACCTGGCGGCCTTGCACGGCAGGGCCCTCTATACGCAGCGCATGCGCAAGCTCCAGTCGGTCGATCTCTTAATCCTCGACGACTGGGGCATAGAGCGCTTCAGCGCCGCGCACCGTGTCGAAATGTTCGAGATCCTCGACCGCCGGCAGGGCCAGCGCAGCACGCTGATCGCGTCGTCGCATGCGGTCGAGAAATGGCCCGAGACGATCGGCGCGCCGGCGGCCAGCGCGGTGATCCTCGACAGGATCGTCCACAACGCGCACCGCCTGCAGTTGAACGGCAGAAGCCTGCGCGGCCGGCGGACGGACTAGACGAAGAACGGGCCGCTTGCGGCCCGTTTCATACTCAAGCGCCGGGCGTTATTTCGCCCGGCCTTATTTCCCTGGGCCTTATTTCACGGCGATCGCAGGCCGGTTGCCATTGTCCCGCCGGCCGCCGATGATGCTGCTGCGAACAAACTCGCGGCGGCTCAAGAAGCCACGCGCCGCTTGCTCGTTGTCGAAATAGCGTAACGTACCGTCGAATTTATAAACCACGCGGCCTTGCCAGAACGCGATGAACTGGCCGTTCTCCGCCCGACAAACCTGGCTGTCGTTGCCGCTCGACGCGGTTTTCATTGCAGTTTCCTAACAAAAAGCGCTGCGGGTAATTAACGGGCAATAATAATTGCGAGATTGTTAAATTAACTTTGTCGATGAGTCGCGAATGGCAAAGAAGATGTTCGATTTTTAGCTGTGTTTATAAGTAAAGCGGCGAAGCCGGTCGGGAGAGCGGTCGCGCCGGCGCGCTGGCTGCCTTCTGACGCATGCCCCCTCCACCATGCTTCGCATGGTCCCCCTCCCCCGCGCACGGGGGAGGGGCCGTACATGCGCTCACGCTGGCGCTTCCCTGGTGGCGCCGTCACCAAAGCAGTAATAGCCGATGAGGTGCATCGCGGAATCCCGGCGCAAATCGGGCGGCCGCCCATCGTGATAGCGTTTCGTGATGTCGTAGAGCGCCTCGAGCAGGGTGCGCGGGCGCTGCCGCTCCGCGAGGCGGCGCAGGGGATGGACAAACGGCCGCGGCCGCCGCCACGCCGGCGGGTTTTCGAGATCGCGCAAGGCGGGCGACTCACTGGGGTCGAGCCCGGCATGTTCGAGCCCGCCGCGCAGCAGGGCTGCCAGAATCTTGTGATGCTCGCGCTCTTGGCTCTCGCGTTCGGCGTCGCGCGACCAGCCGCGCAGCGCCCCGGCGAGCGCGGCGAGGCGGCGCTCGTAAGCCTCAAGCCGGCGGCGCATCTGCTGTCACCCCCACTCCAACCCTCCCCCATCCAGGGGGAGGGGCGCGCCGGTGCCTATCTTCTCCTCCCCCTCGATGGGGGAGGCCGGGTGGGGGTGGCGATGCGCCTCACGCATCGCGGCCGGTTCAAGCTTCATTGTCCGCCTCTTTGGCGTCCTGCACCTCGCGTTCCAGCGTCGCGAGGCGGCGGTCGAAATCGCCGATCTCGAACGCGCGCAACGCGGTCTCGACCATGCGGGCCAATTCGGCGGCGTCGAACGGGGTGATCGCGCCCTCGGCGGCGGCGCGCATGATGGCGTCCATCGCCGTGGCGAGATCGGCGGCGGATTTGACCTCCGGCAGCGCCAGGGCGTGGGTGCGCGCGCGGCGCGGCACGATGCGCTCGGCGGCGAGCTTGAGCATCGTCTCGCGACCGGCGAGCGACAACTCGACAAGCTTCTCGAAGATGGCCCCGGCATTGTCGTCGAGGATCGCCTCGGCGAGCTGCGTCGCGCGATTGCGCGATCCCATCGGCCGCCCGGCCGGATTGCCCGATTGCCCCTTCCGGAACGGCCGCCCCGAACCCGGCTTTCGCTGTTTTATCAGCGGATTTACAGCCATAAATGATCCTTGCGATTGAATGCGCCTCACTTGAAGGCGAGATGGAAATCGCAACGATAAAATACGATTATGGCAATTTTTTGACCCAACGATTCACACTGTTTCCGTCAGAATTCGCCGACTGAACGCGACTCATCGAAAGACGATCGCTTAATGGTTGTAGATGAGTTAGCGTTTCATTCACCGGGCAATTGAAGACCCCCAAACGTCGACTGAGGGCCTTGATCGCGCCATTCCTTGATTGCGAACTTCACGAGATTGGCTATGCGGGTTTCTGTCTTTTTTTTCCAATTGCTGCTTGGTTTCATGTTCTCGACGACAGTTTATGCGCAAATCTCGTATTACCAGGTGGAAATCGAACACAATGATAGCCGTTACCTTGGCTATGCGCGCTTCGATTCGTCAAACTCGAATGATATGCAAGGTGATTTTTGCCTGATACCGGTAAAGAAAAAGGGCGATGCGGTACAAATTACTATCCGCGGCGCTAGTTTCCAAAATGGTTTACTGAGTATGAAGCCCCCGCAAATACCTGGTATGACCACGTCCATTCGATCGGTGACGTTTGCACATCACATGGCTCCTTTGTTTGGAATATCCGATGATCGTGAAACGACTGACAGGTGGTCGTATTTCTCGGACGCCGATACGGAAGATGGTTTGAGTGAAAACGGAAATTATATTTCGATCGATTTGACGTCTATCCCCGATAATATTGAAAAAATTAATAATCGTCACACTGATGATTACAAAAGTTATCGCGTTATTGAACACAATAGTAAGCTGCGGCGCGTTCAATTGAGCACATATGACGGTCGCTCGAAAGATGACGTCGTGACGGCTGAGATGAAGCATCGTCCTTACCTGGGTGATGGCGGTTATGAACGAGGCCGCATATTTGCGGTGGCTTCAAGAGCCAAGCTGGGCGATTTGCACGAGTTTCTGAGCTCTGAAGGAGGTGGCGCGACATTCGACGATCCGGCATATGGCGCCTGTGGAGCACCGTTTGTGCTACTCCAGATATCAGTTCCACCGCTTCTTGAATTTTATTATGCGCGAAAACTTCAGGTTACCGGTTTGGTGCTAACTGCTTATCCGAATGCGTTAGGGGCAGGGCCTGGATTGGACAGCTTCAGCCTACAGGATACCCACCTCGCAAATTTGTTCAGGGCGTCAGAAGTAACGCTTGAAGACAAAGATCAGCAGTTGTGGAAAATGATTTCTCAAAATCTGCAAGCGTTTATCCAGGCGCGGAGGCCTGATTTTAAACAGAGTGGCACCATAGAGCGACTTCAGCACGGAAACCAAGTCTTTGCTTATCGCATAGAAATCGTGGGGCCAGCACTTTCGGAGTGCACTCGCAATCGGTGGGAGAAACTACTGCTGCAAATTATTCCACAAGGTATCTCCAACACGGATACCGTTAATTTGCTCTTGCAATTCCAAGAAGGTTTTTTCGCCCCCGGAAGCCCCGATCGCAGGCCGGACGACGCTCGCCTTGAAGAAAATCGCATCTCCGATGGTCCGCTTGAACAACTACAGGAGCGTCTGGGAGGATTTCTCTTAACTCGTGGCTTCTCTCACATTGAAGACTATGGGGTGGTTAGTTCCGACGTTGTTTGCAAACTCTAGGGGGCTTTCGTGGCGCTAGATTCACTGCGGATGGTCGTTGGCTTCTTGATTATTGCGTCGCACCTAAGTACTTTTGGCCTAGTTCTATTGGGCGGAGCACTTACAGCACAAGAGCGTGTTGAATTGTCGCTGATAATAAGCCCGGTATTTGCGGTATATGTGGCGGCGATAGTAAGAAAGTTTACGAACCTTACAATTTACGATAAAACCGCTACTCATCCTGCGCTGGCGATTTTGGGCATAGGTATCGCCATTGTATTTTCTCTGATAATTCCTGTTATCATAATATTGTTTCTCAATCAAACGATTCCAGAATTTTCATCACTTAAAAGCACTCTAGGCATTGTTGAAACTGCCTTGGGCGTTTATACCGGGGCGTTGGTTGATCGTTTGTTTGGAGGTGAACAGGCGAAGTCGAACGGATGAATAGCGATAAGTCGTTTGATTCGTCTACACATCCAAATCCCGCGCAAAACGCGCATTTTTCTGGATGTAATCAAACCTGAGTTCGGGGCGGCGGCCCATCAGGGTTTCGACCAGGGCCTCGGTGCGGCGGAAGGCTTCGGCGGGGGTTTCGATCGCGTCGACCGCCATGTCGTCGGCCGCGAGGTCGCGCTTTGGCAGGTTGACGCGCAGCACGGTGCGCTTCGTGGGGTCCATCGTCGTCGCCGCGAGGTATTTGGCGGGCATCTCGCCGAGACCCTTGAAGCGGCTGATCTCGACTTTGCCGCGGCCGTTGAACACGCTGGCCAGGAGCTCCTCGCGGTGCGCGTCGTCGCGCGCGTATTGCGTCACGTTGCCCTGGGTCATGCGGTAGAGCGGCGGCAGCGCGAGGTAGAGGTGGCCGTTATCGACGAGCTGCGGCATCTCGCGGAAGAAGAAGGTCATCAGCAGCGAGGCGATGTGCGCGCCGTCGACATCGGCGTCGGTCATGATGATGACGCGCTCGTAGCGCAGCGCCTCTTCCTTGTATTGCTTGCCCGCGCCGCAGCCGAGCGCGAGCAGGATGTCGGCGATCTCCTGGTTGCCGCGCATCTTGTCGGCCGAGGCGCTGGCGACGTTGAGGATCTTGCCGCGCAGCGGGAGGATCGCCTGGATGTTGCGGTCGCGCGCCTGCTTGGCCGAGCCGCCGGCGCTCTCGCCCTCGACGAGGAAGATTTCGGTGCCGGTGGCGGCGCTGCTGGTGCAGTCGACGAGCTTGCCGGGGAGGCGGAGCTTGCGGGTCGCGGTCTTGCGCGCCAGCTCCTTTTGCTGGCGGCGGTTGAGGCGCTCCTCGGCGCGCTCGCAGATGCGGTCGAGGAGGAGCCGGGTCGTCGCCGGGTCGGCGCCGAGCCAATGGTCGAAATGGTCGCGGATCGCACCCTCGACGAGGCGAGTGGCCTCGACACTGGACAGGCGTTCTTTCGTCTGCCCCTGGAATTGCGGGTCGCGCAGGAAGAGGGAGAGCAGCATCGCCGCGCCGGTGGTGACATCCTCGCCGGTCGCCTGCACGATGCGCTTGTTGCCGATCAGCTCGCCATGCGCCTTGAGGCCGCGCATCAGCGCGTTGCGCAAGCCGGCCTCGTGCGTGCCGCCCTCGCTCGTGGGGATCGTGTTGCAATAGGAATGGCAGAAGCCGTCATCCTCGTCCTCGGCCCAGGCGACGGCCCATTCGACGCTGCCGCCGCCTTGGGTGCCATCCGGCGGGAAGTCGACCTTGCCGAGAAAGGGGCGCGGGGTCAGCAATGTGCGCTCGGCGAGGCTCGCGGCGAGGTAATCGCCAAGCCCGCCGGGGAAATGCAGCCGCGCTTCCTGCGGCACGCCGTCGGGGCGCGGCAGCGAGGGGTCGCACGACCAGCGGATCTCGACGCCGCGGAAGAGATACGCCTTTGAGCGCGCCATGCGGTAGAGCGTCGCCGGGCGGAAGACGGCGTCGTCGCCAAAGATCTCGGGGTCGGGATGGAAGGAGATGGTCGTGCCGCGGCGGTTCGGTGCCGCGCTTACCGGCTCTAGCTTTCCCTGCGGCACCCCGCGGCAATAAGTTTGCCGGTAAAGCTTGCGATCTCGTGCCGCTTCGCCGACCCATGCGACCTCGACCGAGAGCGCGTCGCTGAGCGCGTTGACCACCGAGACGCCGACCCCGTGCAAGCCGCCCGAGGTCTGGTAGACCTTGCCGCTGAACTTGCCGCCCGAATGCAGCGTGGTGAGGATAACTTCGAGCGCCGATTTGTCGGGAAAGCGCGGATGCGCGTCGATCGGGATGCCGCGGCCGTTGTCGCTGACCGTGACCCAGCCCTCGGCGGAAAGCTCCAATTCGATTCGAGTGGCGTGCCCGGCGACCGCCTCGTCCATCGCATTGTCGAGCGCCTCGGCGGCGAGATGATGCAGCGCCCGCTCGTCGGTGCCCCCGACATACATCCCCGGGCGGCGGCGCACCGGTTCGAGGCCTTCGAGGACCTCGATGTCCTTTGCCGAATAGCCGTTGTCAGGCTTCGGCCCCATCGCGTCAAAAAGATCAGGCATGGCAGCGGATTATACGCCAGCTCGGCAGGGCTTGAAAGCCGCGCAACCAGGATGCAGTATACGCTATAAGCCTATGTAACAAGATATAGCTCGGCCTAGCGCTTCTTTTGGCCGATCGTATGGGTGGTGAGGAACTCCGGGATGCGCACGGAATTTACTCAGGTGATGACGAATGAGCGAAAAATCTGGGAGGCGGCGCTGATGCTCGTGCGACGGCACGGCAGTGACGCGCTTCAGGTCGCCGAGCGCGAGGCCGAGCGGCTGCGCACCAATGACGACGAGCTCTCGTGCATTGTCTGGTGCTGGATCGCCCGTTCGACCGCCGAGCTCTTGCGCCCGACTCCGGGCAACGACGAGCGAATTCATTAAACAACGCTGCCGTCGCCTCTTTCCGAAAGCCCCAACAAAACCGATATTCAAGGCCTGTTCGATAAGGGGTCTCACATGGCGGACGACAAGAAATTCGATGTCGCGATGAGCGACGATGACTGGAAGAAGAAGCTGACGCCCGAGCAGTTTCATGTGCTGCGCAAGCACGGCACCGAGCGCGCTGGCGCCAGCCCGCTCGACCATTTGTATGAGCCGGGCACCTATTTCTGCGCCGGCTGCGGCGAGCCGCTGTTCGACAGCGACACCAAGTTCAACAGCGGTAGCGGCTGGCCGTCGTTTTATGTGCCGAAGGACGGCGCGGTCGAGACCACGACCGACCGCAGCTTCTTCATGGTGCGCACCGAGGTGCATTGCCAGAAATGCGGCGGCCATCTCGGCCATGTATTCGACGACGGGCCGAAGCCGACGGGCCTCAGGTATTGCATGAACGGCTGCGCGCTCGACTTCAAGCCGGGCGAGAAGAAGTAGCCGGGCTGCTCAATGCATAAGAAAAGGGCCGGGAATTTCCCGGCCCTTTTTATTTGTAAGCGACGAAGCGTCTAGAACGCGACGCCGGCTTCCAGCACCACACGCGCCTGGGTGGTGGAGGTGCCGAACTTGCCGAAACCGTCACCGCTGTTGACGCTCGACGCGGTGACATAAGAGCCTTCGAGCCGTGCGAAATACATGCCCATCTGCCAGGTCGGGGTCACCGTGAAGGACCAAGCCGAGCTGCCAGGCCCGAACAGCACATTGACGGTGCCGTCGGTCGAGCTACCGTCGCTGCCGACATATTCGATGCGGCCGGCGATGTTCCAGTTGTCGTTGATGCTGTAGTTGGCGAGCACCGCGCCGCCCCAGGTATCGGCGTCCTTGGTGGTGCCGGCATTATAGATCGTGCTGTGCTTGTTATGCGTGTACTGGAAGTACGGGCTGATCGTCCACGGTGCGTTGTTGTAGGTGTAGATCAGGTTGACGATGTCGGAATTGTCGAGTTGGTATGGCGAGGCGATCGAGTTGACCTGGCTGTTTTCCAGATTGCCGCCGGCGGCGAGCGCGAGCGTGTTCTGCGGGTTGATCGTCCAGGTCGCCGAGCCGCTGATCCAGCTGAGGTTGCTCGAGTAGAACCCGTCATTGCCCGACAGCGCCCAGGCCACCGGGCCGGTCGTCAAGTTGGCCTGCACGCCGCGGCTGATCGCCGGCTCGAGGTTCCAGAGCAGGCCGCGCTCGATGTTCATGTTCTCAAAGGTGAAGGTGTATTCGTCACCGATGAGGCTCGGCAGATTACCCGCCTCGATCGAGAAGGTGTCGGTTGGCACGACCTTCAGATAGGCCTCCGGAACGGGACCGAAAAAGTCCCTCTCGGCTTTCACGGCCGCTTGAGTGTCGTGGTAATTCACCCCGAGCGCCGGCAGCGAATAGATGCCGGTCTGCACGTAGAATTGCACAAGGCCATCGATCTTCTGGATGATGGCCATGCCGTTGCTGATGTCGAAGTTGTTGTCCTTGTCGAGGCCAAGGAACTTGCCGCTCGTCGGCTGGAATACCGACGTCGAATTATCCTGGAACAGCCCCATGCCGCTCAGCACGCCGTTGAGGTAGACATGGCCGAGCCCGGCGGCGTCAAAATTATAGGGCGTGGTGCTGAGCGCCAGCGGACCCGCCATGCTCGGCGCGGTAAGCGGCGAGGTGGGCGCGGCCGGTGCCGCCGGTGCGGCTGCCGCCGGAGGCGTCGTGTCTGTCGGCGCCGGCGGTGGAGCCGCGGTCTGCGCCCAAGCGGCGGTCATCCCGTACTGCCAGCCAACAACCAGGGCGATGCCCGCAACGCTCAACCGCAGCGTTTTCGAAATGCCTCGATCCATGCTGTGTGTTCCCACTGATCGCCAAGTGCCATGGCATGACGCCACCGATGGTGACGGCCCCCGCCATCTGCTCGAAGTATATAATACGGGAGCGTATGGGCAATAAGAATAACAATATTATATGAATTAGTTCAGTGAGGTGCGCTCACTGACTAAATAATAGGCAGTCAAAGCCGTGCTGCTATGCGGGACGGCAACAAACGCCGTCCTGTTGGGCAATCGCGTCGAGGTTGGGTCTGACGGCCGGTGGCAGTTACGGCACGACTTCGCCGTGCAGGTTCAGATCGAGGCCTTCGCGCTCGCTGTCGGTGTCGACTCGCAGCCCGATGACGAGGTCGATGATCTTCAGCAGAATGAGCGAGACGATCGCGTCGTAGATCACGGTGCAGCCGACGCCGTAGAGTTGAACGACGACTTGATGCGGGTTGCCGTCGATGAGGCCGCTATGGCCTTCGCCGCCGACCGCAGAGACCGCGAGAACGCCGGTCAACAGCGCGCCGACCGTACCGCCGACGCCGTGCACGCCGAACGCGTCGAGGCTGTCGTCATAGCCGAAGGCGTGCTTGAGCCCGGTCGATCCCCAATAGCAGATGACACCCGCGGCGATGCCGATAATCAGCGCCCCGCGCGGGTCGACAAAGCCGGAAGCCGGGGTGATCGCGACCAGACCGGCGACGGCGCCTGAGCAGATGCCGAGCACGCTCGGCCGTCCCTTCAGCGCCCACTCGACAAACATCCAGGTGAGCGCCGCAGTCGCGGTGGCGATTTGCGTCACCGCCATCGCCATCCCGGCGCCCGTCCCGGCCGTCACCGCCGAGCCGGCGTTAAAGCCGAACCAGCCGACCCAGAGCAGCGACGCGCCGATCATGCTGAAGACAAGGTTGTGCGGCGCCATCGGCTCGGTCGGATAGCCGCGCCGCTTGCCGAGCATCAGCGCGCACATCAGCCCGGCGACGCCGGAGTTGATGTGAACGACCGTGCCGCCGGCGAAATCGAGCACACCGGCGTCGTTGAGGAACCCGTCGGGGCCCCATACCCAATGCGCGATCGGCGCGTAGACGAAGACGGCCCACAGGCCGATGAACCAGATCAGCGCCGAAAATTTCATGCGATCGGCGACGGCGCCGCAAATCAGCGCCGGGGTGATGATCGCGAAGGTCATCTGGAAGCACATGTAGACCGATTCAGGGATGGTCTTGGCGAGATCGTTCGCCGAGTCGATCGTCATCCCCATCAACAGGAAGCGGCTCATCCCGCCGACATAGGGGCTGCCGGTGGTAAAGGCCATGCTGTAGGTGCAGACGGTCCACAGCACCGTCACCAGGCAGGTCACCATGAAGCTCTGCATCACGGTCGCCAGCACGTTCTTCTTGCGCACCATGCCGCCGTAAAACAGCGCGAGGCCGGGGATCGTCATCATCAGCACGAGTGCGACCGAGGTCAGCATCCAGGCGGTGTCGCCGCTGTCAAATTTCGGCGCGCTGCCGGCTGGCGGCTGCTGGGCCAGCGCGACGCCGGCGCTCGCGCCAAGCAGCAAAACGGCGAGCGCTAGGCGAGGTCCCATCCGGTAGGCCAATCTCATGTCCGTTCCCCACTGACAGAATTCGGGGGCGCTTCCCGGCTCGCCGGCAAGCACCCCCGCACGCTTAGGCTACGCTTAGTTCGAGACTTACTCGGCGACGGCCGGCTCCTCGCCGTCACCGAAGTTGTAGGCCGTCTCGCCATGCACCGCGTCGTCGCCGATCCGCAGTGTCGTCTCGTCCATTCGCAGCGACACGAAGATCGAGATGACCTTGAGGATGATGAAGGTGGCGATGACGTTGTAGACGATGATGAACGCCGCCGCGTAGACCTGCATCAGCAGCTGGTTGCCCGAGTCGCCGTAGAGCAGGCCGGTGACGCTCATGCCCGGTGCCTGCTTGTCGCCGTCCGGGGCCACATACATCAGCATGTCGCCGCAGGCGAAGATGCCGACCGATAGACCGCCGATCAGGCCGGCCACGCCATGCGTCGAGAGAACGCTGAGCGTGTCGTCGACCTTCTTGAACAGCGCGGTGGTCTGCACCTTGTTCATCATGATCCAGGGGATGATCCCGGTGATGACGCCGATCGCGATCGCGCCCCAGCCGTTGACATAACCGGCGCCCGGGGTGATGCCGACCAGGCCCGCGATCATGCCGTTGATCGCGCCGACCACCGACGGCTTGCCGTAAGCGAACGAGTCCATGATCGTCCACACCAACAGCGACACGCAGGTGCACAGGTTGGTGTTGAGGATCGCGGCCGACGCGTCGGCATTGGCGAAGTAGGGGTCGCCGCCGTTGAAGCCGTTCCAGCCGAGCCACAGGATGCCGGCGCCGACCAGCGCCATCAGCAGACTATTGGGCGGGAAATGGTCGCGATCCTGCTGGATACGCGGCCCGATCACCCATGCCGCGACAAAGCCCGATGTGCCCGCCGCGAGATGAATGACGTAACCACCCGAGAAGTCCGCCGCACCCATCGACGCCAGCCAGCCGCCACCCCAAATGCTGAAGCAGCCGACCGTGTAGACGAAGGTCATCCACAACGGCACGAAGAGGATCCAGGCCTTGAAGCTCATCCGGCCGATCAGCGAACCGGCGAGGATGATCACGGTGATCGCGGCGAAGACGAACTGGAAGAACACCAGCGTCGCCATCGGGAACGCGAAGGGCGGCATGCCCGCCGAGTCGCCGCTGGTGGAGATTGACGGGATGTTTGCTTGACTAAGTAGAACGTCCGCCCCGAGCACCGGCTTCGGGAAGCCGATAACGGCCAAAGCTCCAAACCACTGATCGCCGAAGGCCATGCTGTAGGCCCACAGCACCCACACGACCATCACCGCGGCAAAGGCATAGATCGCCATGAACGCGGAGTTGATCGCCCATTTCTTTTTGACGATGCCCCCATACAGAACCACGAGACCCGGGATGCTCTGCAGCCCGACAAATGTGGCGGCCGCCATTTGCCAGGCATTCGTCCCCGTATCTAACCATTTTGGTGATGCGACTAGCATTCTCCACCTCGTCGTGTTTAATCCCGACCCTTATGCCGAAGCCCCCCGCTGAGAGCCGGATTCGACAACGCGCCGTTCAAAATCAACAGAAGGCAAAAACCGTGCCTAATTGCCGGGCAATCCCAACTTCGAGGCGAAGATACTGATAATGTTGGCAACTTTTTTTCGCGCAAAGCGTGGGGCGCGGGCCGTCGTCGGGCTGGTTGCGGCCGTGATCGGATGCCAGATTGCCGCGGTCAGCGGGTTTGCCGCGGAGAGCGGATTGCTGCATTTGCGCTGCGTCAACGCGGTGGGCGGGGCGAATTGGCCCGTGGTCGTCGACCTCGACCACAACCAGGTGGATTCAAGGCCGGCGACGATCAGTGACAGCCAGATCAAATGGCAGGACGACAAGGGCGGCATCTACGAGCTCGAGCGCGCGACGGGAAAACTGCAGCTG